>NZ_JBFNFG010000028.1:0-403 GCF_040888305.1 Streptococcus fermentans | reverse complement strand
ATTCAGAAACTGATTCACTTACTGATTCTGATACGGATTCAGAAATTGACTCGCTTACTGATTCTGAGAGTGATTCAGATACTGATTCGCTTACTGACTCTGACACTGATTCAGATACTGATTCTCTTACTGACTCTGACACTGATTCAGATACAGATTCGCTTACTGACTCTGAAATTGAGTCACTTACTGATTCTGATACTGATTCAGAAACTGATTCACTTACTGATTCTGATACGGATTCAGAAATTGACTCGCTTACTGATTCTGAGAGTGATTCAGCTACTGATTCGCTTACTGACTCTGACACTGATTCAGATACAGATTCGCTTACTGACTCTGACACTGATTCTGAGAGTGATTCAGAAATTGACTCGCTTACTGATTCTGATACGGATTCAGA
>NZ_JBFNFG010000027.1:0-412 GCF_040888305.1 Streptococcus fermentans | reverse complement strand
GCATCTGGTAACGTTAAGTTCTCTAAACTTGAGTTCAAGAAAGGCCAAGAAGGCGTACACAACTACACAGTAGAAGAAGTTAAAGGCTCAGACGCAACCGTTACATACGACACAATGAAAGCGAATGTAACAGTTACAGTTAAACACGATGGAACAGCTAAAGTTCTTATCGCGACTGTAGGCGACATTGCGGATAAAGAATTTAACAACCGTGTAACTCCTCCAGAAGAACCTAAGTTCCAACCAGAGAAATACGTTGTTTCTGAAGAGAAATTCGATATCACTGGTGACAAGCTCGTTGACGATGACAAAGAATTGGCAGATAAGTACGCAGATACCAATGCCAACCCATATGCGGATGATGCAACAAACAACGAAGCTCAAAACTTGAATACCAAGACTGTTAAACGTG
>NZ_JBFNFG010000026.1:0-474 GCF_040888305.1 Streptococcus fermentans | reverse complement strand
TCTTACTATTATACCGACTTTTTTTGCTTTGTCAACACCTTTTTTTAATTTTTTTTTTAGAAGTCTTGTAATGTTTCCTTCAGCTCTCTGAGAAGGGCTTTGCGGCCTTTAAATCGTTCGTCTGCCCAGAGGCGTTCGTAGGCTTCTTGTCTATCTTCTGGTAATTTTCTTCTATAAGTTTCCAACAATTCATGAAGGGCGTAGTAATCATCCAACCACAATCCTCCTTCTGGTAGGCGATGGCTAATTTCTCCTACTTCTTCGTAGGGCATTCGGTCTAGACGACGTTTTTGACTCTCTTGTTTTCTGACGCTATCAAGGATTCGATTGCGAAATTTTGTTTTGAAGTAGACGTAGAGTTTCTTTTCTTCTTCCACTAGTTCTGGATGGACCTCAAGCAGTTCATGGAGACAGATCATTCCTTCTTGGTCCCAATCCTCTTTTTCCCACAGGTGGAGATAATAATCTTTTCGG
>NZ_JBFNFG010000025.1:0-532 GCF_040888305.1 Streptococcus fermentans | reverse complement strand
GGCTCTTTGTCAACTGTAGTGGGTTGAATAAAAGCTAACATCTGGAGAGGACAATCGTTGTCCTCTCCATTTTTATATTCAGAGCGATGAAAATTCGTTTCTTAAAGTTGTCAAAGTTCCTAAAACCAAAAGCATTTCGCTTGATGAGTTTAATGAGATTATTAGTCGCTTCCAATTTAGCGTTGGAATAGGGCAATTGAAGGGCGTTGACAATTTTCTCTTTGTCCTTTAGAAATGTCTTAAAGACAGTCTGAAAAAGAGGATGAACCTGCTTCAGATTGTCCTCAATAAGTCCGAAAAATTTGTCAGCTTCTTTATTCTGGAAGTGAAAAAGCAAGAGTTGATAGAGATTATAGTAGTGTTTCAAGTCTTCTGAATAGCTTAAAAGCTTGTCTAGAATCTCTTTATTCGTTAAGTGCATGCGAAAAGTAGGGCGATAAAAACGTTTATCACTCAGTTTACGGCTATCTTGTTGGATGAGTTTCCAATAGCGCTTGATAACCTTGTATTCATGAGATTTTCGCTCAAATTG
>NZ_JBFNFG010000024.1:0-659 GCF_040888305.1 Streptococcus fermentans | reverse complement strand
GACTAAACATATCCATAGTAATGATTTTCACCTGACAGCGAACGGTTCTATCGTAGCGAAGAAAGTGATTTCGGATGATAGTTTGTGTCCTGCCTTCAAGAACGGTGATGATATTGAGTTTTTCAAAATCTTGTGCAATGAAACTCATCTTTCCCTTAGTGAAGGCATACTCGTCCCAAGACATAATCTCAGGAAGACGAGAAAAATCATGCTTAAAACGGAAATCATTGAGCTTTCGGATAACAGTTGAAGTTGAAATGGCCAGCTGATGGGCAATATCAGTCATAGACGTCTTTTCAATTAACTTTTGAGCAATTTTTTGATTGATAATACGAGGGATTTGATGATTCTTCTTGACGAGAGAGGTTTCGGCGACCATCATTTTCGAGCACTGATAGCACTTGAATCGACGCTTTTTCAGAAGAATTCTGGTAGGCATACCAGTCGTTTCGAGGTAAGGAATCTTAGAATGTTTTTGAAAGTCATATTTCTTCATTTGACTTCCGCAATCAGGGCAAGATGGGGCGTCGTAGTCCAGTTTAGCGATGATTTCTTTGTAGGTATTCATATTGATGATGTCTAGAATCTGGATATTAGGGTCTTTGATATCGAGCAGTTTTGTGATAAAATGTAATTGTTCCATATGATTCTTTCTAATG
>NZ_JBFNFG010000023.1:0-659 GCF_040888305.1 Streptococcus fermentans | reverse complement strand
GACTAAACATATCCATAGTAATGATTTTCACCTGACAGCGAACGGCTCTATCGTAGCGCAGAAAGTGATTTCGGATGATAGTCTGGGTTCTACCTTCAAGCACGGTGATAATGTTGAGATTGTCAAAATCTTGTGCAATGAAACTCATCTTTCCCTTGGTAAAAGAATACTCGTCCCAAGACATAATCTCAGGAAGTCGGCTAAAGTCATGCTTAAAGTGAAAGTCATTTAACTTGCGAATGACAGTTGAAGTTGAAATGGCCAGCTGATGAGCAATATCGGTCATAGAAGTCTTCTCAATCAACTTTTGCGCAATCTTTTGGTTGATAATACGAGGGATTTGATGATTTTTCTTGACGATAGAAGTCTCAGCGACCATCATTTTCGAGCAATGATAGCACTTAAATCGACGCTTTCTAAGGAGGATTCTAGTAGGCATACCAGTCGTCTCAAGGTAAGGAATTTTCGACGGTTTTTGAAAATCATATTTCTTCATTTGATTTCCGCAATCAGGACAAGATGGGGCGTCATAGTCTAGTTTAGCTAGGATTTCCTTGTGTGTATCCCTATTGATGACATCTACAATTTTTATGTTTGGGTCTTTGATATCAAGGAGTTTTGTGATAAAATGTAATTGTTCCATATGATTCTTTCTAATG
>NZ_JBFNFG010000022.1:0-726 GCF_040888305.1 Streptococcus fermentans | reverse complement strand
TCAGTTTCTGAATCAGTATCAGAATCAGTAAGTGAATCAATTTCAGAGTCAGTAAGCGAATCTGTATCTGAGTCAGTATCAGAGTCAGTAAGCGAGTCAATTTCTGAGTCAGTATCAGAATCAGTAAGCGAGTCAATTTCTGAATCTGTATCTGAGTCAGTAAGTGAATCAGTATCAGAATCAGTAAGTGAATCAGTATCAGAATCAATTTCTGAATCAGTATCAGAATCAATTTCTGAATCCGTATCTGAATCAGTGTCAGAGTCAGTAAGCGAATCCGTATCTGAATCAATCTCAGAATCAGTAAGCGAATCAGTATCTGAATCAGTCAGCGAATCAATTTCTGAATCAGTAAGTGACTCCGTATCTGAATCAATTTCTGAATCCGTATCTGAATCAGTGTCAGAGTCAGTAAGCGAATCCGTATCTGAATCAATCTCAGAATCAGTAAGCGAATCAGTATCTGAATCAGTCAGCGAATCAATTTCTGAATCAGTAAGTGACTCCGTATCTGAATCAATTTCTGAATCCGTATCTGAATCAGTGTCAGAGTCAGTAAGCGAATCCGTATCTGAATCAATCTCAGAATCAGTAAGCGAATCAGTTTCTGAGTCAGTAGCAGAATCAGTAAGTGAATCAATTTCTGAGTCAGTAAGCGAATCAGTAAGTGAATCAATTTCAGAGTCAGTAAGCGAATCAGTATCTGAATCAGTAAGCGAATCAATT
>NZ_JBFNFG010000021.1:0-756 GCF_040888305.1 Streptococcus fermentans | reverse complement strand
GCCTTACAAGCAGAGGGTCAGCGGTTCGATCCCGTTAACTCCCATAGGTCCCGTAGTGTAGCGGTTATCACGTCGCCCTGTCACGGCGAAGATCGCGGGTTCGATTCCCGTCGGGACCGTTTAAGATAACGGAAGTTATTTTAGACTCGTTAGCTCAGTTGGTAGAGCAATTGACTTTTAATCAATGGGTCACTGGTTCGAGCCCAGTACGGGTCATCATTGCGGGTTTGGCGGAATTGGCAGACGCACCAGATTTAGGATCTGGCGCTTAACGGCGTGGGGGTTCAAGTCCCTTAACCCGCATAATAGAAATAAGCCGGCTTAGCTCAGTTGGTAGAGCATCTGATTTGTAATCAGAGGGTCGCGTGTTCAAGTCATGTAGCCGGCATTTTTTAATGTAACCAAGAGGTCGATGCGAACGTAGTTCAGTGGTAGAACACCACCTTGCCAAGGTGGGGGTCGCGGGTTCGAATCCCGTCGTTCGCTTAGAGAGGCCGGGGTGGCGGAACTGGCAGACGCACAGGACTTAAAATCCTGCGATTGGTAACGATCGTACCGGTTCGATCCCGGTCCTCGGCATATAATGAGCACCCTTAGCTCAACTGGATAGAGTACCTGACTACGAATCAGGCGGTTAGAGGTTCGACTCCTCTAGGGTGCATTTTTCTATTTAACTCGGGAAGTAGCTCAGCTTGGTAGAGTACTTGGTTTGGGACCAAGGTGTCGCAGGTTCGAATCCTGTCTTCCCGATTGATG
>NZ_JBFNFG010000020.1:0-966 GCF_040888305.1 Streptococcus fermentans | reverse complement strand
TTCCACTCTCCCCTCTTGCACTCAAGTTAAACAGTTTCCAAAGCGTACTATGGTTAAGCCACAGCCTTTAACTTCAGACTTATCTAACCGCCTGCGCTCGCTTTACGCCCAATAAATCCGGACAACGCTCGGGACCTACGTATTACCGCGGCTGCTGGCACGTAGTTAGCCGTCCCTTTCTGGTAAGATACCGTCACAGTGTGAACTTTCCACTCTCACACTCGTTCTTCTCTTACAACAGAGCTTTACGATCCGAAAACCTTCTTCACTCACGCGGCGTTGCTCGGTCAGACTTCCGTCCATTGCCGAAGATTCCCTACTGCTGCCTCCCGTAGGAGTCTGGGCCGTGTCTCAGTCCCAGTGTGGCCGATCACCCTCTCAGGTCGGCTATGTATCGTCGCCTTGGTGAGCCGTTACCTCACCAACTAGCTAATACAACGCAGGTCCATCTGGTAGTGATGCAATTGCACCTTTCAAGCAGATATCATGCAATATCTACTGTTATGCGGTATTAGCTATCGTTTCCAATAGTTATCCCCCGCTACCAGGCAGGTTACCTACGCGTTACTCACCCGTTCGCAACTCATCCGGAGAAGCAAGCTCCTCCTTCAGCGTTCTACTTGCATGTATTAGGCACGCCGCCAGCGTTCGTCCTGAGCCAGGATCAAACTCTCATTAAAAGTTTGAGTTCTCACTCATTTCTGTCACTGACAGATTTATTGTTTTTTTCATTGTTCAGTACTACAACTTCAGTTGTAGTGCCCTGCACATTGGTTCGTCTTGTTCAGTTTTCAAAGGTCTTTGTCACTCACTTCTCTTAAGTGACAACTATATTAGTATATCACAGCCGCTTTCGCTTGTCAACACTTTTTTGAAACTTTTTTTAATTTTTTTCATCTAGTGTTTCATCTGTAACATACTATAGTCCGTACGGGATTCGAACCCGTGTTACCGCCGTGAAAAGGC
>NZ_JBFNFG010000002.1:0-326137 GCF_040888305.1 Streptococcus fermentans | reverse complement strand
ATAATATCCATAGGGGATTTACCCACTACAAATATTATAGAGCCAAAATATTAAGAAATAATTTCGCACATAAATTCCCTGTATTTTCACTATTCTAGGTGGAAATTAAAGATTTTTAAGCATATTTTTGGTATAATAATACCCAGGAAAAACTAGAGAAAAGAAGGAGGTAGAGATGGAAAAGTATTTATCGGTTACAACTTTGACCAAGTATTTAAAAATGAAATTCGATAAAGACCCCTACTTGGAACGGGTCTATTTAACTGGTCAAGTCTCTAACTTCCGCAAGCGACCAACTCATCAGTATTTTTCTCTTAAGGATGATCGTGCAGTTATTCAGGCAACCATTTGGTCAGGTATTTATCAGAAACTAGGTTTTGATTTGGAAGAAGGTATGAAGATCAATGTGGTTGGTCGCGTCCAAGTCTATGAGCCAAGTGGGAGTTATTCGATTATCATTGAAAGAGCTGAACCAGACGGTGTCGGTGCCTTGGCTATCCAATTTGAACAGCTTAAGAAGAAACTGGCAGAAGAAGGTCTTTTTCAAGAACACTTTAAACAATCTTTACCACAATTTTCAAAGAGAATTGGAGTGGTGACCAGTCGAAGTGGTGCTGTTATCCAAGATATCATCACTACAGTCAGTAGACGCTTCCCTGGTGTGGAAATTGTCTTATATCCTACTAAAGTTCAAGGTGAGGGTGCTGCAGAGGAAATTGCTCGTAATATAACTAGAGCCAATGAACGCGATGACTTAGATGTTCTGATTATCGGCCGTGGGGGAGGTTCCATTGAAGATCTTTGGGCCTTTAACGAAGAAATTGTAGTTCGAGCAATTTTTGAATCTCGTTTACCGATTATTTCGAGTGTAGGTCATGAAACGGATGTTACCTTGGCTGATTTTGTGGCTGATAAGAGAGCGGCAACGCCGACAGCTGCTGCTGAACTCGCTACACCAGTAACTAAGTTAGATCTTTTGACCTATCTTCAGAATCAAGAAAAACGCATGGCTACAGCGGTTAAGTATAGTTTGTCAAAGAAACAAGAAGCTTTGAGAATCCTCAGTCAATCGGTCATCTTCAGGCAACCAGAGCGTTTATATGACGGTTATCTACAACGCTTGGATCAGTTACAGCTACGACTGAAGCAAGGACTGAATGCTGAATTGGTTCGAAATCAACAAAAGGTGCAAGAACAAGTCCACCGTTTGGAACAATTATCACCAATTATCAAAATCCAGCGTTATCAGGATCGTATCCAACAATTAAAGAAACTGCTACGAAGTCAGATGGCTGTAACCTATGATGCAAAAGTAGCAGAAGTAAAACGCCTATCAGAAGCTCTCCTTATGCTAGATACTAGTCGAATTGTAGCCAGAGGTTATGCAATTGTCAAAAAAGGAGAAGTTGTAGTGGCTTCTGCGAAAGATTTGAAAGAAAATGACCAAGTATCACTGTTGATGAGGGACGGTCAAGTAGAATTAGAGGTAAGAGATGTCAAAACAAAAGAAATTTGAGGAAAATCTAGCAGAGCTTGAAACGATTGTTCAAAGCTTAGAAAATGGTGAAATTGCTTTGGAAGATGCTATTTCTGCATTTCAAAAAGGAATGCTCTTATCCAAAGAATTGCAGGCAACACTTGATAAGGCTGAAAAGACCTTGGTCAAGGTTATGCAAGAAGATGGAACAGAAAGTGAACTGGTATGAACAAGCAGGAAAAACTAGCTTTGGTCGAGTCAGCTCTTGAAGACTTTTATGGCAAGCAACAATTTGCGTCCAGTTTAAGAGAAGCTGTTCTTTATTCCATACATGCAGGTGGAAAAAGGATTCGTCCTTATTTGCTTTTAGAAGTTTTGGACTCCTTGAAAGTGCCTATCACCCAGGAATGTGCTCAAGTTGCGGCAGCGCTTGAGATGATTCACACAGGTAGTTTGATTCATGATGATCTTCCTGCTATGGATAATGATGATTTTCGTCGGGGGCGTTTGACCAACCATAAGGTGTATGGTGAAGCTCTAGCTATTTTAGCAGGGGATGCGCTTTTTTTGGATCCCTATGCTTTAATTGCTCAAGCTGATTTGCCGAGTCAAATAAAGGTGGATTTAATAGTTAATTTATCACTTGCTTCTGGAAGTATGGGGATGGTAGCTGGACAAGTTTTAGATATGGAAGGCGAAAGAAAACACTTGAATTTAGAGGAACTTCAGACAATTCATGCTAATAAAACTGGTAAACTTTTAGCCTTTCCTTTCCAAGCGGCTGGAATCATTGCTGGATTGGATGAAAATCTTCAGAAGCAGCTTAAAACAGTTGGCGAGTTGATTGGCCTGGCTTTCCAAGTGAGAGATGATGTGCTTGATGTTACCGCTAGCTTTGAGGAAATAGGAAAAACCCCACAGAAAGACTTGCAGGCCGAAAAGTCAACCTATCCTGCTTTGTTAGGATTAGATCAGGCGGTAGCATTTTGCAATCAAACCTTGGATCAAGCTAATGCGAAACTAGAAGAGATTAGCCGAGTTGTGAGCTTTGACAAAGAACCAATTGTGAAAATAGTAGAAAGTTTGAGAATCAATGGCTAAGGAAAGAGTAGATGTACTAGCATACAAACAGGGCTTATTTGAAACGAGAGAACAAGCCAAACGTGGTGTTATGGCTGGTTTGGTAGTCGCTGTTTTAAATGGCGAACGATTTGATAAACCAGGAGAAAAAATTCCTGACGATACAGAGTTGAAACTCAAGGGCGAGAAACTTAAGTATGTTAGTCGTGGTGGCTTGAAACTTGAGAAGGCGCTAGATATTTTTGATCTATCAGTTGAGGGACAAACGACCATTGATATCGGAGCTTCAACAGGTGGTTTTACGGACGTCATGTTGCAAAATGGTGCTAAACTAGTTTTTGCAGTTGATGTTGGTACTAACCAACTGGCATGGAAATTACGCCAAGATCCTCGTGTTTTAAGTATGGAGCAGTTTAATTTCCGTTATGCTGAAAAGACCGACTTTAATCAGGAACCAAGTTTTGCCAGTATCGATGTCAGTTTTATTTCCTTAGGCCTTATTTTGCCAGCTCTGCACCGAGTTTTAGCTGACCAAGGGCAGGTTGTTGCTCTAGTTAAGCCTCAGTTTGAGGCTGGACGTGAGCAGATTGGTAAGAATGGGATTATCAGAGATGCCAAGATTCACCAAAATGTTTTAGAATCAGTTACTAAAATGGCAGTTGAAGAAGGATTTTCAGTCTTAGGATTGGACTATTCTCCTATTCAAGGTGGTCATGGGAATATCGAGTTTTTAGCCTATTTGCGAAAAGAAGATCACGCAATCAATCAGGTTACTTCTGAAATAGAAAAAATAGTGGAGAAAGCACATAGAGAATTTAAAGATGAATAAAAAAGAGAGACTTGAGAAGATTAGAAGATTTGTTACAGATTATCAAATCGGCACACAGGAAGAAATCGTTGAACACTTGAGAGAAGCGGGTATCTCTGCTACTCAAGCAACAGTCTCCCGAGATATTAAAGAATTAGGTATTGTAAAAATTCCATTGAAAGACAATACTTACATTTATGAATTACCAAAATCAATCGTTAGAAGCTTGCAGTTGGCAGAAAATAATATTATTCATGCTGAACGCATGGGGCATATGATCAATTTGCATGTCATTCCAGGAAATACTATTTTCGTCAAGAGTCAGTTGATGACTGTTTTTTCTGACCAAATTTTTAGCTGTATTGCTGATGATAATTCCATCTTGATGGTATTGAGAAGTGAAGAAACAGCCAAGGATATTTTTGAGCAAGTTAAAAATTGGTAGGATTATATGTTACTGGAAATTTCGATTAAAAATTTTGCTATCATCGAATCAATTTCTTTGAACTTTGAACAAGGGATGACAGTTTTAACCGGTGAAACAGGTGCCGGTAAATCAATCATTATTGACGCTATGAATATGATGTTAGGAGCTCGAGCTACAACAGAAGTCATTCGTCATGGGGCACCAAAAGCGGAAATTGAAGGTCTTTTTTCAATTGAAAGTAACCGCGCGCTAGAAGAAATTTTTGATGAACAAGGATTAGAATTGAGTGATGAAATCATTATTCGTCGCGAAATTTTACAAAACGGTCGGAGCATCAGTCGTGTCAATGGACAGATGGTTAATCTTTCAGTATTAAGGACGATTGGTCAACAGCTAGTTGATATACATGGTCAACATGACCAAGAGGAGTTAATGCGCCCACATCGACATATCCAGATGTTGGATGAGTTTGGGGATGCTTCTTTCTTTGAATTAAAAGAAGCCTATCAGTTGAGCTTTGATAACTATCGCCGTATGCGCAAGCAAGTGCTTGACATCAAAAAAAATCAGCAAGAACACAAGGCGCGAATTGAGATGTTGGAATTTCAGATGGCTGAGATTGAAGCAGCTAATTTGAAAGCGGGTGAAGATATTGCCCTTAATCAAGAAAGAGACAAACTTCTTAACCATAAACATATCGCCGATACTTTAACAAATGCTTATAGTATGCTTGATAATGAAGAATTTTCAAGCCTTGCAAATGTTCGTTCGGCCATGAATGATATGGAAAGTCTTGAAGAGTTCGATCCAGAGTATCGTGAGATTTCAAACTCCCTTTCTGAATCCTATTATGTTCTAGAAGATATAACCAAGCGATTGGAATCCATTATTGATGATTTAGATTTTGATGGTAATCGTTTGATGCAGGTTGAAAGCCGACTAGATTTAATTCACACCACTACCCGTAAGTATGGTGGTAGTGTGGATGATGTCCTTGAATACTTTGCCAAAATTACAGACGAATACAATCTTCTAACAGGAAATAATCTATCTTCTGAAGATATGGAAATCGAACTCAAGAAACTTGAAAAAAATCTTGTGGATCTAGCAGGTCAAGTTGCTCAAGCTCGCCATAAAATAGCGCAGGACCTAGAAGCTGAAATCAAGCAAGAATTGCAAGACCTATACATGGAGAAAGCACAATTTCAAGTTCGTTTTAGTCAAGGAAAATTCAGTCGCGA
This sequence comes from Streptococcus fermentans, assembly GCF_040888305.1. NCBI lineage: Bacteria > Bacillati > Bacillota > Bacilli > Lactobacillales > Streptococcaceae > Streptococcus > Streptococcus fermentans. The sequence continues at coordinate 321,104 of NZ_JBFNFG010000002.1, read as the reverse complement.
AGGTAATGAGAGTGTTGAATTTTACATTTCAACCAACCCTGGAGAAGATTTTAAACCATTGGTAAAAGTAGCTTCTGGTGGAGAGTTGTCTCGTTTGATGTTAGCTATCAAGTCAGCTTTTTCTCGTAAGGAAGGCAAGACCAGTATCGTCTTTGATGAGGTGGATACGGGAGTTTCAGGTCGTGTAGCTCAAGCCATTGCACAAAAGATTCATAAAATTGGACAGCACGGTCAAGTATTAGCTATTTCTCACCTTCCTCAAGTCATTGCGATTGCAGATTATCAGTTCTTCATTGAAAAGATTAGCAATGAACATTCAACCGTTTCAACAGTTCGCTTGTTGACAGTTGAAGAAAGGATTGAAGAAGTCGCTAAGATGTTGGCTGGGGAGAATGTGACAGAAGCAGCATTGACTCAAGCGAGAGAATTATTACAAAGTAAGGAGAAATAAATGACAGACTATTATGTAATTGGTGATGTCCACGGAAAAGCTGGAATGTTAGAAGATTTACTTAAAACATGGGATGGTAAGACTCAATTACTCTTTCTTGGAGATTTGATTGATAGAGGAGAAGATAGTCGCCGTGTTCTTGAAATGGTCAAAGACTTGGTCGACAATCAGGGAGCTATCTGCTTATCAGGAAACCATGAGTATATGTTTTTAACTTGGTTGGATAACCCTGAAGAAAGCTATGACCACTATCGTCGAAATGGTGGGGATACAACCATTAATTCTATTTTAGGCCGTCCTCTAGATGCACCAGTAGATGGAGTAGCAGATGCAAAGCGTGTTGAGAGTGAAGCAGCCGACTTAGTGGAATTTATCCGTCAGATGCCTTTTGTCATTGAAACAGATAAGTATATCTTTGTTCATGCCGGTATTGATTTGACTTTGGATGATTGGCATGATACTACCGATTATAAGAAGGTATGGCTCAGAAAACCATTTCATGAAGCAGCCAATCATACTGGAAAAACCATTGTCTTTGGACATACACCAGTCTATGGTTTGTTGGATCAAAAACCTGGTACATCTGAACTTTGGATGACAGAAGACGGTAAGATTGGAATGGATGGAGGAGCTGTTTACGGCGGTGTCCTTCATGGGATTGTCTTTACCGACCAAGGTATGACAGAACATTACTTCATTGAAAATGACGGCTTTGTTGCTGAAGATTAGTACTCCTAACAGGGTATGGTCTTGTCAAAATGTTAAAAACAATTTATAATTAATAGATACCCTGAAAGGAAGAGAATGATGAACTTAGAAGAATTGAAAAAACGACAGGAGAAGATTCGTAACTTCTCTATTATCGCCCATATTGACCATGGAAAGTCAACACTAGCAGACCGTATTTTGGAAAAGACAGAGACAGTTTCCAGTCGTGAAATGCAGGCCCAACTTCTTGATAGTATGGACCTTGAACGTGAACGTGGAATTACTATCAAGCTTAATGCTATCGAGCTTAATTATACGGCTAAAGATGGTGAGACTTATATCTTCCACTTGATTGACACACCTGGACACGTGGACTTTACCTATGAGGTTTCACGTTCCCTAGCTGCCTGTGAAGGTGCTATTTTGGTCGTTGATGCTGCCCAAGGGATTGAGGCTCAAACACTGGCAAACGTCTATCTTGCTTTGGATAATGATTTGGAAATCCTTCCAGTTATCAATAAAATTGACCTACCAGCAGCAGATCCAGAGCGCGTGCGTACAGAAATCGAAGATGTCATTGGTCTAGATGCTAGCGAAACAGTATTGGCTTCAGCCAAGGCGGGTATCGGTATCGAAGAAATTCTCGAACAAATTGTCGAAAAAGTACCAGCCCCAACTGGTGACGTGTCAGCACCATTGAAAGCCTTGATTTTCGACTCAGTTTATGATGCCTATCGTGGAGTTATCCTCCAAGTTCGTGTCATGGATGGAGTAGTCAAACCTGGTGATAAGATTCAGCTCATGAGCAATGGTAAAACCTTCGATGTAACTGAAGTCGGAATTTTTACACCTAAAGCAGTTGGGCGTGATTTCCTTGCGACGGGTGATGTTGGTTATATCGCGGCTTCTATCAAGACTGTTCAGGACACACGTGTCGGTGATACAGTAACCTTGGCGACAAATCCAGCGACCGAACCACTTTCAGGATACAAGCAGATGAATCCGATGGTTTTCGCAGGTCTCTATCCAATCGAGTCAAATAAATACAATGACCTTCGTGAAGCTCTTGAAAAATTGCAACTAAATGATGCTAGCTTGCAGTTTGAACCAGAAACATCCCAGGCTCTTGGATTTGGTTTCCGTTGTGGTTTCCTTGGACTTCTTCATATGGATGTTATTCAGGAACGTTTGGAACGTGAGTTTAACATCGACCTTATTATGACTGCACCATCTGTTATCTACAAGGTTAATCAGACTGATGGTGAGTCTATGGATGTGTCTAACCCATCCGAGTTCCCAGATCCTACAAAGATTGCAACTATCGAAGAACCTTATGTTAAGGCACAAATCATGGTACCGCAAGAATTCGTCGGAGCAGTAATGGAATTAGCTCAGCGCAAACGTGGTGACTTTGTGACGATGGATTATATCGATGACAATCGTGTTAATGTTATCTATCAAATCCCACTAGCTGAGATTGTCTTTGACTTCTTTGATAAGCTTAAATCTTCAACACGTGGTTATGCAAGCTTTGACTATGAATTGTCAGAGTATCGTCCATCTAAGCTGGTGAAAATGGATATCCTTCTTAATGGTGATAAGGTGGATGCTCTCAGCTTTATCGTTCACAAGGACTTTGCCTACGAACGTGGGAAACTCATCGTTGATAAGCTCAAGAAAATCATTCCTCGTCAACAGTTTGAGGTACCGATTCAGGCAGCTATTGGACATAAGATTGTGGCTCGTACAGATATTAAAGCCCTTCGTAAGAATGTTCTTGCCAAGTGTTATGGTGGTGACGTTTCTCGTAAACGCAAACTTCTTGAAAAACAAAAAGCTGGTAAGAAACGTATGAAAGCCATCGGTTCAGTAGAAGTCCCACAAGAAGCCTTTCTCAGCGTATTAAGCATGGATGAAGAATAGTCGCTATGTGAGAATAGCATAGATTGTAATAAATCGATCAGTTGATTTAGATTGAAGAAAAGTCCATTTTGGACAATTTTCTTCAATCTTTTTCTTTGTTTTGAATCACTCAATTGATTTTGTAAAGTGTCAAAATACAGTAATTTTTTGACACTTTTCTCTTCATACTTTAAAATAGAAGTGAAAGGAGAGTTATCATGAAAAAAATAATAACTTTATCTACACTTTTACTTTGTAGTCTTAGTCTAATTGCTTGTAGCAATTCAGAGAAGACAAATGAAGTAAAGACAGAAGCCTCTTCTAGTGTTCAAGAAGTTTCAAGTCAAGAGCCTAGTTCATCGCAAAAGCAGACGGAAGAAACTCAAATAGTTGGATCTGATGATTATGGATATGTGAAAATTCCTAAATCATGGGTTCATTTCAAAGAAATTGAAGGTGGAGATGACATTCAGTATTGTGATGGGACGGATGTCAATATTGTAACTCTCAATACCTTTAAACCAGAGCAGTTTGGTATTAGTGAAAGTGAGTACGCTGCGCTTGAAACTGTTCAAATCTCAACTAGTATTTATGAATCTAAACAGAAAAGTCAAGACTTTTCCAAGGTATGGGGGTCAAAATCAACTATCGGTGGCTATGAGGCCTATGTAGTAAACTGTATTGCTAAAAATGGTAAATACTTAATTATCTGGGTATTTAAATCTGATGATGGTAAGTTTAGATATGTTTCTCTTGAAGGTGTTCCAGAGGTATTAAAAAATCTCCTTCCAATGGTGGAAGAAAGTTGGACCAATAAAAAGAGTTAACATCGTGAAAACAGGAGTCATTCCTGTTTTTTTTATTATATTTATTAGGAAATTATAAAAAATATGTTTGAAATCATTAAATGTTTAATTCGTAAACAAAAAAAATAAATATCAAACAAAATACAACAAAAAAACATTGACAACGGTTTCATATAGTGTTATACTTGTACCATAAAAGTTTAATATGAAGGGAGAAGGTCATGGGATTAGATCATTTCTTTGACAAAGACCTAGTCTTTTGCTTAGAAGCAGATAATCAAGAGCAACTTTTCGATCAAGTTGCAACCCTACTGGAAGAAAAGAAAGTTGTTACAGAGACCTATCGATCGGCCTTGATTGAACGTGAAAAATCGTTCCCAACTGGTTTGGATATGGAGTTTTTAGGGAAGGATTTGCCTAACGTAGCTATCCCTCATACTGATACAATTCATAATCTAACTGAAAATGTTGTCGTGGTTCGTCTGGAAAAACCAGTCACGTTCCACAATATGATTGCACCTGATAAGGAAGTAGAAGTATCATTACTCTTCTTTATCATCAACAATTCAAGTTCAAGTCAAACAAATATACTTGCACAGTTGATGGACTTCTTTACAGGCAATGGTCATCTTGAAGCGCTGTCTAAGATTACGGAACCTGAAGCTTTGTTCCAATACATCTCAGAAGCGACTGCTTAATTTGTTAATAATTTTTATATAAAAACGGAGGAAATCCAAATGATTAAAATTCTTGCTGCTTGTGGTGCAGGTGTTAACTCAAGCCACCAAATTAAAAGTGCTCTTGAAGAAGAACTTTCTAACCGTGGGTACGATGTTCAATGTGATGCTGTTATGGTAAAAGATGTCAATGAAGACTTGATTAAAGGTTATGATATCTTCACACCAATCGCTGCTACTGATTTAGGTTTTGAACCAGGTATTCCAGTCGTTGAAGCAGGACCAATCTTGTTCCGTATTCCAGCTATGAGCGCTCCAGTTTATGACAATATTGAAGCAGCTATCAAAGAACATGGTCTAAGTTAATTATTAATTTGTAAATATTCCATAAAAATAAAGGGAGGAAAATTATGGATATCATTATCGAACTAGCCAATAAGCTGTTCAAACCTATCTTGGAAATGGGTGGACCGATCATCATGCTGATCATTTTGACTTTATTGGCTCTACTTTTTGGAGTGAAATTCTCCAAAGCGCTTGAAGGTGGTATCAAACTTGCCATCGCTCTTACTGGTATCGGTGCTATCATCGGTATGTTAAATGGTGCTTTCTCAGCGTCTCTTGCAAAATTCGTTGAAAACACTGGTATTCAATTGAATATTACCGACGTTGGTTGGGCACCACTTGCTACAATCACTTGGGGTTCAGCTTGGACACTTTACTTCTTGCTTGTGATGTTGATCGTCAACATTGTAATGCTTGCAATGAAGAAAACTGATACACTTGACGTCGATATCTTTGATATCTGGCACTTGTCTATCACAGGTCTTTTGATCAAATGGTACGCTGACAACAATGGAGTTAGCCAAGGAGTTTCACTCTTCATCGCGACTGCAGCAGTTGTTCTTGTTGGGGTTCTTAAAATCATCAACTCTGACTTGATGAAACCAACATTTGATGACCTTCTTAACGCACCAAGTTCATCACCAATGACTTCAACTCACATGAACTACATGATGAACCCAGTTATCATGGTTTTGGATAAGATTTTTGATAAACTCTTCCCAGGTCTTGATAAATACGACTTTGACGCTGCTAAATTGAATAAACGAATCGGTTTCTGGGGATCTAAATTCTTCATCGGTTTCATCCTTGGTATCGTTATCGGTTTGATGGGAACTCCACATCCAGTTCCTGGTGTTGAAGGTGCTGATAAATGGGAACTTGTTATTAAAGGTTGGTTGTCACTTGGTTTGACTGCCGGTGTCTGCTTGGAGCTCTTCTCATTGATCGGTTCATGGTTCATCGCAGCCGTAGAACCACTTTCACAAGGTATTACAAACGTTGCTACTAAACGTCTTCAAGGACGTAAATTCAATATCGGTCTTGACTGGCCATTTATCGCTGGTCGTGCTGAAATCTGGGCTTGTGCTAACGTACTTGCACCAATCATGTTGGTTGAAGCAGTGCTTCTTTCAAATGTCGGAAATGGTATCTTGCCACTTGCTGGTATCATTGCAATGGGTGTAACTCCAGCTCTCTTGGTAGTTACTCGTGGTAAATTGCTTCGTATGATTATCTTCGGAACACTCTTGTTGCCACTCTTCCTTCTTTCAGGTACACTTATCGCACCATTTGCAACAGAACTTGCTAAAGGTGTAGGTGCCTTCCCAGAAGGTGTAAGCCAAACTCAATTGATTACTCACTCAACTCTTGAAGGACCAATCGAAAAACTATTTGGTTGGGCAATTGGTAACGCTACAACTGGTGATATCAAAGCTATCCTTGGCGCATTAGTATTCCTAGTATTCTACGTTGGTATCTTTGCATGGTACAGAAAACAAATGATCAAACGTAATGAAGAATACGCAGCAAACGCAAAATAATTCGCTCCTAAAAATGTAAATTGTAAAAACTAGGTTGTCAGTTTCCAAATCTGGAGTCGACAGCCTAGTTTTTTAGGCCTTAAATAAATGGAGGTAATTCTAATGATTGAATTAAAAACAGAACAGTTAAGTGTACAGTTTCAAACTTTTGGTGGTGCACTTTCTTCGATAAAAGACAAAGATGGAATTGAATATTTGTGGCAAGGTGATCCAACTTACTGGAGTGGACAAGCACCTGTTCTATTTCCAATTTGTGGATCCGTTAGAAATGATACTGTCTTGTATGATCAAGAAGATGATAGTCAAGTAAAAGGTAAAATTCCACGTCATGGTTTGGTTCGAAAAAAAGAATTTGAATTAGTAGAACAAACAGAGAATTCTGTCACCTTTGCTATCGAAGATGACCAAGACATGTATGAGAATTATCCCTATCATTTTCGACTAGAAATAACTTATACTGTTACTGGAAAGACTATTCGAACACAGTATCAAGTTACCAATAAGGAAACAGATAAGAAAATGCCATATTTTATTGGTGGACATCCAGGCTTTAACTGTCCTTTATTTGATGATGAAGCTTATGAAGACTACTATCTTGAATTTGAAAAGCCAGAAACTTGTACAGTTCCCAAACCATTCCCAGAAACAGGGATGTTAGATTTTCAAGATAGAAGTAGCTGGTTAAAAGAGCAAAAAGAATTGGATCTAAACTATGATTTCTTTAGCTATGATGCTGTGACTTTAGATGAGTTAGCCTCGCGCTCTGTTTCCTTACGGTCACGTAAGCATGATAAGGGATTAAAACTGGACTTTGAAGAGTTTCCAAACCTCATCGTTTGGTCAACGCTTAATAAAGGTCCTTTCCTTGCTCTGGAACCTTGGTCAGGTTTGTCAACTTCACTCGAAGAGGGCGATCATCTAGAAGATAAGAAAAATGTTCGAATCTTAAATCCAGGTCAAAGTGATCAAATTGGTTTTGATATAGAAATTTTCTAAAAAATAAACAAAAACAAACATAAACTGTTGACTTTTTTAAACAATAGTAGTATATTATGTTTAGAAAGAACAATTTGTGTTTGTTTTAACAAGTTATTCTTCCAATTTCTCAAAGGAGAAGTTACAAAGAATGATTAGATAAATCATTCTTAAACTAAAATAGTCAACAAAAACTACTAGTAACTACTTGGTGATGGTCATTTTCTTTCCAGAACCAAAAAATTTTTACTGGTCTATATAAAAAAGGAGTATACAATATGTCTATTGTTATTGGTGCAGATGCTGCAGGTTTGAGATTGAAAGAAGTCGTTAAAGATTTCTTGGAAAAAGAAAACTTCCACGTTGTGGATGTTACAGCTGAAGGTCAAGACTTCGTTGATGTAACTCTTGCAGTTGCTGAAGAAGTTAAAAAAGAAGAACAAAACCTTGGTATTGTCATTGATGCTTATGGTGCAGGTCCATTTATGGTTGCAACTAAAATCAAAGGAATGGTTGCTGCAGAAGTATCTGACGAACGTTCAGCTTATATGACTCGTGGTCACAACAACTCACGTATGATTACTATGGGTGCTCAACTTGTTGGTGACGAATTGGCTAAGAACATCGCTAAAGGCTTTGTAAATGGTAAGTATGACGGCGGTCGTCACCAAATCCGTGTCGACATGTTGAACAAAATGTGCTAATACTCTTCAAAAATCAAGATAATCTGTCGTCAGCTCACTTTAGCTAACCTCAGTTATGCTCGCAGCTCGCTTCCTAAGCTAATCTTGATTTTTCTTGAGTAAGGATAAATGATATTAGATTTATATAATTAATCGGAGGGAATAACTAATGAGAATTGCAATTGGATGTGACCACATCGTAACAAATGAAAAAATGGCGGTTTCAGAATTTTTGAAATCAAAAGGACATGAAGTCATCGACTTTGGTACTTATGACCACGCTCGTACACACTACCCAATCTTTGGTAAAAAAGTTGGTGAAGCAGTAGTTAGTGGCCAAGCTGATCTTGGTGTATGTATCTGTGGTACTGGTGTAGGTATCAATAACGCTGTTAACAAGGTTCCAGGTGTTCGTTCTGCTTTGGTTCGCGATATGACAACAGCTTTATATGCAAAAGAACAATTGAATGCCAACGTAATCGGATTTGGTGGTAAAATCACTGGTGAATTGCTCATGTGTGATATCATTGATGCTTTCATCAACGCTGAATACAAACCATCTGAAGAAAACAAAAAATTGATCGCTAAAATTCAACACGTTGAAACTCATAACGACCATCAAACTGATGCCAACTTCTTTACAGAGTTCCTTGAAAAATGGGATCGTGGTGAATACCACGACTAAGAGGTGACTTATGATTTTAACAGTCACAATGAACCCATCCATTGATATTTCCTATCCTTTGGATGAATTAAAAATTGACACTGTCAACCGTGTTGTAGATGTTACGAAAACGGCTGGTGGTAAAGGTCTTAATGTTACTCGGGTCCTATCAGAATTTGGTGACTCCGTAGTCGCAACAGGACTTGTCGGTGGTAAACTTGGTGATTTTTTAGTAGAAAATATTGATGATAAAGTAAGCAAACGTTTCTTCTCTATTCAAGGTGAAACTCGTAACTGTATCGCAATTCTACATGGAGAAAACCAAACAGAAATCCTAGAAAAAGGTCCTGAAGTTCAAGAAAAAGAAGGTCAAGATTTCTTGGCTCATTTCAAAGAACTTTTAGAGACTGTAGAGGTAGTGGCCATTTCAGGTAGTCTACCAGCAGGACTACCAGTGGATTATTATGCTAGTCTGGTTGAACTTGCTAACCAAGCTGGTAAACCTGTTGTCTTGGACTGTTCAGGAGCTTCACTTCAGGCGGTTCTTGAATCTCCACATAAGCCAACAGTTATCAAACCAAATAATGAAGAATTGTCTCAACTTTTAGGAAGAGAAATTTCTAAAGACTTGGATGAATTAAAAGAGGTTCTTCAAGAGCCCCTATTTGAAGGAATTGAGTGGATCATCGTTTCCTTAGGTGCTAATGGTGCCTTTGCTAAGCACGGGGACACTTTCTATAAAGTAGATATTCCAAGAATCCAAGTTGTAAACCCAGTTGGATCTGGTGATTCTACAGTAGCAGGTATTGCTTCAGGATTGTTCCATAAAGAATCTGATCAAGAATTACTGACTAAGGCTAATGTCCTTGGTATGCTAAATGCTCAAGAAAAAATGACCGGTCATGTCAATATGGCAAACTATCAAGGCCTATATGACCAACTAGTAGTGAAAGAGGTATAAAATGGTTTTAACAGAAAATAAACGCGCTTGTATGCAAAAACTCTCTGATGAAAATGGTATCATCTCAGCTCTCGCCTTTGACCAACGTGGTGCTTTGAAACGCCTCATGGCTCAATACCAAACAGAAGAGCCAACAGTTGCTCAAATGGAAGAACTTAAAGTATTGGTAGCGGATGAATTGACAAAATACGCTTCATCAATGCTTCTTGACCCTGAATATGGATTTCCAGCTACAAAAGCTCTTGATCCAAAAGCTGGTCTTCTCCTTGCTTATGAAAAAACTGGATACGACACAACAAGTACAAAACGTTTGCCAGACTGCTTGGATGTTTGGTCTGCAAAACGTATCAAGGAACACGGTGCAGATGCTGTTAAGTTCTTGCTTTACTATGACGTCGATAGCTCTGACGAACTCAACCAACAAAAACAAGCCTACATTGAACGTATTGGTTCTGAGTGTGTAGCTGAAGACATTCCATTCTTCCTTGAAATCTTGGCTTACGATGAAAAGATTGCTGACGCAGGTTCTGCTGAATACGCTAAAGTAAAACCACACAAGGTTATCGGCGCTATGAAAGTCTTCTCAGATCCACGTTTCAACATCGATGTCTTGAAAGTAGAAGTTCCAGTTAACGTGAAATACGTTGAAGGTTTTGGTGATGGCGAAATCGTTCATACACGTGAAGAAGCAGCAGCATTCTTCAAAGCTNCGTGAAATACGTTGAAGGTTTTGGTGATGGCGAAATCGTTCATACACGTGAAGAAGCAGCAGCATTCTTCAAAGCTCAAGACGAAGCTACTAACTTGCCATACATCTACTTGAGTGCAGGTGTATCCGCTAAGCTCTTCCAAGAAACACTTGTCTTTGCTCATGATTCAGGTGCTCGTTTCAACGGTGTACTTTGTGGTCGTGCTACTTGGGCGGGTTCAGTTGAACCTTATATCAAAGAAGGTGAAGCAGCAGCTCGTGAATGGTTGCGTACAACTGGATTCCAAAATATTGATGAATTGAATAAAGTTCTTCAAACAACAGCAACTTCATGGACCGAACGTGTCTAAATTTCCCCCCTTTTATGTCCTAAAACCTAGCTAAAAAACTTTTAAAAAAAGTTGTATGTAAAGGTTTACAAAATAAAAATCTTGTGCTATACTTAAGTCACAAGTTAATAAAAAGTGAGTGTTACTAAGTAATATTAGGCATGATCACAGATGACTCAGATGTATATTTTCTGAGTTCATTTGTGGTCATTTTTTATGCTCACAAAACTTAAATATTAGGGCAAGGAGGTTGCCATGTATCGGATATTAAATCCAATGAATAACAATGTTTCTCTCGTGCGGAATAGCAAAGGAGAGGAGTTGATCGTAATTGGTAAGGGTATTTCATTCGGTAAGAAGAAGGGAGATTTGATTTCTGAGGATCAGGTTGAAAAAGTTTTTCGGATGAAAACAGAAGAGTCGCGAGAAAATTTTATGGCTCTTCTCAAGGATGTACCGCTTGATTTTATTACGGTCACTTATGAGATTATTGATAATCTTTCTAAAAAATATCAATATCCTGTCCAAGAGTATCTATACGTCACTCTGACAGACCATATCTATTGTTCCTATCAGGCTATTAGCCAAGGACGCTATAAGGATAGTAACTTGCCTGATATTTCTGCCAAGTATCCAGTCGCTTTTCAAATTGCACAAGAAGCTTTTGAAATTTATCGTCAAAAACTGACAGAAAATTTTCCTGAAGACGAAATCATTCGTATCGCTTATCATTTCATCAATGCCGAAGGTGAGAGTGAAGTCGAAGTTGTTGAGTCGATTGATAAGAGAAAGGAAATTTTAAAGAGGGTTGAAAGCGTTTTGAAGAGTTATAAAATCCAGCGAACACCTGAAAATAATAATTTCTACGACCGCTTTATGATTCATCTAAATTATTTCTTGGATTATCTGGATCGTAGTCGCGATGATAATCAATCCTTGCTCGATATGGAAGAACATATAAAGAATACCTATCCAGAAGCATTCGAGATTGGTAGCAAAATTTATGAGGTCATTGCTCAGGAAACTGGTCTTGACCTCTACAAGAGTGAACGAGTTTATCTTGTTCTACACATCCAACGTTTATTGTCATAACGCTTTACTAAAAAATATATAAGGGGAATTCTATCATGAATAGAGAAGAAGTAACATTGTTAGGTTTTGAAATCGTTGCCTATGCAGGTGATGCTCGTTCAAAATTATTAGAAGCTTTGAAGGCTGCTGAAGCTAGCGATTTTGCTAAAGCAGAAGCTCTTGTTGAAGAAGCAGCAGGTTGCATTGCGGAAGCTCACAAAGCGCAAACATCTATGCTTGCTCAAGAAGCTGCAGGGGAAGAAATTCCATACAGCATCACAATGATGCACGGACAAGATCACCTGATGACAACAATCTTGCTAAAAGATTTGGTGCATCATTTAATTGAACTTTATAAAAGAGGAGCTAAATAATGAATAAGTTAATTGCCTATATCGAGAAAGGGAAGCCTTTCTTTGAAAAACTATCTCGAAATATCTATCTTCGTGCTATTCGGGATGGATTTATCGCAGGAATGCCAGTCATTCTCTTCTCAAGTATTTTTATCTTGATTGCTTTTGTTCCAAACTCTTGGGGCTTTAAATGGTCTGATGAAGTAGTAGCACTTTTGATGAAACCTTACAGCTACTCTATGGGGATTCTAGCAGTCTTGGTAGCTGGTACCACTGCTAAATCTTTAACAGACTCCGTCAATCGTAGTATGGAGAAAACCAACCAAATCAACTATATGTCAACGCTATTGGCGGCTATTGTTGGTTTGCTGATGTTAGCAGCTGACCCAATCGAGGGTGGCTTTGCAACTGGTTTCCTTGGAACAAAAGGGTTGCTTTCAGCCTTCCTGGCAGCTTTCGTAACTGTAGCTATCTATAAGGTTTGTGTCAAGAACAACGTTACTATTCGCATGCCTGACGAAGTTCCACCGAATATCTCACAAGTCTTTAAAGACGTTATTCCGTTTACGCTTTCAGTTGTTTCTCTTTATGCTCTTGACTTGCTCGCTCGTCAATTTGTTGGTGCAAGCGTTGCAGAATCAATCGGTAAATTCTTTGCTCCATTATTCTCAGCAGCAGACGGTTATCTTGGTATTACCATTATCTTTGGTGCTTTTGCCTTCTTCTGGTTTGTCGGTATTCACGGCCCATCTATCGTTGAACCTGCCATTGCAGCGATTACTTATGCAAATGCCGAAGTCAACTTGAACCTTCTTCAACAAGGTATGCACGCTGATAAGATCCTTACATCTGGTACACAAATGTTTATCGTCACTATGGGTGGTACAGGAGCAACTCTTGTAGTTCCATTCATGTTTATGTGGTTGTGTAAGTCTAAGCGTAACCGTGCCATCGGACGTGCTTCAGTAGTTCCTACATTCTTCGGTGTAAATGAACCAATCTTGTTTGGTGCACCACTTGTTTTGAACCCAATCTTCTTTATTCCATTTATCTTCGCACCTATTGCAAACGTATGGATCTTCAAATTCTTTATTGAAACGCTTGGCATGAACTCATTTACTGCCAATCTTCCATGGACTACACCAGGACCTCTTGGTATTATCCTTGGTACAAACTTCCAGTTCTTGTCATTTGCTCTTGCAGCATTGTTAATCGTAGTGGATATTGCAATCTACTACCCATTCCTTAAAGTTTATGACGAACAAATTCTTGAAGAAGAACGTTCTGGTAAAGCCAACGATGAATTAAAAGAAAAAGTAGCCGCAAACTTCAATACTGCAAAAGCTGATGCTATCCTTGAAAAAGCTGGAGTAGAATCAGCACAAAATACAATTACAGAAGAAACCAACGTACTCGTTCTTTGTGCGGGTGGAGGAACAAGTGGTCTTCTTGCCAACGCCTTGAACAAAGCAGCAGCTGAGTACAAGGTGCCAGTTAAAGCAGCAGCTGGTGGCTATGGTGCTCACCGTGAAATGTTGCCAGAATTTGACCTTGTTATCCTTGCTCCTCAAGTAGCTTCAAACTATGAGGACATGAAGGCTGAAACAGATAAACTTGGAATCAAATTGGCTAAGACTGAAGGAGCTCAATACATCAAGTTGACTCGTGATGGTAAAGGTGCTCTTGCCTTTGTTCAAGCGCAATTCGATTGATGATAGGGACTGTAAAACAGTCTCCTATCATCACGGAAATCGCTATGGCGAATTTCCTAATCGCCTTGTTAATTCGTCGGTAAAAAGATATCGTTTTTACCTCCTCATGTCACAATTCGACTAACCTTAGGGACTGTAAAACAGACTCCTATCATCATGGAAATCGCTATGGCGAATTTCCTAATCGCTTTGTTAATTCGTCGGTAAAAAAATATCGTTTTTACCTCCTTGAGTCACAATTCGACTGACCTTGAGGACTGTAAAACAGTCTCCTGATTATATATTTATTTTCCCCCTTTATGTCACTATTTGGTGACTTTGTACAAGAAGTGAGACGGAGATGGATAGCTCACTAGCTCCTCTCCGCTCGCTTTTCATTTTATCCAATCAAGAAATAGGTGAAAAAATGACAAAAACACTTCCTAAAGATTTTATTTTCGGTGGCGCAACAGCAGCTTATCAAGCAGAAGGTGCTACGCATACAGATGGTAAAGGTCCTGTTGCCTGGGACAAATACCTAGCAGATAACTATTGGTACACAGCTGAACCAGCGAGTGATTTCTACCATAAATATCCAGTAGATTTGCAGTTGGCTGAGGAATATGGGGTAAACGGTATTCGTATTTCAATTGCTTGGTCACGTATTTTTCCAACAGGTTATGGTGAAGTAAATCCAAAAGGGGTAGAATTCTATCATAAGTTATTTGCAGAATGTCATAAACGTCATGTCGAACCGTTCGTTACTCTTCATCACTTTGATACACCTGAAGCTCTTCACTCAAACGGAGACTTCTTAAATCGTGAAAACATCGAACACTTTGTAGATTATGCTGCATTCTGTTTTGAAGAATTCCCAGAAGTCAACTACTGGACAACCTTTAATGAAATCGGCCCAATCGGTGATGGTCAATACTTAGTAGGAAAATTCCCTCCAGGGATTCAGTATGACCTTGCCAAAGTTTTCCAATCACACCACAATATGATGGTTTCTCATGCGCGTGCTGTGAAATTGTACAAAGACAAAGGGTATAAAGGTGAAATCGGTGTGGTACACGCTCTTCCAACTAAGTATCCTTTGGATCCAGAAAATCCAGCAGACGTTCGTGCTGCTGAGTTGGAAGATATCATCCACAACAAATTTATCTTGGATGCGACATACCTTGGACACTATTCAGATGCAACAATGGAAGGTGTAAATCACATCTTATCAGTAAATGGTGGTAGCTTGGATCTTCGTGACGAAGACTTTGCAGCACTTGAAGCAGCTAAAGATTTGAATGACTTCCTCGGAATTAACTACTATATGAGCGATTGGATGGAAGCCTTTGATGGTGAAACTGAGATCATCCACAACGGTAAAGGTGAAAAAGGAAGCTCTAAATACCAGATCAAAGGTGTTGGTCGTCGTGTAGCTCCTGACTATGTACCTCGTACTGACTGGGACTGGATCATCTACCCTCAAGGTTTGTATGATCAAATCATGCGTGTTAAGAAAGATTATCCAACCTACAAGAAGATCTACATCACTGAAAACGGACTTGGATACAAAGATGAATTTGTGGACAACACTGTTTACGATGATGGACGTATTGATTATGTGAAACAACACTTGGAAGTTATTTCAGATGCCATTACTGATGGCGCAGTAGTCAAAGGATACTTCATCTGGTCATTGATGGACGTCTTCTCATGGTCTAATGGTTATGAAAAACGTTATGGACTCTTCTATGTTGATTTCGATACACAAGAACGTTATCCTAAGAAATCTGCACATTGGTACAAGAAATTAGCAGAAACCCAAGTGATTGAATAGTACAACTAGTTATTAGGTATAGAATTTAAGCGAGGAAAGTTTATGCTCAAAGATTTTATCAAATCAATCTATGAAAAAGTTTATATTATTAACTTTGAACATTGCTCTCATGTACCATCCTTAACCAAGGAAGAACTTACAAGTCTTGGGAAATGGTATGTCTCGACGGGTAAGGAGTGGATTTGTCATTCAGACTATGAATTTGAAAAATTTCAAAAGCTATTTTTAAATTTTGTCAACGCAGATGATAAGGATAACATTTCCTTTGAATCGGATTTTATGCCATTTCAACACTAAAATATTATAAAGAGGAATCTATCTCATACTAGGGGATATTCCTCTTTTTTATCTAGATTTTACCTGAAAGTCAAAAAAATTCTTGACAGATTTATGTGATAGGAGTAAAATCTTAACTAGTTAAATAACTGGTTAATTATATAAAGAATTAACTCACTCGATCAAATCTTGTTAGATAAATAGAAAATAGAAGGAGGAGTTTTAAAAGTGATTTCGTTTTTCAGTTATATACTTAACCAGTTAAGGAAGTTCTTTAGGAAAAAGTGTAGTTCTTTATTTAACGAATAAATGAAATAGGAAGTGTGTTTTGATGAAAATCAATAAAAAATATGTTCTTGGTTCGGTAGCTCTTTTAGCATTAAGCCTTTCAAGTTATGAACTGGGGCGTTTCCAAGCGGTACAGACTAGCAAAGAGCCTAATCGTGTGGCTTATATAGAAGGGAATCAGGCTAGTACTAAGACTGAAAATCTGACACCAGATGAAGTTAGTCAGCGAGAAGGTATTAATGCTGAACAAATTGTTGTTAAAATTACTGATCAAGGTTATGTGACCTCTCATGGAGATCATTATCATTACTATAATGGCAAGGTTCCTTATGACGCTATCATCAGTGAAGAACTGCTGATGAAAGATCCGAATTATCAGTTGAAGGATTCAGACATTGTCAATGAAATCAAGGGTGGCTATGTGATTAAGGTAGACGGGAAATACTATGTTTACCTTAAGGATGCGGCTCATGCGGACAATATTCGTACAAAAGAAGAGATTAAACGTCAGAAGCAGGAACATAGTAGTAATCACGGGGGTGGTTCTAACGATCAAGCAGTAGTTGCAGCCAGAGCTCAAGGACGCTATACAACGGATGATGGGTATATCTTTAATGCCTCTGATATCATAGAAGATACAGGTGATGCCTATATCGTTCCTCATGGCAATCACTTCCACTATATTCCTAAGAGTGATTTGTCTGCCAGTGAATTAGCTGCTGCCCAAGCCTTCTTATCTGGAAAAGGCGGTCAATTAAGTACGGTTGAATATCGTTCAAGCAGAGGAGAAACAAGATTTAGTGTGAGAACTAGTCCATCTGAAACTTCTCAAAATCCTGCAACAGCTTCGGAGAGCCAAAATGAGGATTTAGCTAGTCTCCTTCAAGAATTGTACGCTTTGCCACTTAGCCAACGTCATGTGGAGTCTGATGGATTAGTATTTGACCCAGCACAGATTACAAAACGTACTGCAAATGGTGTGGCAGTTCCTCACGGGGATCATTTCCATTTCATTCCGTATTCGCAAATGTCTGCTTTGGAAGAAAAATTGGCTCGAAATCTGCCAATTGGAGGTCAGCCAGTTCAAAGTCATACTGATAATCCGAAACCAAGCAGTACTGAGAAACCAAGTTCAACCATTAAACCAAACTTTAATCTCAATACGCCGGCACCGAATCGTGGAACTGGAGGAGCCTATACAACGGATGATGGGTATGTCTTTAGTCCGACAGATGTGATTGAAGATACAGGAGACGCTTTTGTTGTACCGCACGGCAATCATTTCCACTATATCCCTAAGAGTGATTTGTCAGCAAGAGAATTGGCTGCTGCCCAAGCTTATTGGAATGGTAAACAAGGCGCACATTCCTCTACAAGTTCAAGTAAACCAAGTAGTGATAATTCTAAGCAAGCTCAACCAAGTTTGACAGAGACTCCAAATCTGACTGTCACCCCAACTTATCATCAAAATCAAGGGGAAGACATTTCAACACTTTTAAGTGAATTGTATGCCAAACCTTTATCAGAACGCCATGTGGAATCGGATGGTTTGATTTTTGAACCTGCTCAAATCACGAAAAGAACAGCAAATGGGGTAGCGGTACCTCATGGGGATCACTACCATTTTATCCCATATAGTCAGATGTCTGCGTTGGAAGAAAAGATTGCACGGATGATTCCGTTAAAAGGGCAAAATGGATTAAACGAAATTGTTACAGATATTAAACCTTTAGCATCAAAAGAAGTAGTTCATAAGTTCTTAGGACAACCAATCAAAGCTTATGGAAAAGGTTTAGATGGTAAACCTTATGATACGAGTGATGGATACATATTTACCAAAGAATCCATCGATTCTGTTGATAAATCAGGTGTTATTGCCAAACACGGAGATCATTTCCATTATATGGGATATGGTGAATTAGAACAATTCGAATTGGATGAAGTTGCCAAATGGATTCAAGAAACTGGTAAAAATCCAGATTCCATCATTTCTTCAGTACACTCAGATGAGGAGGAAAGACCAAAGTTTGATTATAAAAAAGTAACTAATAAAATTTCTAGAAATAGTAAAGTTGGTTATATAATTAATGAAGGTGGTAAAGATTATTTTTATTCACGTGAAGAACTCGATCTTACTCAAATAGCTTTTTCTGAACAAGAACTAATGCTTAAGGATCGAGATCATTATCGTTATGATATTGTAGAAACAGAAATTAAACCAAGATTAGCTGTTGATGTATCTAGCTTGCCTATGCATGCAGCCAATACTACGTATGATACTGGAACTTCTTTCATTATTCCGCATATTGATCACATTCATGTCGTACCTTATTCTTGGTTAAATAGTGAGCAAATAGCAACTATAAAATATGTAATGCAACATCCTGATGTGCGTCCTGAAGTTTGGTCAAAACCAGGTCATGATGATGCTGGATCTGTTATTGCTAATGTAACTCCTCTTGAAAAACGTCCTGGAATGGAGAACTGGCAAATTATCCATTCTGCTGAAGAAGTTCAGAAAGCTCTTGCAGAAGGTCGATTTGCAACTCCTGATGGATATATTTTTGATCCTCAGGATGTATTGGCAAAGGGAACCTATATTTGGGCAGATAAATCTTTCAGTATTCCAAGAGCGGGAGGTGGTTCATTGAGAAGTATCACTAAATCCGACTTATCAGAAGTAGAATGGAAACAAGCGCAAGACTTAATTGCCAAAAGAATGAAAGAAAAAGAATCCCAAGATGGGACGTTTACGAATAATAATGAAGAATTAAAACCTGATTCAAACAATCTTAAAAATATTGATAAAAATAAGACTGATGTAGATAAAACTGAGGAGCAACCGAAGAATAATATAGGTGTAAATGAGACTGGTACAACCAACGAAATTCCTTCAGAAAACAAGGTTGAAGATAAAGAAAACTCCAAAGAAGAAAGTGACGATGATTTACCAGACTACGGATTGGATAAAGTAACTTTAAATGAACATATAGAAAAGTTAGCAAAAATTGCACAAATCGATCCTAAGTTTCTAATTTTTCAGCCAGAAGGTGTTCAGTTTTACAATAAAAATGGTGAATTAGTGATGTATGACATTAAGACACTAAAACAAGTAAAATCTTAAAATATATTTATTCATTATAATCTAGTCGAAAGGATATTGTTCGATTTTTGATTGAATAATGTCCTTTTCTTTATTAAAAAGCTGAAATTTGCTGTCTTAAAAATTGAATCAAGAAGTTCTAAAACTATGATTTTATTTTTTACGACTAAAAATCTTGACATATTAAATAAAAAAAGTTAAACTATTTACTAGTTAATTAAATGGTTAAATACTAGTTAAGGAGTTGTTATGAAAAAAAGAAGTATCCTATGGCTTGTGCTTGCCTTCTTTGTTCTTACCATAGGAGCATGTGGACAAAAGACCAGTCAAGACAAGAGTGATGAAACTAAGGGGATGAAAATTGTGACCAGTTTTTATCCTATCTATGCCATGGTCAAGGAAGTATCTGGTGACTTGAATGATGTTCGAATGATTCAGTCAAGTAGCGGAATTCACTCCTTTGAACCTTCTGCAAATGATATTGCAGCTATCTATGATGCCGATGTTTTTGTCTATCATTCTCATACACTAGAGTCATGGGCGGGAAGTTTAGATCCAAGTCTGCAAAAATCCAAGGTAAAGGTCTTAGAAGCATCAGAAGGTATGGCCTTGGAGCGCGTGCCTGGCTTAGAAGATATGCAGGCAGGAGATGGGATTGATGAGAAAACCTTGTATGATCCTCATACTTGGTTAGATCCTGAAAAAGCTGGCGAAGAAGCGCAAATTATCGCTGACAAACTTTCAGAGATTGATAGTGAACATAAAGAAACTTACCAGAAAAATGCGCAAGCTTTTATCAAAAAAGCTCATGATTTGACAAAGAAATACCAACCAATCTTTGAAAAAGCAAATCAAAAGACATTTGTGACCCAACACACAGCCTTTTCATATTTGGCAAAACGATTTGGACTCAATCAGCTTGGGATTGCAGGAATATCTCCTGATCAAGAACCAAGTCCAAGACAATTAACTGAAATCCAGGAATTTGTAAAGACTTATAAGGTCAAAACCATCTTTACAGAGAGCAATGCATCATCTAAGGTAGCGGATACACTTGTCAAATCAACAGGTGTGAGTCTGAAAACCCTCAATCCTTTAGAGGCAGACCCACAAAATGACAAGTCCTACTTAGAAAACCTAGAAGAAAATATGGCTATCTTAGCTGAAGAATTGAAATGAGGAGATTATGAAGATTAATAAAAAATATTTAGCAGGATCTGCAGTAGTTCTTGCTTTAAGTGTCTGCGTTTATGCTTTGAATCAACATCAAGCACCTGAGAAAAAAGATGATAATCGTGTATCCTATGTTGACGGTAAAGGATCTGAAGCTAAGAAGAATGAATCTCTGACACCAGACCAAGTTAGCAAGAAGGAAGGCATAGAAGCTGAACAGATTGTTACCAAGATCACTGATCAAGGTTATGTGATTTCCCACGGCGACCATTTCCATTACTATAATGGTAAGGTGCCTTATGATGCAATCTTTAGTGAAGAACTGGTCATGAAGGATCCGAACTATCAGTTGCGTGATCAAGATATTGTCAATGAGATTAAAGGTGGCTATATCATCAAAGTGGATGGCAAATACTATGTCTATCTAAAAGATGCAAGCCATGCTGATAATGTCCGTACCAAAGAACAAATCGAGCAGCAAAAACAAGAACACACATCAGATAGTGGTAGTGCAAGTGAGGAAGTTCTTACTGCCAGAGCACAAGGTCGATATACAACGGATGATGGTTATGTCTTTAATGCTGCAGATATTATTGAAGATACAGGGGATGCTTATATCGTTCCTCACGGTGGGCATTATCACTACGTTCCAAAGAGTGCCCTATCTTCTAGTGAATTAGCAGCAGCTCAAGCCTATATAGCTGGAAGAGGAAGTCAACCAAGCCTAACGGATTATAAACCAAATCCAAGTGTTACACCAAGTTCTCAAGCCGAAAGCCCAGCAACAAGCAACCCAGTAGATCAAGAGGATAGCCTCCAAAGTCTTCTTGCTCAGTTATATGCTTTACCAGTTAGTCAACGCTATCAAGAATCTGATGGTTTGGTATTTGACCCAGCTAAAATTACCAGTCGAACACCATCAGGAGTTGCGATTCCACACGGCAATCACTACCATTTCATTCCTTATAGTAGTATGTCTGCTTTGGAGCAAAAAATTGCTCGTTTGATACCACTTGGCGGTGCCCTAACACTAACAAAGCCGTTAGAAAATCAAAATAAACCAACAGTTCAGCGTGACCATGAAAATGTAACTCATAAGAACCATCATGAGGATGAACACGATCATGGCTTTGCAGCTGAGCGTGTGATTAGAGAAGATGAGCAAGGTTTTGTAGTTTCACATGGGGACCATGCCCACTATTTCTTCAAAAAAGATTTGTCAGCAGAGCAGATAAAGGCAGCGCAAGAACATTTGCATGGTCATGGCCGAACAGAAGTTCCAAAAGATAGTCCTAACACTCATAAAGAGAATGAAGTGAAACATGAGCATCATGGAGAAGAACATGATCATGGCTTTGCAGCTGAGCGTGTGATTAGAGAAGATGAGCAAGGTTTTGTAGTTTCACATGGGGACCATGCCCACTATTTCTTCAAAAAAGATTTGTCAGCAGAGCAGATAAAGGCAGCGCAAGAACATTTGCATGGTCATGGCCGAACAGAAGTTCCAAAAGATAGTCCTAACACTCATAAAGAGAATGAAGTGAAACATGAGCATCATGGAGAAGAACATGATCATGGCTTTGCAGCTGAGCGTGTGATTAGAGAAGATGAGCAAGGTTTTGTAGTTTCACATGGGGACCATGCCCACTATTTCTTCAAAAAAGATTTGTCAGCAGAGCAGATAAAGGCAGCGCAAGAACATTTGCATGGTCATGGCCGAACAGAAGTTCCAAAAGATAGTCCTAACACTCATAAAGAGAATGAAGTGAAAC
Organism: Streptococcus fermentans; assembly: GCF_040888305.1. Classification (NCBI taxonomy): domain Bacteria; kingdom Bacillati; phylum Bacillota; class Bacilli; order Lactobacillales; family Streptococcaceae; genus Streptococcus; species Streptococcus fermentans. The sequence goes on along the minus strand of NZ_JBFNFG010000002.1, from coordinate 298,792 downwards.
ATGAGCATCATGGAGAAGAACATGATCATGGCTTTGCAGCTGAGCGTGTGATTAGAGAAGATGAGCAAGGTTTTGTAGTTTCACATGGGGACCATGCCCACTATTTCTTCAAAAAAGATTTGTCAGCAGAGCAGATAAAGGCAGCGCAAGAGCATTTGCATGGTCATGGCCAAACAGAAATTCCAAAAGATAATCATAACACTCCTAAAGAGAATGAAGCGAAACACGAGCATCATGAAGATGAACATGATCATGGCTTTGCAGCTGAGCGAGTGATTAGTGAGGATGAGCAAGGTTTTGTGGTTTCACATGGAGATCATGCCCACTATTTCTTTAAAAAAGATTTGTCAGCAGAGCAGATAAAGGCAGCGCAAGAGCATCTGCATGGTCAACATCAGGCAGAACCTGTTAAACCACTTGCAAAAGATGTAGAAGCATTTTCTAGAGATGCAAGTGATGAAGAAAAAATAGCTTATATTTCTAAGACTTATGGTGTTCCACTTGAAGCTATCCGTATTTCAAATGGATTCTTTGTATTTGGTAATCCGGACCAGGCTTATGACCCAACTCACATTCACCCTTACGCAGTTCGTAAGGAACATGTTCGTATTCCGCTTCAAACAGGCGATGCAGAACTTGATTTCCTAAACGAACTCTATACAACTGCACTTCGGGATGGTGTCTCTCCATATAGTTTGCAGGTGGAAAATGGCAGCTTCGTCATTCCTCACGGAGACCATAATCACTACATTAAAGTGCAGACTAAAGGTTATGAAGTGGCTTTGAAACATAAGATTCCTGCCTTGCAATCCAACTACCAACCAGGTGTCTTTGATGAAGCTACTGTTCAAAATAAGGTTGTTCAACTTCTAGCAGAAAGTCGCGAAGTTTACAAGGATAAACCAATTTTACAAAGACAGATTGAACTTGCCTTGGGACAATTCTCTGAAAATATGAAGAAGCTCTCAACAAACTCTACAGCTGGTTATCTGGCTGCTTTAGATCTCTTTGACAAGCAGTATATCCACGTTGACTCTAGTGTAAAACCAACAGAAATCAGTCCTTTAGACAAGAAATATCAAGCTTTAGTAGATAAGATTAATACCTTAGATACGGATGCTTATGGGCTTCCTAAAAAGGATCTCTTGGCTCAACTCCAAGAAAATAAATTGGCTCAAGATGAAGCTGGTTTAGATGCAGTTGAAGCTAAACTAGAAGCTCTTCAAGACTTTAATGATCGTACTGGAGTTACAACAGTCGAGTACATTAAGTATTTCTATCAACATTTATCTGATAATCACTTAAATGACACTCTTAGAAATAAAGTTGCTAACTTAACTTGGACACTTTATCAATCACAATCCTTCCTCAAGGCGACTGACTTAAACAAACTCTTCCCTGAAATCTATCAAACAAAATTAGAGGTAGAAGAAGCAGTGAAGAATGAATCTGTTGCTCATAAGCCTTCTGAAACGATTTTAGATACTGAAAAAGTGGATGGTCACAGTGCTAAAACGGCAGTTTATGAGTTCTTGAAAGGTTTGTATGATGATATCAAACCTGAGGAACAAAGTAATCATGTTCGAAAAGGTCAAGTAGAAGAACTCTTAACAAAAGCTGAAGAATTAGTGGCTCAAGTTAAAGAAGAAGGTGTTAAAGCTTCTCTTGCTGACGAAGTGAAAAATCTGAAAGCTGCTCTAGATAAAGAAGATGCAGACCTTGATGAACTAAACACACAAGTTCAAGATCTTCTGAAGCGTATTTCACAAACCATTCAGACTGAACGTGAGAATGCCAACCAAGACCCAGAGGTTTTAGTTCTTTATCAAAAACTTTATAATGGTGTCATTGCCCTTCATACTTATTTAGAAATGAATAATGGTTCTGATGCTGACTTTGAAAAAGTGGACGCCTTATTTGATAAGCTTAGTGCAGCAAGCAAAGACAAACAAGCTCTTTTAGCTCTTGCTCAAGAAATCGTTTTGTTAAACCAAGAATTTCAATCCAAAGTCAAGCCAGCTGAAGCTAGCACAGAAAAAGCCAATAAAGAAACAAACGATAAACAAGCTGAGTCAAACTTAACTCCTGCAACTAGCTCTCCAGAAACGAGAGAAAAAGTAGCAGAATAATAAAAAGTTCAGACAGCTACCGTGTCAAAAGTAGGCTGCTGATAAAAAAGAGGTCGGGAATTTTTTCCCGATCTCTTTAGTCTTTATAAGCTACAATCCCAATAATGGTGTCGACTGCACGTTCCATTGTTTGTAGGCTAACGTATTCAAAACGACCATGCATGTTTTCGCCACCAGCGAAGATATTTGGCGTTGGAATTCCCATAAAGGAAATTTTAGAACCGTCCGTTCCTCCACGGATAGGTTCGATAATTGGTGTAATATCAAGACTTTCCATGACTGCTTTAGCAATGGTTACTGGTGTCATATCCTTTTCAATGACTTCTTTCATGTTGTAATACTGGTCTGTCAAAGTTAAGGTAACACGATCACTACCAAGTTCTTGGTTCATCTTATCAGCAATAGCTTGTATAGCAGCTTTACGCGCTTCGAAGCTTTCTTTTTCGAAGTCACGAATGATGTAGCTAGCACGCGCTTCCTCAACAGTTCCTGTTACATCCATGAGATGGTAGAATCCTTGGTACCCCTCAGTCAACTCAGGTCGGTCACCTGTTGGGAGTTGATTGTGGAAGTCAATGGCTAATTGGAGAGCATTAACCATTTGCCCTTTGGCTGTTCCTGGGTGAACATTACGACCTTGGAAATGAAGTTCAGCACCTGCAGCAGAGAAGGTTTCATACTGAAGTTCACCAAGAGGTCCACCGTCAACTGTATAAGCAAAGTCAACATTGAAATCTTCTGCATCAAATTTATTGGCACCGACACCGATTTCTTCATCAGGTCCGAAGCCAACACGGATTTCACAGTGTTTAATCTCAGGATGAGCAGTCAAGTATTCGATAGCTGTCATGATTTCAGCGATACCAGATTTATCATCAGCCCCGAGAAGGGTAGTTCCATCTGTAGTAATTAAGGTTTGACCAGGATATTTCTCTAAGCTCTTGAAATCCGCTGGATCTAGTTTGAAACCAGAGTTCCCAAGCCCGATAACGCCACCATCATAATTTTCAATAACTTGCGGGTTAACACCTTCAGCATTAAAATCAGCTGTATCCATGTGTGAGATAAAACCAATCTTACGAGTCAAACTAGGATCGTTAGCTGGAAGAGTACCGATAGCAAAACCGTTTGGTAGATAGTAGACATTTTGCAAACCAACACGTTTCATTTCAGGGATGAGGACATTGGTTGCGAAGTCTACTTGACTTTGGGTACTTGGTGTAGTGGTTGAATGTTCGTCAGAACGTGTATTGACTTTGACATAAGTCAAAAAACGCTCCAACAATGTTTGGTATTTCATAAAAACTCCTTTTTTCCTTCTTTTAAAACCATTGTATCATAGAAAGAAGAGAAAAACAAAAGTCAGAAGGGAGATAAAATCCTTATGTTAGCGTTTACTTATGGCTTCTTTAGTGATACAATAAAAAAGATAAAAATATCACAAGGATGCAGAGATGAAAAAAGCAATTTTAATGATGACATTTGGTTCACCAGAAGAGATTACCTTTGAAGGAGTAGCCGACTTTTTTACCAACATTCGTCGAGGAGTTCGACCTCAAGACCACGAGATTCAAACCCTTTATGATAATTATGTTCGAATTGGAGGAACTCCACTTCAAAAAATTACCCGTGAAGAAGTTGCCTTGGTAGAAGCTAGGTTAGGAAATGAATATAGTGTCTATTTTGCCAATAAATTTTCAACCCCTTTTATTCCAGATGTGATTCGGCAAATGGAAGCAGATGGAATTGAAAAGTGTATTTGCTTGATTTTGGAGCCACACTATTCCTTTTACTCTGTCATGGGGTACGAAAAGTTTCTGGAAAGCAAACAAATTCAGTTTTTAGTTATTAAGGACTGGTATCAAGAAGAAGCACTATTAAATTATTGGACAGCTGAAATTGCTAAAATTTTAAAAGAAAAGGTGAAACAGGATAGCTTTAAAGTCATCTTTTCTGCCCACAGTGTGCCTATTTTTGCCTTGGATTTTGGTGATCCTTATATCGACCAGATTTTCGAAAATAGCAAGTTAATTGCTGAGAAATTAGGCTTGAAACCAGAGCAATATACCAACACTTGGCAGAGCGAAAGTGATATTGGTATTCCTTGGATTAAACCAGATGTATTGGAGTATCTTAGAGAACAGGAAGAACATCCAGAGCATTATATTTTTGTGCCTATTAGTTTTATCAGTGAGCATATTGAAGTCTTGTTTGACAACGATGTGGAATGTCATGACTTGTGTCAGGAATTGGAGGTGAACTACCATCGTCCACCAATGCCAAATACAGATTCTCGTTTGATTGATGCCTTGGTCAATATTGTCCGAGCTAATGAACATAAAGAATTTAGAGAATTCCTCCCAGAAGAAGAAACCTTTGACGAATTAGTCCCTTCGGATGAAACTAAGAATATTTTAGATGAATCACAAGACTTACAAATGCCAGAATTTGTTAAAAAATTAATTGAGAAAAAAGGTCGTGAAAATGTCAAGATGCCTTATTTAATCAAAAAAATGCTTGAAAAAGCTGGCAAATTACCTAAAGACTAAGTGAAAATAGAAAAGAACTGGTAATACTCTTCGAAAATCAAATTCAAACTGCGTCAACGTCGCCTTGCCGTACTCAAGTACAGCCTGCGGCTAGTTTCCTAGTTTGATCTTTGATTTTCATTGAGTATAAGGTTTGTTTCAGATTTCTGCTAAGGTAGGATATAACTTAGAAGGTGAAAGAAAAGGCGGTGGGACAGAAATCGATAGACAAAGTCTTGATTTCGTAGTCCCAGCCCCGCGAGGATGATTAGGAGCTTTTTGGAGTCTAAAAGACGAACAAAAAGTTCAATCAGCTACCGCGTCAAATTATGATTGATAATAAAAAGTGAGGTCGGGATCTTTTTGTCCCAACCTCTTTTTAGGTGACTAGCATTTTTTTGACCTAGTTTTTCTTATTTACCCAGACAAAATTGGCTGAACAACTGTGTAATGAGTTCATCTGGAGCAGCATCACCAGTGATTTCTCCGAGGATTTCCCAAGTACGTGTCAAATCAACTTGAAGCAAATCAACAGGCATTCCTAGTTCGAGGCCTTCGTTTACAGCTTGTAGGCTTTCAACCGCCTTTTCAATTAATGAAATATGACGGGCATTAGACAAGTAAGTAGCATCTTGTTCGACCAAGCCTGCGTTTTCAAAGAAGAGGTTGTTAATCCGTTCTTCAATCTTATCAATGTTTTGATTTTTCAGGACCGAAATACGGATGACATCTTCAGGAAGTTCCTGAGTTTCAATAGCTTCTGGCAGGTCAGTTTTGTTGAGAAGAATGATTCGATTAGTATCTTGACTAATTTCAAGAAGTTGTCGGTCTTGAGCGGTTAGTGGTTCGCTAGCGTTTAGGACTAGTAGAACTAAGTCAGCTTCCTTGAGAGCTTTTTTGGAGCGCTCGACACCGATTTGTTCGACGATGTCATCTGTTTCACGGATACCAGCAGTATCAATCAACTTCAGTGGAACACCGTTGATGTTGACGTATTCTTCGATGACGTCACGGGTTGTACCTGCAATATCCGTTACAATGGCCTTATCTTCACGCAGGAGGTTATTAAGAAGGCTAGACTTCCCAACGTTTGGACGACCGATGATAGCCGTTGAAATCCCTTCACGGAGAATCTTCCCACGACGTGCCGTTTTTAAGAGATTGGTTAAGAGTTGTTCAAACTCCAAGGTCTTTTCACGGACAACAGCAGTAGTGGCTTCTTCAACATCGTCGTATTCAGGATAGTCGATATTAACCTCTACTTGTGCTAGTGTATTGAGGATTTCTTGACGAGTATTATTAATCAAGTCAGATAGAGAACCGTCTAATTGTTTGACCGCTATATTCATAGCCTTATCAGTCTTGGCACGGATAATATCCATCACAGCCTCGGCCTGAGTCAAGTCTACACGACCGTTAAGGAAGGCACGTTTAGTAAACTCTCCAGGCTCTGCCATACGTGCACCTTCACGGATAGCCAATTGGAGAATTTCATTGGTTACGGCGATTCCACCGTGAGTGTTAATCTCGATAATGTCTTCACGAGTGAAGGTCTTTGGAGATTTCATAGCCCCAATCATAACCTCGTCCATGACCTTACCAGTTTGAGGGTCAACAATGTGGCCGTAGTTAAGAGTGTGGCTAGCAACCTTGCTCAAGTCCTTGCCTTTAAAGATTTTCTGCGCAATGGCAAAACTATCCGTTCCGCTTAGGCGGACTATCCCAATAGCACCTTCACCAAGCGGTGTCGAGATGGCTGCAATGGTATCAAATTCCCGTGTAATCATTTCAATTCCTTTATAGTTTATTTGTTTGTATAGACTAATATCTCTTCAAATTGTAACAAATTTTAGTATTTTCTTCAATAAATGTTACTTATAAAGAAAAGCCTAAGCAGATTGCTTAAGCTTTACTTAGTGCGCATTTCGCCTTGTGGGAAATAGGTTCCTTCAGGCATATCGTTGATAATGACATGAACAGCAGATTGAGGTGCACCAGTGTTGCGAACAACAGCTTCCGTAACTTCCTTGGCTAGGGCTTTCTTTTGCTCTAACGTGCGTCCTTCAAATAAATCGATGCGTACAAATGGCATAATTACGTCCTCCACTAGTTATTTGATTTCTTCTATTTTACCACAATTTGCCGTTTAAAGCTTTGAGAAAATATGGTATACTAGAATGTAGCAAAAATTTAGAAATGGACGTGAAATAGAAGCATGGCACAGTTGTATTATCGTTATGGGACTATGAACTCAGGAAAAACGATTGAGATTCTCAAGGTAGCCTATAACTATGAGGAGCAAGGAAAGGGAGTTGTGATTATGACTTCGGCTCTGGATACGCGTGACGGTATTGGCTATGTTTCAAGTCGAATTGGGATGAAAAGACCAGCAGTTGCTATTGAGGAAACAACGGATATCTTTGGATTTATCCGAGATTTACCTGAAATGCCTTACTGTGTACTTGTCGATGAAGCCCAGTTTTTAAAGCGTCACCATGTTTACGACCTAGCTCGTGTTGTGGATGAGTTAGACATACCTGTTATGGCATTTGGTTTAAAAAATGACTTTCGTAATGAACTATTCGAAGGTTCAAAATATCTTCTGCTCTTAGCAGACAAGATTGACGAAATCAAGACCATCTGTCAGTATTGCAAGAAAAAAGCAACCATGGTCTTGCGTACGCAGAATGGTCTGCCAGTCTATGATGGTGAGCAGATCCAGATAGGTGGCAATGAAACCTATATCTCGGTTTGCCGTAAACATTATTTTGCCCCACTGATAACATCTAAAAAGGAACAAGACTATGACAATTGAACTAAGAGATGTTACAATGGAAAATTATTTTGATGTTCTGCATTTGGATGTTAAGGAATATCAAAAACAATTTATTGCTACCAACGCAATTAGTTTAGCTGAAGCATATGTCTACACTAAAAATGGAGATTTTGTAGCTCCATTGGCAGTTTACGATAATGATGCAATCATAGGTTTTGTGATGTTAGCTTATGATAAAAAAATCGGAATTAGTAATGGAAATTATTTACTATTTCGTTTCATGATTGATAAGCATTTTCAAGATCAAGGATATTTTAAACCAATTATGGATAAGGTGCTAGACTATGTTCGGACAGCGCCAGCAGGTTTAGCCAATAAACTTTGGTTGTCTTATGAACCAGAAAATGAACATGCAAGATTTTGTTACCTCAGTTATGGATTTAAAGAAACTGGGGAAATATTTGAGAACGAAGTAGTAGCCATATACGATTTAACAATTGAGAAATAAGGAGAAAAAATGAACATCTATGATCAACTACAAGCTGTAGAAGACCGTTATGAAGAGTTGGGAGAATTGCTGAGCGACCCTGATGTGGTCTCTGATACCAAGCGTTTCATGGAGCTTTCAAAAGAGGAAGCTTCTACTCGTGACACGGTAACTGCCTACCGCGAATACAAACAAGTCCTTCAAAACATTATCGATGCCGAAGAGATGATTAAAGAATCAGGCGGAGATGCTGACTTGGAAGAAATGGCCAAACAAGAATTGAAAGATGCTAAGGCCGAAAAAGAAGAGTACGAAGAAAAACTGAAGATCTTGCTCCTTCCTAAAGATCCAAACGATGACAAGAACATCATCCTTGAAATCCGAGGAGCAGCTGGTGGTGATGAAGCAGCACTTTTCGCTGGTGATTTGCTAACCATGTACCAAAAGTACGCTGAAGCCCAAGGCTGGCGCTTTGAAGTCATGGAGGCTTCTATGAACGGTGTCGGTGGTTTCAAGGAAGTGGTTGCTATGGTATCAGGTCAGTCTGTATACTCTAAGCTTAAGTATGAGTCTGGTGCCCATCGTGTTCAACGTGTCCCTGTGACAGAAAGTCAAGGGCGTGTTCATACCTCGACAGCTACTGTCCTTGTCATGCCTGAAGTGGAAGAAGTAGAATACGATATTGATCCAAAAGACCTTCGTGTGGATATCTACCACGCTTCTGGTGCTGGTGGACAGAACGTCAACAAGGTTGCGACTGCCGTTCGTATCGTTCACTTGCCAACCAATATCAAGGTTGAAATGCAGGAAGAACGTACCCAGCAGAAAAACCGTGAAAAAGCTATGAAGATCATCCGTGCGCGTGTTGCTGACCACTTTGCACAGATTGCCCAAGATGAGCAGGACGCTGAGCGTAAGTCTACTATCGGTACTGGTGACCGTTCAGAACGTATCCGTACCTATAACTTCCCACAAAATCGTGTCACAGACCACCGTATTGGCTTAACCCTTCAAAAACTAGATACGATTTTATCTGGTAAACTAGACGAAGTTGTGGATGCCTTGGTACTCTATGACCAAACACAGAAATTAGAAGAATTAAACAAATAATGAAAGTAGCTCAAATTTTTAAAGATTTTGAGGAAAAGTTGATAGCACAAGGAGAGGAAGCAGAAAGCCTCTCCTTTGTCTATCGTAGCCTGAAAAATCTATCTTTTACAGACTTTGTCTTTGCTCTCCAGCAAGAGGTAACAGAGGAAGAAAGACAGTTTGTAGAGGACATTTACAGGAAATTGGCGAATCATATACCCGCCCAGTATATTATCGGTCATGCTGAATTCTTTGGGATGCAGTTAAAAGTAGATGAGCGGGTCTTGATTCCCCGTCCAGAGACAGAAGAGTTGGTGAAACTCATTTTGGCTGAGAATCCAAAGGAAAACCTCAAAGTTCTGGATATCGGAACAGGGAGTGGTGCTATTGCTCTTGCCTTAGCTAAAAATAGACCTGATTGGACAATCTCAGCTACCGATATTTCTCAGGATGCTTTGGATTTGGCGATGGAAAACGCTAATAATCAAGGTCTAACATTATCTTTTATTAAATCTGACTGTTTCTCCGAAATTTCTTCAAAATATGATATAATTGTATCCAATCCACCTTACATATCTCGAGTAGATGAGGCAGAAGTAGGTTTGAATGTTCTCCATTCAGAGCCACATTTAGCCCTGTTTGCAGATGAGGATGGTCTAGCGATCTATCGCAGAATTGCGGAAGAATCAAAGGACTATCTAAATGATGGTGGTAAGATTTATCTTGAAATTGGCTACAAACAAGGTCAAAGTGTTCCAGCTCTTTTCAAGGAAAATTTTCCCGAGAAGCGAGTTCGAACTCTGAAAGACCAATTTGATCAAGATAGGATGGTTGTCATTGATGATGGAGAAAATTAAGAAAGAGCTTGAAAAAGGTGGAGCTGTTGTTCTGCCGACAGAAACAGTTTATGGTCTTTTTGCCAAGGCGCTAGACGAAAAAGCAGTTGATCATGTCTATCAACTTAAACGTCGTCCAAGAGACAAAGCACTTAATCTCAATGTCGCAAGTTTAGACGATATCTTGAACTTTTCTAAGAATCAGCCAGCTTATCTCCAAAAACTGGTTGAAAGTTTTTTACCAGGCCCTTTGACCATTATCTTAGAAGCTAATGACAAGGTTCCCTACTGGGTCAATTCAGATTTGACGACTGTTGGATTTCGCATGCCTAGTCATCCAGTAACTCTGGACTTGATTCGTGAATTTGGCCCCTTAATCGGACCTTCTGCCAATATCTCAGGTCAATCAAGTGGAGTAAATTTTCACAAGATTCTTCATGATTTTGACCAAGAGGTCTTGGGACTCGAAGACGATGCTTTTTTAACAGGTCAGGATTCGACTATTTTAGACCTATCTGGCGATAAGGTGAAGATTCTACGTCAAGGAGCGATTACACGAGAAGATATCCATGCCAAGATACCAACAATTCCTTTTGAGGAGGTATGAAATGCTACGTGATTTGAAAACAACAGATGTTGCATCTATTTGTGAGATTAATAAAGAAGCTTTAGGCTATTCGTTTAGTTTAGAGGAAACGGCTAGTCAACTAGCTAAGTTATCTCAAGACTCACATCACTACCTACTGGGTTTCGAGGATTCGACCAGCCATGACTTACTTGGTTATGTCCATGCCGAGGTTTATGAATCCCTTTATTCAAAACCAGGTTTTAATATTCTAGCTTTAGCTGTTTTGCCTCAAACACAAGGTCAGGGTATCGGAAAAACTTTGCTCCAAGGATTGGAACAAGAAGCAAAAAAACGAGGCTATAACTTCATTCGCTTAAATTCTGCAGACCATCGTCTGGGTGCCCATGCATTTTACGAAAAAGTTGGTTATACTTGTGATAAAGTGCAGAAACGGTTTATTCGCATCTTTTAGTATATTTTCTTAAACTAAAGGACCAGTCACACTATAAAGGAGAAGACCTATGATTTTTGACAAAGACGATTTTAAAGCATACGATGCTGATCTCTGGAATGCTATTGCCAAAGAAGAGGAACGCCAACAAAACAATATTGAGCTAATCGCGTCTGAAAATGTCGTTTCTAAAGCAGTTATGGCGGCTCAAGGGTCTATCTTGACCAATAAATACGCCGAAGGTTACCCAGGACGTCGTTATTACGGTGGTACGGATGTAGTTGATATCGTTGAAAGTCTAGCTATTGAACGTGCAAAAGAAATTTTCGGTGCTAAATTCGCCAATCTCCAACCTCACTCAGGAAGCCAAGCCAACTGTGCAGCGTACATGGCTTTGGTTGAGCCAGGTGATACGGTAATGGGAATGGATTTGGCAGCAGGTGGTCACTTGACCCACGGAGCTCCTGTAAGCTTCTCTGGTCAAACCTACAACTTTGTTTCTTATAGTGTTGATCCTGAGACTGAACTCCTGGACTTTGATGCTATCTTGAAACAAGCACAAGAAGTGAAACCCAAATTAATCGTAGCAGGAGCTTCAGCCTATTCTCAAATTATTGATTTTTCAAAATTCCGTGAAATTGCAGATGCTGTTGGTGCTAAACTCATGGTAGATATGGCGCACATTGCTGGCTTGGTTGCTGCAGGTCTTCATCCAAGTCCAGTCCCTTATGCACATATTACAACAACAACGACCCACAAAACCCTTCGTGGACCACGTGGTGGTTTGATTTTGGCCAATGACGAAGACCTTGCTAAGAAGATTAATTCTGCTATTTTCCCAGGTATTCAAGGTGGGCCATTAGAGCACGTTGTTGCTGCTAAGGCTGTTGCCTTCAAAGAGGTATTGGACCCAGCCTTCAAGGAATATGCAGCAAATGTTATTAAGAACAGCAAGGCTATGGCAGAAGTCTTCTTGCAAGACCCTGATTTCCGTATTATCTCTGGTGGTACTGAAAATCACCTCTTCCTAGTGGATGTAACCAAGGTTGTAGAAAATGGGAAAGTTGCTCAAAACTTGCTGGATGAGGTCAATATTACCCTAAATAAAAACTCAATTCCATACGAAACTTTGTCACCATTTAAGACAAGTGGTATTCGTATCGGTGCAGCAGCAACAACTGCACGTGGTTTTGGTGAAGCAGAAAGCCGTAAAGTGGCTGAACTTATCATTAAAACCCTTAAAAATGCAGAAAATGAAGCTATTTTAGATGAAGTAAGAAGCGATGTCAAAGCCTTGACAGATGCCTTCCCATTATATGAGGACTAAAATTTTTATGGACATTTATATTAAGAAAGCTATTATCCATCAGTTCAGCCCTGATGACACAGAGTTGTTTCTAGCGGATAAATTTCTCAATATCACTCCAAAAATCGAGGAATACCTACGTAAGAAAATCGAACGTGTGTATTCAGATGAAGCCAAGACTGGGATTTTCGAAGAAGAAAATCCCTTCTTCAATCATATTACAGATGATTTGTTGGAGACATCGGTGACGCTAGCAAACCTATGGAAAGAGGAATTCAGCATTTCTGAAAATCTCAAGACCAACGACTTGATTTTTGTGCAGTTTTCTAAAGAAGGAGTAGAGCATTTTGCTTTTTTACGTATTGCCCTGCGTGAGACCTTGACCCACCTCGGTGGAGAGGTTGATAATCCAATCAAGCTGACTCAGAATAACCTGCCTGGATTTGGTACAGGGGCTGACGAGGCCTTAGTGGTCAATCTTCAAAGCCGAAAATATCACCTGATTGAGAAACGAATTAAGTATAACGGGACTTTTTTGAACTATTTTTCTGAGAATCTGATACAGGCTCAGCCTAAGATTTCACCTAAGAAGTCAATCAAGGAACTGGAAAAAACAGCTCAGAGAATTGCTGAAACATTTAATACAGATGATTTTCAATTTCAATCTAAGGTCAAGTCTGCTATTTTTAACAACCTTGAAGAAAGCAATGAATTGTCTCCAGAAAAATTGGCAAATGACCTTTTTGACAACAATCTCACTGCACGTCTTAGCTTTATTGACCAAGTCAAGGAAGCAGTGCCAGAGCCAGTTCAGTTTGATGAAATCGATGCTAGTCGTCAATTAAAGAAATTTGAAAACCAAAAGCTTTCTCTGTCAAATGGGATTGAGTTAATCGTACCCAATAATATTTACCAAGATGCTGAGTCGGTCGAATTTATCCAAAATGACAATGGTACCTACTCTATCTTAATCAAAAACATCGAGGATATACAAAGCAAATAATGTTTAAATTTATAAGAAGGGTCTTGGTGCTTGTTCTTATCTTATTTACTGGTTATAAACTTTTTCATATGTATCGGGATGTAAAGCAGGTCATGACCTATCAATCCTTGATACGAGAGGTTTTAAGTGAGCAAGATACGCCAGCAAATGAAGAACTAGTCCTGGCCATGATTTATACCGAAACCAAAGGTAAAGAAAGCGACGTGATGCAGTCTAGTGAGTCTGCTAGCGGTACTACAAATACGATTTCTGACAATAGGAGTAGTATTCGTCAGGGGATTCAAACCTTGACTGAAAATCTTTATTTAGCACAAGAAAAGGGGGTAGATGTTTGGACTGCTGTACAAGCCTATAACTTTGGTCCAGCTTATATCGATTTTATCGCCCAAAATGGGAAAGAAAATACCCTTGCTCTAGCTAAACAATATTCCAGAGATACAGTTGCGCCGACATTAGGAAATACAACTGGAAAAACCTACCGCTACGTCAATCCAATTTCCATCTTTCAAGGTGGAGAACTCTATGTGGATGGTGGAAACTATTATTACTCTAGACAGGTTCAACTAAATCTCTACATTATTAAATTTTTTAATCTATTTTAAGCACTTAGAAAATTCTAGGTGCTTTTATAAGCTTTCTTTAAGGCTAATCGACTATCCTAGATAGGAAAAGGAGGAACGTCTCATGCGAAAGAAATTCTTTCTGACAAGTGCTGTAGCTCTTTTAGCAGTTGCAACTTTGCAAAGCGCTCAAGCAGCCACTGATGTTCAAAAAGTCATTGATGAAACTTATGTTCAACCTGAGTACGTCTTGGGTTCTTCACTAACAGAAGATCAAAAAAATCAAACATTAAAAAAACTAGGCTATGATGCCTCAAAAGATACTAAAGATTTGAAGACTATGACGCCAGATGTCTACTCAAAGATTATGAACGTCGCCAATGACTCTAGTATCCAGCTCTATTCGTCTGCAAAAATTCAAAAATTAGGTGAAAAATCTCCACTTGAAGTGAAGATTGAAACCCCTGAAAATATCACTAAAGTGACCCAAGACATGTACCGCAATGCGGCTGTTACTTTGGGTGTGGAGCATGCTCGTATTACCGTTGCTGCACCAATCCCTGTAACAGGTGAAAGTGCCCTAGCAGGTATTTACTATTCATTAGAAGCTAATGGTGTTCAACTTCCTCAAGAAAATAAAGACCTAGCTCAGGAAGAACTAAAAGCCTTGTCAGACATCAACGATGAAAATAAGGACAAATCAGGCTATGATGCCAATAAACTCAATGTAGCCCTTGCCGATATCAAATCTGCCATCGCTAAAGCTAAAGAGTCCAAGGGTGAGCTTACTGAAGATGATGTTCGTAAGATTGTTGAAGACACATTGAAAAATTATAAGCTGGATCAGGTTATAACAGGGAACCAGATCAATATCATCATCAACTTTGCCTTCAATCTTTCTAAGAGCGATATTTTGAATAACGAAGACTTTACAAAGACTCTAAAGGATCTGAAACAAAGTATCGTTGCGCAAGCAGGAGATAGTTTTAGCAATATCGACCTTAACTTTGATGCTAATAAAGCTATTCAAGACGGTGGCAATATCCTCAGTGCTATTTGGCAAGCAATTGTAAACTTTTTCAAGAGTTTTGGTGCTTAGGCTAATTCATGGTATAATAGATGGTAACAGAACAGTTGCCGTCTTTTTTTGTCGGCTGATAGAAAGTGAAAAGAATGTTAAAGAAAAATGATATTGTAGAAGTAGAGATTGTCGATCTGACACATGAAGGAGCAGGTGTTGCCAAGGTAGATGGCTTGGTCTTTTTTGTAGAGAATGCTCTACCAACTGAGAAAATCCTCATGCGTGTCCTTAAAGTCAACAAGAAAATTGGCTTTGGTAAAGTCGAGGAATACCTTACGCAATCACCACATCGCAACCTAGACTTAGATTTGGCATACTTACGTTCAGGTATTGCTGACTTGGGACATCTAGCTTATTCAGAGCAACTCAAGTTTAAAACCAAGCAAGTAAAAGACAGTCTCTATAAGATTGCTGGAATCAGGGATGTAGAGGTTGCTGATACTCTTGGTATGGAAAATCCTATCAAGTATCGTAATAAGGCTCAGGTTCCTGTTCGTCGCGTTAATGGTGTTCTGGAGACTGGTTTCTTCCGTAAGAATTCTCATGACCTTATGCCACTGGAGGATTTTTACATTCAGGATCTAGTCATTGATCAAGTTATTGTGGCTTTGCGAGATTTGCTCCGTCGATATGACTTAAAGCCTTATGATGAGAAGGAACAGTCAGGCTTGATTCGTAACCTTGTTGTGCGTCGTGGATATCATTCAGGACAAATCATGGTTATTTTGGTGACAACTCGTCCTAAAGTTTTCAGAGTTGAACAGGTGATTGAACAACTGATCAAGCAATTTCCAGAAATTGTGTCTGTCATGCAGAATATCAATGACCAAAACACCAATGCGATTTTCGGGAAAGAATGGCGTACACTTTATGGTCAAGACTACATTACCGACCAAATGTTGGGCAATGATTTCCAAATCTCTGGACCAGCCTTTTACCAGGTCAATACCGAAATGGCAGAGAAGCTTTATCAAACAGCCATTGACTTTGCGGAGTTAAGAGCAGAGGATGTGGTCATTGATGCCTACTCAGGAATTGGGACCATTGGACTATCTGTCGCTAAACATGTCAAGGAAGTTTATGGTGTAGAGGTCATCCCAGAAGCTGTAGAAAACAGCCAGAAAAATGCTAGCTTAAATGGCATCAGCAATGCTCACTATGTCTGTGACACGGCTGAAAATGCTATGAAGAATTGGCTTATGGAAGGCATCCAACCAACTGCAATCCTAGTCGACCCACCACGCAAGGGCTTGACCGAAAGCTTCATCAAAGCAAGTGCACAAACAGGAGCTGATCGCATCGCCTATATTTCTTGTAATGTAGCAACCATGGCTCGAGATATCAAACTCTATCAAGAGTTGGGCTATGAATTGAAGAAAGTACAGCCGGTGGATTTATTTCCACAGACGCACCACGTTGAGGCGGTATCACTGCTTGTACGAGCTACAGAGTAGCGAAGTAGAAGCAGATGATCAGCCCATGGGATAGCTGTCATAGAGTAAGGAGTTTACGACGAAACGCTGAATGTGTGAGTTTGTTAGTGAAACGTGTCTAATCCAGGTTCACCCAAACCTTTTGAGTTCCACAGATACAGCATGTGGAGTGTGTAGTGTTGCTACAACGACTAAAAGGGTGAAAATTCTTGATTTTAAGCACTTTTTCAAGCATTTTGTCTTTATTGAAAAGAGTGATTTTGACATAAAAAAGGTGCAAAAAAATACATTGATGTGAACGTCTGTTTGAATGTCGACTGCGTAGACAAAAAATAGATACGTCAGTAATAAATGAATCCAGCGAGAACATTTTGATAAGTGTTCTCGCTTTTTTTATCTTTTGTAAGTCACTTTTTATTATCAAAAAACTTGCATTTTATCATTTAAAATGATAAAATACGTACAAAATGATAAAAAGGAAAAACAATGAATGTTCAAAAGATAATTTCTATTTTTCAATCGTTTTATATTAATGTAAGTGTTGAAAAAATAGCTTTAACTTTACCAATTAGTTTTGAAAAAAGATTTCAATATGCTCAAATGAACTTTCATAAGGAGTCATTTTTATTGATTAAAGAAAAGAGAAGAGGAAGTTTAGACTCATTTGTTACTCAAGCTCGTAATATGGGTGAAAAAGCTAGCATGGACGTTATTTTGGTATTTTCAAAGCTATCAGACATTGAAAAAAAACAACTCCTTCAAGCTAGAGTTCCCTTTGTAGATTTCAAGGGAAATCTCTTTTTTCCTCCATTAGGATTAGTATTGAATGCTAATGATGATGTTGTAGCATCTAAAGAATTAACACCTAGTGAACAATTAACTTGGATTGCCTTTTTATTGACAAAAGGTCAAAAAGAAGTAGATGTTGATTTGCTTTCACAGGTAACTGGGCTTCCAAACTCAACGATTTATAGATGTTTGAGGACTTTTAAAACTTTAGATTGGTTAAATAAACCAAATAAACTTTACACCTATACAGCATCAAAGAAAGAATTATTCTTAAAATCAGAGTCCTATTTATTTAATCCAATCAAAAAACGGCTCTTATTGCCCAATGTAGATCTAGAGAATATAAAATCTGCTTCTAGGCTTCTATACGGTGGTACTTATGCTTTATCTTATTTGACTTTTTTAGCTGAATCGGATGAAAATAGTAGCTATGTCATATCAAATAGACAATTCAATAAATTATCCTTACAACTTTCTCAGCATGTTTTAGAAGGCAAGGTATTAGAGATATGGCGATATAGTCCTTTTGTCTCTGAATTTTGGAACAATTTTAAAGAAAATCAAGATAGACAGTTTGTAGATCCTATTTCTCTTTATTTGACCTTAAAAGATGATGATGATCCGCGTGTGGAGGAAGAGATTGAAGCACTAAAAAATAATATATTACAGTATCTAGGAGAAGATGATGCCAGCTAATACGAAAGCTATTTTTCAAGAAATGTTTGCGAATTTTCAAGACTATTATGTTTTGATTGGAGGGACTGCAACCTCTATTGTATTGGACTCGCAAGGATTTAAAAGTCGGACAACAAAAGATTATGATATGGTAATCATTGATGAATTAAAAAATAAGGAATTTTATGATACCTTGAATCACTTTTTAGAATTGGGAGAATATCAAGGAAGTCAGAAGGATGAAAAAGCACAGCTATTTCGATTTACAACCAATAAGCCTGAGTTTCCTTCTATGATTGAACTATTTAGTATTTTACCAGAATACCCATTAAAGAAGGAGGGGAGAGAAACACCCTTACATTTTGATGAAGATGCTAGTTTGTCGGCCTTATTATTGGATAAGGATTATTATAATATATTGGTGCATGAAAAAGAATCCATTCAGGGATACTCGGTGTTGAGTAATCGTGGTTTAATTATTTTCAAGGCTAAAGCTTGGTTGGATATGAGAGAACGCTCTGCTACAGGTACTCAAGGTTTAAGTAAAGCTATTAAAAAACATTTGAACGATATTACTCGATTAACAGCTTTATTAGTAGGGAGTGAAAAACTGTCAAATATAACTTCTAGTGACACGGTAAAAGCAGATATGCACCGTTTTGTGATAGAACTTGAGTCTGTGATATCAACTATTCCTCAAAATGATGATATTTTGTTGAATCGAAATGAAGTTTTTGAAATTTTGAAAGATTTTTTAGATAGTTAAAATAATTGTAGTAACATAGGTATATTGGAATGTGGCATACTTGTTTATGTCTGGGAGGACTGATGCGTCAGTTCTCCCGTTTTTTATATTCAAGTCTCTTGATTTTGTTCAGTGGCGATTGGAACACTGATGATCTCAGTTGTTGGTCTAGGTGGACAACTTGTTCATGCAGATGAGGTTGTGAGAACTGAAAATTCTGCTACCAATCTTACACAAGCAAAGCCAGCTGATAGTGCTGAACACATAAACTAAGCAAAATTAAGTGGTCAGGCAAGTGGCGAATTGCCCTTTACCGTTCTACACGAGGAATTAGATAAAGTATCCCAAGTAGCTAAGCATGAAGCTGTTCAAGTTACCACAGATATGGAAGTCAATCTGGCTACAAAAACAGCAGTGGAAACAAGCATCGCTCTTTCAAAAGAACAGACTGACTCTGATAAGCAGCTCTCGGAAGTTAAGAAAGCAACAGCTGATTATGCATTGGGAAATTATGGCTTATCTCCTTTAAAATCAATCAATTTTCATAAAGCTAGATGGAAAGAAATGGTAAAACCTTATTTTGAAAAAAACGATGTTTTTACTATGTTTGAAAATGAAAATATAAGTTTTTAAAAGAAATAAAAGTAATTCTGTGTGTAACTGCAACGAGTAAGTTGCAGTTTTTTATTTCAAATAATGATATAATAGATTAACAAAACAATGAAAACGCTATATATTTGAAAGTTGATTAGGAAAGTAGGAAGTATAGAAACAATCGATATGATTATTAAATCATCAACTGAATTCTATAACGATTTAAAAGCTGATGAACATGATAGATATCGTTCATGGGAGCATTGTTATTCACATTTTATGGCAGCTCGAAAAGAGAATGATGTGAATCTTGATTACCTGAGTTTACAACTTGCATTTTATTTAGCAAGTTGGGGGATGTATTGAGGTTCTTCATTTTTATTACAAAAGGATTATAGAGTACATATACCTGTAGTAAGAGAAATCTTAAGAAAAGAATATGATTCTCTAGCAGGAATAGAATGTAAAGATTTTAAAAATGAAACTAACCAAAAATTGTTAAAGGAAATTAATGAATTTATTGCTAATTATTATGATGAAATCAGGCGTGAAGTGAGAAGTTCAGCACTAAAAAATAACTTATCAGAAACACTAATCACAAAGATACTGATGGGCACACTTGGTTGTGTTCCGGCATATGATAGATATTTTGTTTCTGGGGTAAGGTCACAAAAGATTGCAAGTGGAACCTATAACATTAAATCTATTTTACAACTAGTAGATTTTTATGAGAAAAACATAGAACAATTAGATTCTGTTCAAAAAAACTTTATTGTTGCTGATATGCTGTATCCTCAAATGAAAATACTTGATATGGGATTTTGGCAGATTGGTTTTGACTTAGATAATAAATGACTATTTACGTTTAAATCTGGAGCTAACTAATGGATTTACTTATTATCTTAAGAAACAGAAAAATAATAGTGAAATAGAGTTTAATATGTATGCTTGAACTTGTGATAAACCTTTCTTAGAATTATGATGATTACCTTCAGATACAGTGTATTACATTATATAAAGAATTGACAGATTTAAATCTCTGAAGTATACTAAAGTAGTCCAGTGGAAACATTGGATAGGGCGACAATATACCCACCTATATATATTTTTGGCTTTAAAGCCTGAAAGGAGGTGTGTGCTATGAACTTAACTGTCTTAATTGACTGGAAGTTCGTTGTTGCCCTTGGCACAGCTGCGGTTGGAACCATTTTCGCTTTGAATATGGATTCTTCAGCAGCTGAGCGTGTTTCAATCCATGCGATTGAAGCTACTAAGGAGTTTGCAGTTGCTACTAAAAGCAACTGTTAACTCCTATATACTTGGAGAAGCACATAATCTCAGGATTTTATGCTTTTTTTATTTTATAAAAATATTTAAGGTTAGAAAAATAATGAAAAAAATTGACTGTTCATATATCTATAAAGAAGAAATTGATAAAAATATAAATATGCTAAAGCATTTCATAGAAGCGTGGGTGAAATCCCAGTCTATTCGGAATGAAGAACTTTTTCAATTAGCTGATGATGATTTCTATTTTTATCGTTTCGCAATAGAAAGACAGGAAAAAGCTGCTAAAATATTACTAACTAACATCCTTTGGCGAGTACTGAACGAGTATAATATACCTGTAGAATATTCACATGATGCTCCATTTATTTTTATAATTAAAAAAAATCATGAACGAATAGGATATAGGTTAGCAGATTTCCTTGAAGATGAAGATATCAATAGTATTCTTAAATCTAATCATGTCGATAAAGCGATTATCCTTAGAACTTCAAAAGGTAAGCAAACAAATAAATTAATTGAGCTAGAGAATAAACAATATAAAGATAGAAATGTAAATATAAGAGCATTATCTATTCATGAATTTTATTTAAAACAATTTGGTGAAGAAGAATATAAAGTGTTTATTGATTCTATTGATAATTACCTAAACGTTACAAAGGAAATCACAGGTTATAAATCTGTTAAATTTCTTTCTAAAATGAATCTGGCTTCAATAAAAATTTTTGAACAGAAAAAGCTTAGAGATTGGGATTATTTGAATTACAGGTATCAGATTATTAACGCAAGTGATAAGAAAGTCCAGAATTATTTATATCTCACTCAAAAAGATATTATTTTTGAAAATCTGGATGATATGCATAAATCATATATTTTCGATAAATTATATGAAACAATGGTAAGTTCGAACGAATATGCTGCAAGTTTTATAACATCGGAATGGCTTTATTATTCGTTTAAGGGTAAAGAAAACTTTGATTATACTTCTGTCGTTAGTGGATACTTAAAATCTATTGAACAGTTATTGTATAAGATTGTTATGCTCAATATTGACAACGATTGTAAAATAGCAATGAAACGAGATATGTTAAAAAAAGCTTTCAGACAGAATATCCCAGTTTTTAAGCTAATTGATAACAAATTTAATAAAATCCCCGAATACAAGCAAGGGAACAATTATAGGTTCACAAACTATCCATATATCGAATTTACGGAACATCATAAAGAATTCATGGATAGTTCTATTGGAACTTTTGAGTATTTTTTAAGATGTAATAAGCATATTTTTTTAAATCCGGATAACGCAAAAACAGTTACTGACATGATTAGTTGTTTTAGAATTGAATGTCGAAACGGTTTCTTTCATACTCATAATTTAAATGATTGGGATTTGGTTGAGAAAATACGTAGAAATGCGATCTACCTTTATTTCGTCTTATTGGGATCATGTATTATTCCAGAAAGGAGGAGACGTGAGTTAAATCTTATTTACCATGATCAATTTGATGAACTTTGTAAAAAAATCCGAGATTTCAAGAAATATAATATATATTTTGTATTTGAATATGAAGATGGAATAAAACATAAACTAGTATATGACATACATAATAACACTATTGAATTTAATGATGATGGTGTAGAACATTATGATGGTCTTTTATTCTATAAAGTAGACGAATTTGAAGATTCTCTTAAACAGATTGATAAAGGTGAGTTAGAAGATAAAAAGCATTATTTAACTAGAGATAATTTACCGAAAAAAATATTTGGAGTTCATAGAAAACATCGAAACTATGAATATGAAGAAATTATTTTTTGGTAAATAATAATCTCTTCATTGAATATATTTTGGCCATTTTAAAAGTTAAAAATGTTAAAATTATCACTGTAAGTGATAATTAAGTAAAAATAAGAATGGAATAAATTATGCAACTAAATAAAAAAGTCATGCTTGGTATCGTCATTGGTGATATCCTTTTAATCTTTTTATGGGCACTTATTGCTAATATCACAACACCAAAAGTAGAAGTCATTGAAAACGTAGAATATATTAGAGAATTACCAAAAGAATCTTACAAAATAGACCTCACTGATAATGTAATTGTCGGCAAACATTACGCTGCTGATGACTACTATTTTGTTGTTTACAACAAAGAAAAAAACAAAGGTGAAGATCATCTTGTCAAATATGATGTTTGGAAATCCAAAGAAATCGGCTCACAATTCTCAAAAGGAGACGAAAAATGAGAGAGATGAAACTATTGATTTATTCAACTTTCGCTTTCATGTTGTTCCTTATTTTGAGTGTCAATTTCATTGACATTTTGATACCTCTTCCAGATACAGAAACAAAAACTGTACAAAAGATAGACGAAACAATATATCACTTTTATCTAAAAGATGGCATCGTTACAGGGAAATTTTACAATGATGACGGATATTTCTTAGTTGTTTACAACGAAAAATCAAAAGATTTTGAAATTGAAAAAGTTGAAGAAAAATATTGGGAACATCAGCAAATTGATCAATATTAACTAATTTCCAAGCCTTCTAAAATATCACATCTAGGATACTCAATTCCTCTAAACTCTCTTTATAAAGATTTTGCTATTTCGTTATTCGAATGACAAAAAAGAAACTTGCAAAGAGATCTGAAACGTTGTGTAACAACAAATGAAAGATAAAAAAATAACATTTTGTTTAACAGGAAATTTCTTTTTTCATTAAAATAATTGTAGGTGAAAAAGAAGTGGGGTTAGTAAATTTCAAAAATAAAACCTTGATTTGACGCCATTTCTTTCCTGCTCTTCCCACAGGCGCAGGAGTGCCCCCTTTTTTAATGACAATAATACAAATAGGAAACTGCTAAAAGTGATCTACTTTTTTTAATATTTTCATTCTATAGTATAATTTAAAACAACAACTCAGTCACTTTCGTTCTTTAATATAGAAGTTTGCTATCACGACATGTTGAGGCAGTATCACTGCTTGTACGAGCTGAGGCATCAGCGAAGTAGAAGCAGATGTTCTGCCCATGGGATAGCTGTCGTAGAGTAAGGAGTTTACGACGAAACGATACGGTAACAGCGAACCGCCGAGTGTGTAAGTTTGTTAGTGAAATGTGGAGAATCGTTAAAAAATCAGAAAGACTAGAGATGTATATGTTGGAATTATATCAAAATCCTTCTTAAAAAGATCTAGTCGCATTTGGGTCCTTAAAAGACGGAAAAGAATTTGTATCCAAAATAACTGGCTATACTCTAGAAAATGAAGGTGATTTTGTTCAAGGTTATATAGTAGAAATAACGAATATCTATATGAAAGGTTTAGAGTAATTATGAGTCTCTTATTTGAAGAATTTAAAACCATTTGTTTCCATTTAAATCGAGTCGGAATTACACCGACACTGATGGGCTCTTTGGGATTTGAGTTTAGAACGAAAGAAAATTGGGAGCCGTCTGACATTGACATTCATGTGCCTGGTGACCTTAGAGGTTGGGAAGCACCTGATCATCTCAGAATTTATGACTGGGACAAGATAATGAAAGTGATGAAAGACTTAGGCTACGTCTTAATAGATATTCATGAGCATGAATTCAAAAAAGATCGAGTGAGTGTTGAATTTGGAAGTATCGATTCCTTACTTGATTTTGCAGGAGTTTCGGAATCGGATATAGAGCTTATTCACATTGAAGGCATCACTTTTCGTCTTCCAAGTCTAGAGCAGTATCTAAGTATTTACAAAGCTTCTTCTCAAGACTCCTATCGAAATGATCACAATAACAATAAGGATTTTAAAAAGATCGAGTGGCTGGAAAGACATTTGTAAATTATCATATGAAAAGTAGTAAGTTGTAAGACTGGCTGCTATGTTATTTTTATTATCATTTTTATTGGTCATTTAATTTATACCATATTGGCTAGTAATAGAATTAGTAAAGAAAAAGATTTTAAATTTTAGATTAGCTTATCCATTATTGAAAGTAACGATTTGTTAATTAGATGATTAATGTCAGAGAATTTTCAATTGTAATTCTAATTGGAGTTATGGATGTCGTTTCTTTTGGAAGTGGTGATAATCTTTCCGTTCCACAGTATCATTTTAAAATGATTTTTATTGCCTTTTGTTTATTAGTACAAAAGTAGAATATTACCACATGTTGAGTGTGTGGGATTACTGGTAAAACCTTAAAAACCTTGTTACGAAAGGGAATATGAAAAGCCTTGAATGTAAGGCTTTTTTATGTTTTTGTGATAGAATATAGGTAGTTATATAGCGAAACTAACTAAGAAGCAGTAAAAAATGTTATTTGTTAAATAATCAAGATATGGAGATAAAATGACAGAAATTGATAAAAGGAATTTAAAAAATTATCTTTATATTACATTTGGAATTACTTATATAACTTGGGGACTTCTTGCCATATTTACACGATCTGATATTTGGGGATTAGAAACGATTATAGGTAGAACATTACATATACTAGGTGCACTTGGACCAGCTATTGCAAGTGGCTTTTATTTGAAAAGGAATAATATAAAATTTAAACATTTTGTATTTAGTAAGAAAGAAAATACTAGTATTTATTTCATTATTCATTTGTTAGCAATTTTGATACTATTTTCTGTATCTTCCTTAGAATTAAACGGAGTATCAATTTACCTGATGCCACTATTCTTTATTCAATTAATCTTTTTTGGTGGTGGTCACGAAGAATTAGGATGGAGAGGCATACTACAACCCTTACTTGATAAAAAAAATACTTATTGGAAATCTAATTTGATTGTAGGATCAATTTGGGGGATTTGGCACCTGCCTTTATGGTTTATTGTTGGAGAAAGTCATCAAGGATTTCCTTTTATTTTATTTTTTATATATACGTTATTTTTAAGTTTTGTTTTAGGGCTTCTTTACCGCCAAACGAAATCTGTGGGGTATTGTATTTTATTTCATGCGTTCGCAAATTTGTTAAATCTCTATTTTGTGTTGAAGATTAATCTTATTTTTATTATTATTTTTATAGCTTATTTAATTTATACAATATTAGCGAGTAATAGAATTAGTAAGGAAAAAATATTTTAAATTTTTGATCAGTTTAACTATTATCGAAAGTAACGATTGATGTATTTAGATCACAGCTTCTTTAAACAGATTAAACAAGGATGTATCTAGTGAAAGTCATACAGTAAGGAGTTTATATATGAAATTCCATGAATTTGGTGATAAGAATTTGCCTCCTATCTTACTGATACAAGGCGGTGGTAGTTCTTGGTGGAATTATCTTCGTCAAGCACGGATATTATCAAAAGACTACCGTGTTATTCTACCCACTTTGAATGGCCACGGCGAAGAATATCAACTCGATTATGTTTCTACGGAAGATTCTGCTTTGGAGATCCTAGACTATGTCAAAGCAAATTGTGGTGGGAAATTGTTTGCGATTGGTGGTGTTTCGCTCGGAGGTCAAATTGCCATAGAGCTTTTGTCATTAGACAGCGAGATAGCTGAGAAGGCCATCATAGACGGAAGCCTCTGTATTCCTCAACCAAGGTTAGCTAAAATCAGCATCTTTCTGGTAGCTCTATTTGGTAAACTGATGTTCAGTAAATTCTCTTGCAAACTTCAATTAAGCATGATGACCAAACTCTATCCTAAACTGGCTTATCCAGAGGAAATAAAAGCTTATTATTTGGAGGATATGCCAAGGATACCTATCAAAACATTGGTGACCATCTACAAAACATATATGGGGAACTACAAGTTAAAGGACAAGATTTCTGCTAGCAAGGCGCGGGTTCTGTATATCTACGGTGAAAAAGAATTAAACTGTGTGAAAGCATCGGCGAAATTATTTCAGCAGCTACATCCTAACACGATCCTGTATGAAGCAAAGGGGTATAACCATGGCTATCTATCAGCTTACCTGCCTCAAGAATGGATTGATTTGGTGGTTCCATTTTTCAAAGAGTGATCCATTGGAAATCTGATATGCTGTAAGGAGGAATCTTATGCTCGGAGCAATAGTTGGAGATATTGTAGGTTCTGTTTATGAATGGGACAACATTAAAACCAAGAACTTTCCTTTATTTCGTGATGATTGTTTTTTTACTGATGATACAGTTATGACCTGTGCTGTTGCTGGTAAAAACGTTAAAACTTTCTAGCAAAAAAATTTATAAAAGCCTTGATTGTAAGGCTTTTTGTTATACCAAAAATTACAATCGAAAAGTAATCAATTTAAACGATAATATGGTTCATACAGATTATTAAATCTTGAACTTGTATAACTGTTATGGTATAATATAAACAGATAAAACAGAGATAACAGTTGGATGATTAGGAGGATATGGAGTGTGAATATACAAATTAATAATTCAAGTGATGATCCGATTTATTTGCAGATAAAAAATCAAATAAAGGCTCAGATTATTTCTGGAGAATTAAAGGTTGGCGAGCAATTGCCATCAATCAGATTTTTGGCAAAAGAACTTCGAGTGAGTATGATAACTGCTAAAAGAGCTTTTGATGAACTGGAACTTGATGGTTTCATTAATTCAGTCCAAGGTAAAGGTAATTTTGTTGCAGTTCAAAATAAAGAGCTTATTCGAGAAGAATATTTGAAACAAATTGAATCAAAGTTGCAAGATATTGTTGAGCTTTCAGCAATTGCAGGTGTATCCAACGATGAGTTGGTAGAGATGTTTAGTAGTTACATGGAGGGGAAATATGAGTGATTATGCTATTGAAATCAAAAATTTGGTTAAAAAGTTTAACAGCTTTACATTAGGACCGATAGATTTGTCTATTCCTAAAGGGACTATCGTAGGATACATTGGTCAAAATGGAGCTGGTAAAAGTACAACTATAAAATTATTGTTAGGATTACTTAAGAAAGATTCAGGAGAAATTAAAATTTTAGGTTATGATAATCCTCACAGTATTGAATTGAAAGATAAAATCGGAGTAGTGTTTGATGATTTACTAGTACCAGAAGAGATGACACTTGTTGATTTGGAAAAATTTTGTTCCAGGGTTTATTCAAAGTGGGATAGAGATTTTTTTTATCAACTAAAAAAGAAATTTAATTTATCTGAAAAACAGGCTATTAAAAGTTATTCTCGTGGAATGAGAATGAAATTATCGATGGCAGTAGCTTTATCTCATAATGCAGAAATTCTTATATTGGATGAAGCTACGAGTGGTTTGGATCCGATAGTAAGGGAAGAAATTTTAGATTTTCTTCTTGACTTTATGCAAGATGAAAATCATACAATTTTAATATCGTCACATATCCTATCAGATTTAGAGAAGGTGGCAGATTATATTGCTTTTATCAATGATGGTAAAGTTCTTTTTGTTGAACCAAAGGATGAAGTCAAAGAAAACTATGGTATCTGTACTTTATCTAATGAAGAAGTTGAAAACCTTGATGAGGAAGCCATAATTGGGAGAAGGATACACTCATTTGGACAAGAGTTACTTGTTAAAAGAAATCTTGTTCCAGATGGAATCAGATTACAAAAACCGTCTATCGAAGATATTATGATATATTTTGTGAAAGGAGATAAAAGGTAATGACTGCATTGATATTAAAAGATATAGCTACTTTAAAGAAAACACTACTATTATCGATCACTCTCTGTATTGCACTCGTTGTGTATGGGGTATATGAAAATGAAATTTTTATGATACCGCTTATTTGTACAATGATACCGTTAATTTTAACTGCTATCGCTTTTGGTTATGATACGAAATCAAAGTTTGAACAATTTGCCTTTTCAATGCCTATTAAAAAGAGTAGCTTTGTATTGAGTAAATTGTTTTTTGCATTTGTGTTTGGGCTATTCGGTTCAGTATGTTTATTTGTTCAATTGGTAATTAAAAGTGAGATGTCGATAGATAATATCATATTTATCTCACTAATTACATTAGTTGCAAGTGTTTTGATATCATCTATTCAACTACCGTTTATCCTTAAATATGGTGCTGAAAAAGGTAGGCTGATTATGGTTTTAACCTACTTTATAGTATTTTCTCTATCTAGTCTTTTAAAAGCAAAATCAGATTTACTGACTAATGTTGTGGAGTTCTTCTTAAACAATTCGAGGGTAATAATCTTTCTTGGAATAGTCTTTGTCAGTATTGTTATCATAGGAATGGCTATAAAAATATCTATTTTAATTATGGAGAAAAAAGAATATTAGAGAAGTTGAGAGTGCATTATAAAAACTTAAAAGGAGGAATCTTATGCTCGGGGCAATAATTGGAGACATTGTTGGTTCTGTTTATGAATGGGACAATATTAAAACCAAGAATTTTCCTTTATTTCGTGAGGATTGTTTTTTTACTGATGATACAGTTATGACCTGTGCTGTTGCAGAAGCCATTATGAATGGCGGTCAGAAGAATAACTTTATTGACGCCATGAAGAAATATGGGAGGATGTATCCTGATGCAGGTTACGGTGCAAGATTTAGTAATTGGGTTGAGGGCAACGATCGAGAACCATATAATAGCTTTGGAAATGGTTCTGCCATGCGTGTTTCTCCTTGTGCTTGGGTCATGGATTGTAGTTTCTGTGCCAGAACAGGAGCCTGGCCGTCCAGAAGAGCTCTTGCACAACTTTCTGCAGAGGTGACTCATAACCATCCAGAGGGGGTCAAAGGAGCTTTGGCGACGTCTGATGCTATCTTTATGTGTCGCTTTTACTTTGGAGGTTACTGTGGGGATTATGAACAACCAATCAATGATAACCCTATAGAGTGCAAGAGACGCATCAAGGAACACATAGAGCAAGAGTATGGGTATAACCTTTCTCAATCACTAGATGAAATTCGTCCTACGTATCGTTTCAATGAAACGTGTCAGGATACAGTTCCTCAGGCAATCATTGCCTTTCTAGAAAGTACAGATTTTGAAGATGCGATTCGAAATGCGATTTCCCTTGGTGGGGATAGTGATACTCTTGCTGCCATCACAGGAAGTATAGCAGAGGCAGCTTATGGAATTCCTGATTGGATTAAGGAAAAGGTCTATACATATCTAGATGAGCCTTTAAAAGATGTGCTTAGACGGTGGGAGAAAGAAGTTTCAATATCATAATGGAGACTAGCCAGTCAATATCAAACTATGAAGGATAAGGTTAAGGAAGTTGAGCAAATCCTCGGGTAAAGAGTTATCGTCTTACGAGAAGAAAAGTTGGAAACAAACTTAACAAAGACATGAGCTTGACCACTGAAAAACAGCAAAGCGACGAGGTAAGAAACAATCTCGTCGCTTTTTCTTTATTTAAAGTTAATGTTGCCATGGATTCATGTTGCACTATTCAGGTATTTACTCAGATTTTTGTTTATTCAAGAGGAGGATACAAGTCATTACTGCAATACAAGATACAAGAATTAGATACCACAGGTTTTCAAGACTAAAATCATTCCCTAGCATCAATCTGTATCCCCAATAAGCTGGGAAAACTCGCCCTAATATTTGGAGAAAATCAGGTAGTAAGCTAATAGGAAACATAATACCCGAAAGCATAATTGAAGGTAAAAATACAAGTTGCGCTATCATGGTCAGCTTTGCTTGGTTTTTTAAAGTAAGCCCTAGTAAACTACCAATACATAATGACACAATCATGTAGATGGACAGCGCAAGAAAGAATAAGGGAAGTTGTGTCGGCAGACTTGCTTCAAATAAAATAGGGGCCAGTAGCAGGATTACAATGCAGGTCATCATCAGATGAACAAAGGCAGAGAGAAGTATGCTCACCAATCCTAAATAAATAGGGACACCATTAGCATTATAAATCTTTTTAATGTTACTTCCATAAATTTCAACCAATGAAGGTGGCAAGCCAAGAAAGGCTCCCATTGAGACACTCATGACTATCATAGATTGTATGAGCGTACTTCCCATTTCAGGCATAACAGAAGTAAAAATACCACCCATGATGAGAAAGAAAATAAGCGGTACAATATAGAAAGTAACCAAGAGAGATTTGCTTCGTATATCTAATTTCCACTGTAATACTAGACTATATAAATAACAGTTCATTCTGATTACCTCCTTGCCATTTTTATGAAATGCTGTTCCAAGCTGCCACGATCAACCTTAATATCCAATATCTGAATTTTTTTCTGCTTACATTCATTCAATAATGAAATTAAGGTATCCTCAATATTGGTCGTTTCAAAATACTTCTCTGATTCTTGAGTCTTCAAATGGATATAATATCTTCTTCCAACCTTGTCTGTCAGTTCTGAAGGAGTGCCACAAAAGACAATCTTTCCACTGTTCAAGATAGCAATGCGGTCACATAAGGCCTCAACTTCAGCCATATCATGACTTGCCAAAACGATTGTTTTCCCTTGTGATTTGAGATTCCGTATTTGTTCGTGGAGGGCTAGTCTTGCTTCAACATCAAGTCCCGCTGTCGGTTCATCGAGGAAAATAATATCGGGATTTCCGATAAGTGCAAGGGCGAGATGTAGTCTTCTTTTTTGTCCTGTGGATAATTGCAGATATTGTGATTTCTCAATTTCCTTTATTCCAAGAGCCTTCAGCATGGCATTATTAATGCTTGTCTGATTCCATTTTGCAAAGAGCTTTATCGCCTCCATAGGTTTGATATGAGCTGGCAAAGAAGATGACTGCAGTTGAATTCCCATTTTGCCGTTTACAACAATAGTGCCTCCATCATATTTTCTCAGGCCTTCAATACATTCAAGCGTTGTTGTTTTCCCAGCACCATTCACACCGAGCAGAGCGAAAATTTCTCCCTTTACGATTTGAAAATTAAGACCTTTTAGGACCATCTTACTTCCGTATTTTTTCTCTAATCCACGAACCTCTATTGCGTATTTCATGCCTACACCTCCTCAAAGGGATTGGTTCCAAGTCTTGAAAAATAAACTTGCAAAGCGGGCTCTAAATATGAGTTAACGATTTTTTGCTTTTCCTCCCAAGCGTTAGTAGCGGTGTCAATATTACCGACTTCCATCAACTTCGGAAGCATAGTCATATCTCCATTTGTAAACTCCGTGATCAAGGTCCAGTATTCTTGTACAACCTGTTGGCATTGTTCGCTTTCAGCTGGTACATTTTCTTTCTGAAGCTCCACGATTTGATCACTTACACGGTTCAACCTATCCATAAAATCTTGTCCACTTTTCTTGTCAAATCGACTGCGTATCTGGTCGAGCGTATCATCATCAAAGCTCTTAATGAGAGAGTAGGAGTCATTCTTCATCTGTAGATTGACAATAATATCTGCATACTTTTTAAAGTCAACTGTCTGTATTTGTAAAACTTCAACTTTTAACTGCTCTATTTCTGATAATGAAGTCTGAAGTTGTGCTATTTTTTGGCGAATATCATCTGCTTGCTCTGTAAGAGCATTTGCAACTTCAGCTGGAGTTTTCAAAGAGTTCAAACGCCCTTTTATGTCCTTGAGAGAAAAACCAAGTGATTTCAAGGATATAATCTGATGAAGCATGATTAGATCTTTATCAGTATAAAGTCTACGTCCTCCCTCACTTTCTGCTGATGGGGAAAGCAATTCTTCTTTATCGTAGTATTGTAGAGTACGGACTGTAACTCCCATTTTCTTTGCGACTTCCCCAACTGTCATAAAACCTTCTGGAATTGCTCTGAATTTTGCCATCATTCTCACCTCCTAATATATATTATACATCATGACGTAAGGTCATGAGCAAGCGCTTTATAAAGATTATTGATAAAAGATTTATTCTAGTGATCTCGTTTACTTAATATAAATAAAAATGCTTGTGAAAACAGCTATTTAAAGGTGACAAAAAGGAGTTGAAAGAGAAGAACCAAAACAATTACTTGCATTTAGTATATCTTTTTGCTTTGTTCAATGATTGGTGCTATAATGTAGTTAAAAAGTAAAGAAAATATAGGAGATATATGATGAACTCAACTTATATTATTGTATTTTTTCTTGTCCTTTGGCTCTTGCTCTTTGTTGGATTTATGATTGTATATAGCCATAGAAAGAAAAAAGCTGTTAGCTTTGTTAGTGATAACAATGATAAAGCTATTGTTCATTTATACTGTTCAAAAACTAAAATTAATGGACAGAATCTTGCTGACTTTAATCCAATAACTGGAGAAAACCTAGAAAAAGTAGTTGCTTTAGTTCCTGGGAGATATACAATCGAGGGCGTTTATAAAACAACTGAGACTCGATTGAACAAAACAATCAATATCAAGTCAGAAAATATCAGTATGGATCTTGACTTGGAGGCTGGAAACACCTATTCAATAGCTATGTACCTATACTCTCCTGAAGAAAGACAAGAGTATGAGAATGGCAAAACTGATGAAGTTGTTTTGAGTGTTCCGCTAACCATTGTTGTGGGTAGTGATTTCATCAAAGCATACATTATTTGCTACAAAGAAAAATGATTATCTAAGAGGCTGGGCTTAAGTTTGTTACTGGCCTCTTTTCATAAAATTAAGTCAAGCTATGTTCAGCATCATTTTGTTAAGTAGACTTGCCAATCAATCCGAATTTGTGGGGGAGATAAATGTTATGAAAAAGAGTACCCATAATCTATTAACTAAGATTCCTATATATGGAATTTTATTAAAACAATCGAGTAAAGGTGAGATAAAGCTATGCAGTCCATTCCTTCAAGATATGGCGGAAGAAGGGATTAGACCAATTGAAATTTATGAACTTCTAGAAGAAAAATATACTGGTGAAGTGGTAACGAGGGAAAGTTTTTATGAAGGTTATTATAAAATACTGAATTAAAGTTTAAGCAGGATATTAACAAAATTTAATGTCTTACTTTTATTTTTCAACAGAAGTAGCACAGGCTGAGATAGTAATAACGTAAAAATGATGAGAATTAATAGAAACAGTTAAGATTAGAGGATGATAGATGCTTATATTGGAATTGTATCAAAATCATTATTCAAAAGATTTAGTCGTTTTTGATTCTTTAGAGGAGGGTAAAGCTTTTGTTGCTCAAATTCCTGGATACACTCTCGAAAAAGAAGATGGGTTTGAAGTGGAGTATGTAAATCCTAAACACTTGCCAGATTATATGGAAATTATTTTTAACGGAAATATTGTACCCTTGTCTAGATTTTCGTTTGATTCTGAGGAAAATGTGGACATTATTTGGAAAGAGATTTCGAATATATCCGTTAAAAACGATCAAGTAATCGAAGGGTATTCAAAAATCGATGCCTATGTCGTTAATAACGATGAAGTCAAAGCTTATATCGAAGCAAGAGAAACCAAGTATCATCAGGTAAAAGACTTTTTAGAAGGCAGTGGGTATGAAGTTGACAGAAGCTTTTTCGGAAGTGAAGACGGCGAAGCGATTGTCTATAGAAAAAAAGGCGCCGAAGATTGGCACTTCTTGTGTCACCTTGATCCTTCGTTTGTAGAGATTAAAGATGTCGATAAGTTTGTTAAAGAAGCAGTGGATGCTATTCAGTAGTCACTCAAAGTTCGTTGTTAGTGTGTAATATTACTTGTGCGATCTTAGTCAGTCAATAATAAAATAATATGTTTTAAGAAAAAATTATAATTTCGAAACGTGAATAAACTTGTTTAAACTTTATGTTTCTTTAGAAAGTGAGATAACTTGAAAGAACAAATTTTTTTGATGGGTGGAAATCCGCCGATAAAAAACCATACGATTGTTAATAAAATAGTGTCATCAAGGAAAATTGAAAGAATTATCATTTTTACAGTTTTTCGAGAAAATTGGGAACCGTACATGAAAAAGTACACGGAAGTTTTTCAAAGTCATTTTCCTAACCTAAACACTGCTTACTTGCTCTTGGACACTGAGCAGATTGATTTTGATAGCAATTTAGATGCTGATCTAATTATCATCGGTGGTGGAAATACGGAAAAATATATAGCTACTTATGTCAATCAGGAGTTCAAAAAATATATCGTTCATATGCTTAATAAAGGGGTGAAAGTTATAGGATTTTCAGCAGGATCCCTTTTATTAGGAGAAAAAGTATATGTCTCACCTAATGATAATACAGATCATCAGATAAAGATAAAAAATGGATTAGGAGTCTTTAGTCAGTTTTTAATTAGTGTCCATTATGATTCTTGGAATGATAAAGCTAATAAGGATAGAGTTGAAGAACTCGTTAATGTTCCCATAATTCCACTAAATGATCATTCCTGTCTTGTTTTGGATAAACTTGGAAATAGCATAGAGAAAATTGACTAGTTTTCATTATCTAAATCTTGATCTAGGAAATTAAAGTGTAGACAAACTGGATAGATTACTAGTGAAAACTGCAAAAAGAGTTGTGAAATGAATCGGAGAGTGCTTAATGGATTTTAGTAGTAAGATAGCTATAAATAAAGGCTGGTCAGATGATAAAAAATATTGTGTGACAGATAAAAATCAGCAAAAATATTTCTTGCGTGTTTCTGATAAGGAGAAGTTAGATTCTAAAAAATTTGAATTTGATATGATGGAGAAAGTAGCTTCTCTTGGAGTTCCAATGTGTAAACCAATTAGCATTGAACTCTGCGATGACGAAGTATATTCTTTACACGAATGGATAGATGGGAAAGATGCAAGAGAAACCATTTTAACTTATTCGAAAGAACAACAATACACTTATGGACTAGAAGCAGGAAGAATCCTGCAAAAAATTCATTCACTCCCTATAACAGAAGTTCGTGAAGATTGGCAAAGCTTTTTTAATCGAAAAATTGATGACAAAATCTCCAAATACAAAGAATGTCCCGTTCAATATGAAAATGGTCAGATATTCATTGATTTTTTAAATGAAAATCGAGAATTGTTGAAAGATAGACCTCAGGTTTTCCAACATGGAGATTATCATATAGGGAATTTCATGATTGGTGAAGATCGTAAAATTTATGTCATTGACTTTGATCGATTTGATATTGGAGATCCTTGGGAGGAATTCAATCGTATTGTATGGTCTGCTCAAGTCTCTCCCTCTTTTGCGTCTGGTATTATAGATGGATATTTTGATGGTAAGGTTCCAGATTTATTTTGGAAACTTCTTGCTATCTATATTCTAAATAACTTAGTTGGATCACTTCCCTGGGCTGTACCTTACGGACCTGAAGAAATATCAGTAATGCAAAATCAAGCTAAGGAAATTTTGGAATGGTATAATGATATGAAGCAAATCATTCCTAGTTGGTACTTGAACAAGAAGAAGACTGAATAATATAAACGTTGGAATATCAATTTTGGAAAAATCAGATTACGATTACTTGATAATTTTATTTCGAATCTAAATCGCTATAAATACTTATCTTGTCTTGGATAAATCTGGGAACATCATAGAGAAAATTGACTAGTTTTTATCATGCAAATTGGGATCTATAAAATCAAAGTATGATGAATATGATTTATTAATTAAAGTTTCATTCAACGAATATTAAATGATTAGAGAGGGAAATCCATGCTAAAATCCAATAAATGGCTATACATCGCTATTTTGTCCCCCTTTCTGCTTGTGAGTTTGCCCTTTTTTATCAATGGGAATTTAAGTAAAGGTAATCTTCTATATAGCAACAATTCTAAGTTAATTCTTGATCATGAAGACTCAATCAAGAGTGAAATTATGACCCATTTGAAAGATGACGGAAAATACGTAAAGTCTGTGACGATTTTGCCGAATACTGCTCGAGGAGGCTATGATGATAGTGGTGATATGGGCGGTCATTATCATATTTACTTTTCAGCCTATGTCAATGATAATCCCAAGCAGTCCTTAAATGTCGAACTGTATTTTCCAGATGCAAGTATTCATGCATTTACCGTTGTCCACCCCAATCCCTTTAAGGATAAAAAGAAGATGAAGCGATGGTTTATAGGTGATATTAAAATATCAGATGATCCTTCCTGGGATGGGAAGTAATAAATAATTGATACTATCATGTGGAAGTAGTATCCTTTCTGTCAGAGAAAAGGTAGTTATAGTATTTTAAAGAAGGTCTATCATGAAAATGGAAATCGGGAAAACCTATCTTGTAAAAAAAGATATTTTCAGTTTAAAAAAAGGTGAACTCTGGACCTTAGTTGACAAGGGTTATCAGGCTTATTTTGGTGAACATAATTTCGTCTTTGTCAATGATGAGAAAGTGAAGGTATTTGCAGTTTTACAAGATAGTTCAGAAGAAGATATGCGAATCTACCATCATCTGGATGACTATTTTGAAGAAGTTACTCACGAAAATTTCTGAAGAAGGTGAGCTGCAATTGAAAATGCTCGCTTTTAAAAAGTTTACTGAAATATTTTTGTGGGAAATCATAATTTTTAATATATTTAGTGAGAAAGATAATGGATAAAGAATTTTATATGACACCAAATTCTGAAGAAAGCAATCTTGTCCTGAAACAGGCTTAGAAAGAACTAATCGAAGATATGTACGAAAAGAATATAATATCAAGTTTGTTAGAGGATGATATAGATAGTCAATCTTTTGAGGATCTTGTTCTTTCTTTAAGGGATAAACTTAAAGATTGCTATCCTAAAACCAAGCTCAAACGAATGATGAAGAGCATCCATTATGCGAATGGTTTTGAAGATAAATCTTTAAAAGAAAGTGCTTTTCTCTTGGATGAGATTGAACAGTATCTTAGTAGCAATCGCTTTCTTGATCATGATCAAGCGGTCAAGTATTTTAATGACAGAATTACTGCTGATGGCTTTGAAATCAATTCCCAATCTCTAGTTTTAATCATGATTGAAAGTTTGCATAGCTGAGAGAAGCTGTATAGGATATTGAGAAAATATGCGTAATGATAATAAAAGAGAAAGGTATAGCTATGTCTTATGATTTAGTAGTATTTGAGAAATCAATCGCACCAGCTAGTAAAGCTGAATTTTTAGAATGGTATGAGGAGCAAGTGGAGTGGAAGGAAGACCACGATTATGATTCAATTGAAGTTAGTTCAAGCAAACTAAAAAGTTGGTTTCTGGACATGATAAAACTATTTCCTCCTATGAATGGTGACTTTGATATAGATGATGCCTTAGAGAATGACCAAGAACTGGAAATTCGTTTTACTGACTATAGTATTGGTAAGAATCTTATCTATGCAGGATTTGCATGGTCACAAGCAGAAACAGCCTATAATACAATGCTCATGTTAGCCTTAAAACATGATGTGGGATTTTTTGATGTCAGTGGTACTGGGGCAATTATCCTTTCTGAAACTATCAAGTTAGATTAAAAGATGAGCCAGGTTAGTTCTTAGGAGATTTTATGATTTCCATAGCTGCCAAGCATATGTATTTATTAACCCTTTTACATGGAATTAATTTTGGGATAGACGTCCTTACAGCGGCTATTCTGATTATCAAAAAGATCTAGACTGAAACCAAGCTGAAAGCCATCTGGTTCAGTCTTTTTTCTGTTAATGTAGTATAATAAAGGGTGTAGGGATTCTATTTTTTAATAGGTTTTTTCCAAGTTAAGACTAGTCATTTTATGGAGTCAAAAGCTAAATCAGAGGTGAGAAAGTTGACTGAATTTGAGAGCTTATTTCTTCAAATAACCGAATATTCGAATCAGGTTACAGCTGAAAATTATCAAGAATATGCGGAGTTAGGCTATGATCTTTTAAGGAAAATCCATCATCTAGGTATGAAGGAGACACAAGTTTATGAGAGATTTTTTACATACTATGACAGCTTACAAGATGGAATGATAAAAGAGTGGTTTGCAGAAATGCTAGACTATATTTTTGGCTGGTGTCATTCAGAAAAATATATTTGGAATCATCAGGAATAAGGGAGACAAGATTAGCAAAATGCAGCATTGGTAGTTGAAAGTGATTTTGCATAAGATATAGGAGTTAGCTATGTTTAATGACAGTTATATTTGGGGGCGTCTTTTCATCCCCCTTATCATGATTTTCGTCTTAGGATTGATGGTATTCTTTCATAGACGTCAGGTTTTTAAGTATTTATATATCGTGAATATTTTTTTGTATCTAGTTGCGATTATTA
This sequence comes from Streptococcus fermentans, assembly GCF_040888305.1. NCBI lineage: Bacteria > Bacillati > Bacillota > Bacilli > Lactobacillales > Streptococcaceae > Streptococcus > Streptococcus fermentans. The sequence goes on along the minus strand of NZ_JBFNFG010000002.1, from coordinate 260,445 downwards.
CTTATTTTATTTTAGAAAATCATCCAGTCGGACAACCATTTCCCTACCCTTGGATGACAGTTATTCCGTTTGTTTGGGCCATATCTATCTTTCTAGCTTTTGGATTATCGTTCGCGTCTCTTAGTGCTTTTGTCATTGAACAGGCACAAAGGCATATCTGGGCAAGGATTATCATTGGTTTAGTTGTTCTAGCAATTATGATAGCTATCGCAATAGGTATATACTACTTTATAGAGATTATTAGAGTTATAGGTTACTTTTAATTTTTAGTCAGTTTCTGATGGTAAACATGTAGAAAGAGGAGAAGCATGAAACAATCACTTAAATTTTTAAAAGAAAGAATCACTGATAGAATGTCCTTGGAGGATATGGTAGCTATCTTTGAAGACTTGTGTCGTGATCCTATTGATGATGAAATGATTTTGTTTGAAGTAGGGACATTTACCAGTATATCTGATAAACCCTTGTTTCAATTTTCATTAGTAAGGCAAGCTCCAAATGAAGATGAAGAGTTTTATCAAGTTCACCTTGATATTTTCTATGAAGCTAGTCAAGACAATCAAATCTTTAGTGAATCGACCTGGGATGAAGATTTAAAGGAAAATATTTTTGACTACATTAGAAATTCAGAAGTATTTGCCTACGCTAAAGAGCAGGAATACAAAGCGGTCAAGATTTATCTGGAAGAAACTTAAGAAAAGGTAGTAATATGTTTCATTTTTTTAAGAAAAAAACACAAAAAAAACTTGAAATCAATCTTCAAAACAATTCAATGATTATTAACGGAACCAGCTTAGCTTTTCCTTTGTCCTTGAAAGATATTGAAGCTGTATTGGGGAAGCCTGACCAGGTTGTCAAAAGAGATAATAAGTTTATTAAATACATTTATGACAATATTGGTATTGTATTTGAACATTCTTTCTCGATTAAAAATCATTTAAAAAAATCTAAAACATACATTGATGAGGAACATTTGATTTCTACTGTTTTCCTTTACTATGGCGATATTGTAAAATCTATGACTGGAGAGAAAGAATTGCCAAAGCAACCATGTCAAGCTATGGTATTATCAGATGGAAAATCTCCTTATTTCTTTTCTGATAGGCATAGAGTAGGGGATTTTAACCTTATTTTATGGACTCCTTATGGAACTAATTTTAATGGAATTACAGAGACAATCACAGACACACTTTCTATTTCCTACTTTCCAGAGATAAAACGTGAACGGGAAAGTTACAAGTTAAAAACAACTGATGGAGAAGTGCTTCACTTTGACAATATAAATTTTAAACTAGCCATTATCCAGGTTTTAATGTATGATTTAGAGGTTTTGAAACCTATTTTTAATATTTTTGATTTTGCAGAGGAAGCCAGTGAGTTGAACATCGACACAGAAAGTATGGAGATTATTCAGCCAGCACTTGATTATATGATAAATCTTCCTATACCTAAGAAATATGCTGAACAAGTCCAAGAAATCTATATGGATGGAGGAAATGAAATTTATATGAATCTGATTCCTCAGTGGGATGGAGAAGATGATTGTTTTGACCTAAATGAAGTTAGTCTTAAAGAACTGCAACAGTTTCCAAATCTGAAGCAAGCGACTATCATAAGCAGTAATTTTGAACATGTCAAAGAAATATTCGACATGCAAGGGGTTCAAGTGAAGGTATTATAATTGTCGCATTTATCTGGATAAATCATAAATGGATGGGATAAGTTCTTTAAGAATAAGGGCTAAAAAAGGAAAGAAATCTGGTGTCGGTAAATGAACATTCTTGATCTTAATTCTAATCAGAAAGAGACGATATTGTTAATCCACCCTATGTTATCTTCTGCTCAAGGAATGAAGTCCCTCATTGCAGATCAGATGGGGCAAGAGTTTAGATATATCATTCCGGATTTGTCTGCGCATGGGCAATCAGCTTCGGATACTTACGAGTCAGCTCTTAAGGAAAGCCAGATGATCTACGATTATCTAAAAGATCATCAGATAAAAGACATGCGTTTAGGCTTTGGTGCATCCTTGGGTGGAGTTGTATTACTGCAATTATTGAATCATAAGGATATCAGGTTTGGGAAACTTGTTTTTGAAGGGGTTAGTTTATGGACAAATGCGCCTTTGCTAGATGTATTTACTAGGTATTTATTGTTAATAAAGCATAGAAAAGCTTTGCGAAATAGAGATATAGCTGTTCATAAGATGGTTTCACTTTATGGAGAAAAAGGAGAGATGATGGCGGATTCTTTCATTGCTATGGATGAAGAAAGTATCAAACATATTTCCCATGATTGTGCCTTTGTGGCTTTGCCTAATCTTACGCCAGAGGAACAAAAAAGTTGTGTTTTCTTTTATGGATCAAAAGAATTCGACTTGATAGCTGCTAAAAAAGTTCTTCCCAAAAAGTATCCTCATGCCAAATTTCATATTTGGCAAGGATATGACCACTGTCACAAGATCACTGAAAATTCGGCAGTTTACTGTAAATTATTAGAAGAAATGATTTTAAAGAAAAATATCAGTTCCAATGAGGTAAGACATGACAAGCAAAAAATCTGATCTTGAACATTATAGAAATATGTTAAAACAACCCTGGGGAAAGATACAATATGAAATAACCTTTGCCCAACTTGCTCACCTGGAAGGTAAGAAAATTCTTGATTTTGGATCTGGATTTGGCTTGGTCAGTGAATTTCTTTCTCGCAAGAATCAAGTTATTTCTGTTGAACCTAATGAGGAAATGCTCTATGCCAACTCTTCCACATCCTATGAAAAATTGTGGGGAAGTATTGCCCAACTCGTTCGTTTTACAGATAAATCCTTTGATCTTGTCCTTTGCCATAATGTTTTAGAATATATAGATCCTAATGACCGAAAAGACTATCTTCTGGAGTTCAAAAGAATTTTAAAAAATGATGGCTTAATTTCAATTATCAAGCATAATCACGATAGAGGAATTATTAGCTTTGTCTGGTCTTAAATTAGAAAACTATTTGGGGATTCGAACATTTTACAGTCTACAACCAAATGAATTTAAGAGCAAAGAAAACTGGTTAGAAGAAATGACAAAGATTGAACTTGCAGTATGTGATTTAAAACCTTATAAAGATATTAGTTTTTTACAACATTTGTGGCTAAAAAAATAATAGAAGCATAGGTTTTGTTTTAAAGTAAAATAAAAACTGTCGTATATGAAGAAAGAGTGAATGAGATGATTTCTTCAGTTTGTAACTTGATAGAATTTTTTCCACAAATTCTATTTTTCCAATTTTAATAGAAAAATTCTTAGACAGTTCATGATTGTATCTATTTTAGTTCAGTACGTTCAATTTTTGTTTTTAGAAATTTCATTATATAATAAAGTATATCAAAAAAAGATATATTGATAGCCTAAAGGTGTAAATAGATATTGAGGAGAAAATGAATGCAAAAAATAATGTTGATTATCAATCCAACCTCTGGTGGAGAAAAGGCTTTAGATTATAAGGATAAGCTAGAAAATAAGGCTAAAAAATACTTCGAGCAAGTCGATACCAGAATTACACAAAAAGCGCAAGACGCAACCAACTTCGCCACAGAAGCTTCCAGAGAACATTATGAGGCAGTTCTCGTATTCGGTGGAGATGGGACTGTCAATGAAGTAATCTCTGGTATCGCTGAAAGAGACTATATTCCAAAACTAGCAATTATACCTGGAGGAACTGGAAATCTCATTACAAAGTTATTAGAAATCAATCAAGATATTGACGGGGCTATTGGCGAGCTTGATTTTAGTTCTACAAACAAGATTGATATCGGAAAATCAAATGGAAATTATTTTGGTTATATCTTTAGTATTGGTTCACTACCAGAAGCCATTCATAACGTTGGGATAGAAGATAAAACAAAATTTGGCATGCTAGCCTATGCGATTAACACCATGAAGTCTGTCGTTACAGATCAAGCATTTAATATTAGAGTTGAGATAGAAAATGGAAATTATATTGGTCCAGCCAGTCATGTTTTAGTTCTTCTTACAAATTATTTTGCTGACAAAAAAATCTTTGATGAAGATAAGGACGGTTATGCTAATATTTTGATTTTAAAAGATGCCTCAATCCTTACTAAATTGTCAGTTATCCCTGATTTATTAAAAGGTGATGTTGTAGAAAATGATCACATCGAGTACATAAAAGCTCGTCATATAAAGATTTCTTCTGATTCTGAATTAGAAACGGATGTTGATGGCGACAAATCTGATGACTTACCAGTAGAAATTAAGGTACTAGGTCAGCATATCCAAGTCTATTCTCAACCGAAAGAATAATAAACATTTGAAAAGAATAGCAGATAATAAAGGAGGCGATGATGATGAAGATTTTAGCAATTAATTCTATTTCGTTTAAAAAAAGAATGATTGAATTACTATTTGATTATCTTTTCATACTAGCTTATTTAGCGCTTCTGTTTTTAGGTTGTATGCTTTTTTACATTATTTTTTTTAATGGTATCCCAGAATTTACAGAAATTCAGTCGCAGTGTCTTGCATTTTTTACCTCTGTTTTGCCAATCACTCTACTTTTTACATCCTTAGATTATACAAAAAATGGAAGTTTTGGGAAGGCGAAAGCTGGACTTCAATTGGTTTACAAGAAAAAAACAGTGCAATCTAGCTTGATTAGAAACACCATTAAATTTTTGCCTTGGCAAATAGGTCATATGGGCACGATACATGGTGTCTATAGTGAGTTTGATTTATTATCTATTATCCTCTCGTTTTTAGCTACTCTCCTCGCAGTTGCCCTACTAGCAATGATGGTTTTCAGGAAAGATAAGCGACATCTAGGTGATCTTATAGCTCATACACAGGTACAGCTAAAAGATGACTAAAATAAAATATTTTATAGATATTTCACTTATTAGGGAGCGTGCTGTGTGCCAGCTTCCTTTTTTAATAATTTAAAATCTACTTTATTTAGTAAAATGCTTGGACTTAAAATAAATATGAACTATAATATAAGAGAAGCTAATCGACTTGAAAAATCTTAGTAAAAAAGGAAACATTTTATGAAAGTATCTAAAAAAATAAGATTAATAAGCTGTTGTGGTTTAGCTATCTGTACTTTAGTTGCTTGTGGTACAAACCAAAACCAATCTATGGAAAAACATAACAGTTCAACTACTAAGTTGGCTAGCTCAGATAAAGAAAGCTACAAAGGAACCTATAGCAATCTTAATAGCAAAGAAAGTGCAGAAGAAGTTCGAAAAGCCTTGGCTGCGCATTTGGATAAAGACAGTGTCGATGCATTTTTCAACCTTGTAAATGATTACAACGCGACTGTCGGCTCAGTAGGCTTAACTGGAGATTTTTCTACATTTACCAAAACAGACTATGATGTTGAAAAGATAAGCAATCTTTGGACACCTAAAAAGGGTGACTTTGTCGGCACTAACTGTCGGATTAACAGTTATTGTTTATTGAAAAATTCCATCGAAATTCCTAAGTTAGAAAAAGATGATTCCCTCTTGTTTGTGGATAATGATGCCATTGATAAGGGAAAAGTCTTTGGTACGGAAGACAAGGATGCTTTTGATATTTTATTCTCAAGAGTCAAGACCGAAGCAACGACAGATGTTAAGGTGCATGCTGCTAAGATGGAACAGTTCCTTTCTCAATTCAAGTTTAATGAAAATGCAAGAATGCTCTCCGTAGTGGTCCATGATGACTTGGATGGTCAATCTCTCTTTATCGGTCATGTTGGAATTCTTGTACCAAGTGAGGATGCCTACCTTTTTGTCGAAAAGTTGACCTTTGAGGAGCCTTATCAAGCTATCAAATTTGCAACCAAGGAAGATTGCTACAAATATTTATCTACAAAATATGAAAACTATACAGGAGAAGGTCTAGCGAAGCCCTTTATTATGGATAATGATAAGTGGATTCAATTTTAAAAGTAGTATTTTTCGGATGATTTGCCTAAAGAGTGGGATAAGAAGTTACCAATCGAATGATAGCTAAATTGATATGATTAGAGGAAAGCAAGCATGGATGAACATACATTAAGAGTTGTAAAAATTGATAAAGAAGCTATTTTTGAGCTGATCTACGAAACGTTTATAGCGCAAGAGCAAGAACTGCTGGACCTGTCGCCAGTAGATGTTATCAATGATTGTGCTATGGATTGGGAAAAGGGAGAGTTTATCTTTGTAGCACATCTTCAGGAAAATAGTCTGGGAGAATTGAATCCTCTTCCCAATGATATTGAGATCCAAGATTTGCTGCAAAAACTACCTGTTACAACAGATTCTGTCCTTGGCAGAGAAGTGATTTATAGAGATTTTTCATTCGACCAATTAAAAAAATAGTATAATAGTAGTAAATAAAGTAGTCATAAGGAGATATAATGGATATTAAAGATTTTACAGAAAAAGAACAAGAAATGATTAAAAAGGGACTAACTTTCTCTAAACTGAACGATAAGGAAACAGCCGATAAGATTATCGCCTTAATCCCTCAAGATATGATTAAACGGATTCCATTTTTTGTTAGAAAACATGCCATTACACGTACTGTTAAGAGAATCTCACTTGAGTATCCAGAGTTGTATGCCGTTGCTGAACAAGAAGGCCAACTTCCTGAAAAGAAAGCTCAAGAATTGCGACAAATTCTTACAGATATTTTCCAAGAGAAAATGAACAAGCATAAGATTAAATAATTTTTGAGATTTATCAATAAGATATCGATTGAGCATTAGGAGTTGAGAATGGCTATTGATGGCGTTAAAATCATTGACAGTGATCAAGGGTATGACATTTACAATGAGGTAGTTGGTCGCTATAGAGACGGTGAACATGTGTCCAATATTATCAAGGATATCCTCGATGCAGAGAAAGATTACTGTCAAACTGACTTTTTTACAGAGATTTATTGGACTGCTCTTGCCTATTCACTGTGGAAGATTGGTCACCTGACAGACGATATCAGAGATAAAACCTTAGAGCTTCTCAGAAAAGGGGCTGATCCATTTTGGATGGAAATAGATCCAAAGGCTTTGAAGCAAAGGCAAAAAGTCTTGGAAAAACTTGCTATCCAGTTGCAAACTGAAAATCCTAGGCCTCTAAAAGTCCCTAAAGACAAAACTAAACGCAAACCCTATTTTGAAGAAGGGGATCTCCTTGCTGTTAAGTTCGAAGATGAGTATGGTCTTGTCTTTGTATCTATGGTTGAGCAGAGTCCTAGAAAGCTTGAGTACCATCTAGCTTGTACTCGCCTCTTACAAACAAAAAAGCCCACAATCGATGATTTTTTGACCAGTCATATCTCCTGTAAGATGGACAATACGAAGTTTGCTCTCGTTACAGATTGCTGGTTCAATCACAAAGATTTAGGGCAATTATTAGAAAATATTGAAAAAATTGGACAGGTGAAACTTAGACCTTTTAGTCTTTGGATGCTGGCACCTGCCCAAAATTTAGAAGATATTTATGAAGAAATCACTAGAGATAAAAGCTCTTCTGGCCTTCGGTTCATCGAAACCTATAAACTTGTCGATGATATTTTTTCAGCCTAATGTCTATCTGATAAGAGAAAAATAAGGGGTGAATCATTCCCACATGCTATGTTGGGCTCTGACACCATAACTATCTAGGGAACCATCTGTATTAAACTTGACTTCAATTCTGTATCTTTTCCAGAGATCGTAATCTGCTGTTTGAATGGTCAAGGTGAAGTTGTTAGGATTTTTACTTTCTTCATAATCAGCAGGATTTAGTTGAAAGATATCGATTAACTTTCGTGTTTGAAAATCTTGGAACTTGAGATTTGCAAGATTGACATGATTGATAGAAATTTCCTGCAGTTGATGGTCGTCCTTGGGAGTTCTATAGTAGGTAATGATACAGTTTTTGAGTTGATCAGTATCTCTTCCTGTAGGAGTAAGGCTCATAAAGCCATAGGACTGATTATCTCGCTTGACTTCAAGAAGTTGACCGTAATAGAAGTGGTCGTTTTTGGGATTGGTGATGGGGCTCTCTGGACTTTTATCATCGAAACTAAATCCTTGATCCAAAAGCTCGGAAGCCTTGGTCTCCCCGATAATGACAGTTGTATCTTGAATGCTCACTGGAACAGGTTGAGCAGGAAGACCACTCATCATCATGCAAAACATAAACACATAACTCGTTAAAAAAGCTGTTCCGATAAAAGCGTTGGTGGATGCATAGGCATGACTGTTTTGAAAGTTTTTTCTTATAGTTAATACGATAAATTTGCCAATACTTTTTAAAACCATACTAACAAGTACGATGAAAAATTGTTTTTTCAAACATTCATAAATTGCTTGAGGAAAGCTATGGCTATGATAGTAGAAGCCAGCCAATAGGAGTAGATTTATGATTAGATAGATTAGAAAGAACCAATGAATTTCTTTAAGTGCATTGGCATCTGTGATTTCTTCATAGTCAACGTGAATTCTACCTTGAATGGCATGGCCGAGTTTATAGATCCATTTTGGGACATCTTTCCCTTGTCTGACTGCAACTAGAAGTCTGATATAGAGATAAATAGTAAAGGATAAGGATAGAAAGAAAAGAGCATAAAACGCCAAAACAATACTAGTGAACATTACTATTTCCTCCTATTTATACTCTTCGAAAATCTCTTCAAACCACGTCAGCTTCCATCTGCAACCTCAAAGCAGTGCTTTGAGCAACCTGCGGCTCGCTTCCTAGTTTGCTCTTTGATTTTCATTGAGTATTAACATTCAATAAAACAATTTCTTAGCTCCATTATAGCATTTTCTATAGAAATAGAGCTAAAAACATCAGTATTATCCTACAAGATTCAAAGGAGAAAAATCATGGGAATGATTGCCAATTATCAATATTTACCAGACAATGGATTAGAACAAATAAAAGCTCTTTCCAATCAAGAAGATGACTTGTTAGACTTTGCTGAGGACTCCGTTGATACTCATGATATCTTAATAGATATCGATAAGATGTGGGATGTCTTAGTCTTTGTCATGACTGGCTTTAGTAGCTCTGAGTTTATGGACGACGATCCTCTGAGGGAAGCAGTCCTAGGGGTGACTCCTCTAGAGGATGTATCTGAATATATCGCCTATACTGAAAAATCGAGAATTGCGGCTATCAGTCAAGCTTTAGAAGAATTTGATATGGACAAGGCTTTGAAAGACTTTAGTATGGAAGCTTGTAAAAAAGCTGACTTGTATCCTAATATTTGGGATTATCTTGAGGAAGAGGAAGAAATCAAGGATGAAATCCGAATCAGCTTTGTAAATATGAAAAAGTTTTACAAGCAAATTTTAGAGCTCAATGGAAATGTCCTCGTCACTATTTGTTAGAAAGTTTATTAAACATTTCTAAAAGAATAAAACTGCTTGAGATAATAAATGAACAAAGAAGATTTATTGACATTATGGGAAGGAATAAACTGGGAAAAACATGTTTCGGGGATCTATTTTCTAGGGCAATATCTTAATAAAGACATAAATATTCATTTTACAGGTTACTGTGAACAAGATTTACTCTTATTATCAGATGATTTGATGTTTAGCTTATATAGAAACTTGGATCATCTTGATAAAAAAGCTCAAAAAGTTATTCATGATAACCTACCTGATCTTGCTGATTCAGTATTGGAATTAAGTGAGTTAATCTTGGATAAAAGTGGTTCTTATGGCGAATTTGCTCTAGGTTATGATGCGGGTGAATCTCCAGCTGGATCCCTTTATCTTTTAGTGAAATTCGACAAACAGTTTCAAGCTGATAGAGAGCTTGTGTATGAAATTTATTAACTGTACCATTTGTTAATCAGAACTCATCCATAAAAGAAAAGGTAGCCAGATGAATCCATATTTACAAGAATATATCACCCTGACAAGGGAATACCATGCTCAAGATGGAAAGCCTTCATGTGTTGTAGCCCTTTATGATTTGGCTGATGAATTAGCTATGACTGATGATTTAGAAGCAAAGAAGGTCTTAGTGGACCTCTATGAGCAATTGGCTCTCTACACTAGTGCCTATCGCTTATTTACCGAAATCATAGATAAACCAAATCGAAAACAGCTAAAGAAACTGACTCGTTTACAAGAAATGAGTCAGAGTCATGGCGATCGTTTTGCCCTTCCTCGTCCTCTAAAAAAAGAAGAGAAGAAGCATAGGCAGGAGCTACTACAGTCTTTGCCACATTTTATCTATCATCCAGACCCTATAGCAACAGGAGCTTTTGTAGAGGGAGAAGCAAAGGTTTGTCCATCTTGTGGGAAAGAAAGCACTATTTATTATGACTTGATCCCTTATTGTATCGACAACATAGAAAACCTCTGTCCATTTTGTATTGCAAACGGGCTAGCAGCCAAGAAATTCGATGCGGAATTTATTCAAGATGCTGAGTGGCAAGGTGAAGTGGATCCAGAAAAGAATCAGCTGCTTTTTTGCCAGACTCCAGGCTACATAAGTTGGCAGGGAGAACATTGGTTATCTTGTTGCCAAGACTACTGTGCCTATTTAGGAACAGTAGGCACTAAAGAACTAAAGACAATGGGAATCGCTGAGCAAGTCTTGGCAGACTATGAAGCGCGTGAAGAATATCAAGAGGTAGAAGACTACTTGTTCAAAGACGGGCCTATCTGTGGTTATTTGTTTAGATGTCTCCATTGTCAAAAATACCAGATCTGGGTTGATGCAGATTAAATCGAAATGTGATTAGTAATGAAAATTAAAGAGAAGACTATGGAAGAACTAGAATTATTCGAAGCTGCCTCCAAAGATTTATTTGATACTATGCAGGGATTTAAAGACAATCTATCTGTTCAATTTCCCCAATTAGATAGTGATAACTGGCAGTATGATAAGGGATCGATAAAAGTTTGTAAGGCTGATGAGTCAGGATTCAAAAAAAGATCTAGAGTCGGAATCAGCTACAACTTGAAAACCACCTTATCTAATGAAGATGCCGAGCAAATCTGGTTACTGTTTAAAGACTGGTTCAATACTAGCAGATTGGGTCAAGTTGAAAGAAATCCTAATAATGAGGATTTGGGAAGATATGTCTTCTCAGCAAGTTCCCCTCTAGGTGATCAGGTAGATTGTTCGATTTATTTGCCTAATGAGTGGAATATCCCTCAGATTAGCTTTTCGGGCTATCTAACAGCTCGTTATAGGGCTTGTGATCTTGATAAATTGCAAGAATAAGATGGAAGGTTTTTAGAGATGAGAAAGATTGATTGGGACAAGATAAAGACTCGCTTAGATGCCTTGCTAGTCATTGACGAATATCTGACAGATCCGAGTGAGGATTGGCTCAGACTCGTGATTAAGACTGAGGAAGACTATGGACTCCGATATCTTATTGACAATGGCTCTGGTGATTCTTTAGATGTGATTTTGACTGATAAAATGATCCTCATAAAAGGCTTTGATCATGAAAGTAGTTTAAGCCAGTTTGCTGCTAACGAGTGGAATCAAGATATCATCGATAGTTTTTATAAAGGACTGGATGAAAAGTATGTCTCACTTTATTCAGAAGACCAAAAAGATGAAACGACTTTCTTTATCTGGTATGATGGTCACGCGCATCAACAGACTTACCAAGATCAGGATGGTGGAGAATGGTTGCTTTCTTACCTTTTTGATAGCTTTGAGAAATTTCATGAGTTTGTGACTGACTATTATGAAATTACCGTAGATAAAGATTTACTTAGGAAACTCTACATGGATGGACAACTTTCAGACATAGAAGTAAAGCAATTAATCCAGGAGAGTTAAGAGAGTAATCATGAGAGTGAACTATAAAAATACCCCTGAAAACTATCGAGCTATGGTGGAAATAATTATCCCACCCTTGCTTGATTTACTCAAAAGTTTAACCTTGTTAGAAGAGGAAATTTTTGAGCGTAACAGAGCACTGGATAAGGAAAAAGAAGCCCTTGGCATCCCATCTAATCAGCTTCACCCTTTGTGGAATGAACTTATGGATGACTATTTTCAGAGGCAAATGCAACTTCTAACTGGACGAGTGACTCAAAAATGCTTGGAAGGAGGAGTTCGAAATTCTTATGGCTCCCCAAGTGAGTATAACTATGTTCAAACGAATGATTTTTCTGTAGATTTTATCATGGCAAAAGCTGAAGAAGCAAGAGTCATCACCCATTATCAAGAAGCTTTAGAAATGAAGCATCAGTTTGTCCTTAGATTGGTGGATGGAAATTGGCTACTTGATGAGAAATTCTACGGTTTTGAGGATGAGGAAACTTGGTATCTCGACTCACTTTGACCAAGATAGCTTTGCTTCCCAACTGGTATAAGAAAAAAGAGGAGTTTTATGAATTTTTTAAAAAATCTATTTGCTAGTAAGAAAGAAAAGTCAGAGAAGAAAAAACAACTGATCTTGTCCATGCCTCTTTTCAAAGGCAATCAATCCTATTCTTTAGACCAAGTTGTTCAGGAATTGAGATCTCATTGGGGGCTTGAAATTTCTGAAGTTTCTGGGGATGATTCTAGTGCAACCTTTGTGATTGATGGTGCTCTAGTTGCGCTGGCTTTAATGGATTTACCTATCCCAAGTCAAGAATTTGAAGAATTGTATGCCTATTCTTACCTCTGGCAGGATGTTGAGAAGGAAACACAGGAGCACACTCAACACGCCATTGTTTCTATTTTGTCTGACAATCTTTCGCCAGTAGAAACTTATTCCCTATTAACTAAAGTCAATGCCTCAATCCTAAAAACTAGTCAATCAGCTATTGGTATTTATCAGGGTTCTACCACCTTGCTCTTGCCCAAAGATCTTTATCTAGACCTGGCTGACCTTTTGAAAGAAGAAATGCTTCCCCTTCAACTCTGGATTTATATGGGAATTATAAACCAGGGAGATAAAACTAGTATTTACACTTATGGTTTGAAAGAGTTTGGAAAAACTGAGATTGAAATTATCGAGTCTCCTATGAATAACGATGACTTATATTATTTCCTCTTGTCTATTCTTCAGTATGTTTTAGGTAGTGATGTCACCTTAAAGGACGGTGAAACCATTGGCTTTTCAGAAGATCAAAAAATCAAAATCACTGAGTCAAAAGCGGTCTATTTGGAAGGAAATTCCTTGAAATTAGATGTTTAAACCATGATTTATAATTGAGTGTCCTTCCTAGTTTGGGGGTTTTATGAAGCGTGATATAAAAAAATATTATCTCTACCGATTTCTGGTCTATAGATTTGAAAAACTCTCTTGTAAGAATCCAAGTCTCAAGGAAATAAAACCAGAGAAGAGAGAAAAAATCGTTCTAGAGGCTACTCGAACTAGTCAAAAGATTATTCTAGTCTTAGGAATTCTTTATGTTTTTCAAAATTCTGCTTTGTTCATTTACCTAAGGCTCAATGATTTTCAAAATCCCTTATTGACTTGGTTTACTGACTACATCGATTATTTAGGTGAACTGATAAACGGAGAATGGGGCGGTAGTTGGCGTCAAAAGAAAGCTAGTTTTTTGATGATTGCTCTACTGGCTTTACCGATTGTACTGATAGAAGGCGGCCCCTTCTTCTTAATGGTTTTATTAGTTGGGAATTGGACACTAAAGAGAAAGATAAGATTTGAGAGAGAACATAAAGGAGTAGAGAGCCATGGGTAGAACGGTGATTATAGGTACTTTAATTGCTTTTGCAATTTTTAATCTGCTACTCGGTCTGGGCTTTTATTTCTTTCTAAAAAAGAGGAAAGAGAATGGGCAGACATTGTACGAAGCCCCTGTAAACCAACAAACTCGAACAGAAAAACTGGGTCTAGGCGAGATTTTGGTCTACCTGTCCCTGATTGCAATCGCAGGGATCTTTGCTTTTCAGACCTTAAATAGAGGCGGTGTGGGGAATTCTATTTTAGCTAAAATGATCCTCCTACCTGCTCTAATGGCCCTTTTCAATGCAAGAAAAAGGACTGGAAAGTCATTACTTGCCCTCCTTATAACCTTGATGGTCTTTCTAGTAGGAGTCATGTTTAATCTCACGATTGGTTTGCCACCTCAAGCACCAATTTTGCAAATTAATGAAAGTAAAATTACGTTAGCAGAAACCAAAGTAAGTGATCTGATGGAATCTGGATTTGATATCTATGTAAGACAGGGAGATGGTGCTAGCGACTACGAAGACCTCCTGACAGATGGCAATTTTCAAAAGTATTCAGGAGATAAATCAGTCACTATCGAAAAAGGCTTCAGACTTGATAGCAATGCTGTTCCCTACGCTCCCTATCTCTTTGCAAAAGATGGCATAGTTCTTGGGAGTATTTCCTTTTACGGGGCAGAAGATAAGGACGTGGTTCTAGAAGATTCTAAGGTTATTCAGGTCCGATTTAACAAGGATAGCATTGAAGTTGCTAAGAAACATTCTATCACTTTGAAATTGGATGAACTCGACTTGACTAGTCGACTGGACCTTCCACTTGTTCAAGAAACTTTCAAAAAGCATCTATGGTCAATCCCCCCATCACATACAAGTGATGTCACTCAATTGTGGTATGGATTACAATGGGCTAGCAACAGTGACTCTCTATTTTGGAATGAGTATTATAGTCTTATCCGTCTAGATGAAAATTATTTGATGACTGATTTTGAACTAGCTGCCAAAGTAGCGCGTGATGAGTAAATACGATTTTGAATAGTTGAATTTACTTCTGCCTATCTAAAGGAATTAATTTATTTAGTTCCTTTTTTTGTTTTTGATTTAAATTTAAAACGATTTCTATTTCTGGGTTGAATAAATTACACGAACTAAATATTAAATTATTTTAAAAAAGTTCTAAAAATACTTTACAAGTCTCTGAAAACATGATATAGTAATGAAGCTTAGAAAATGAGATGATGTTTTCTAGCAAATATAAACCCGAGTAAAAAATGCCTACGGACAGGCAGGGTTGAATGCCGAAGCGTGGTTGAAAAGCCACATTATTGATAGGGTTAAAAGCCTACTTTTATAAGTTGATGTTAGAACACTAGTTCTAATTCGTATACATTTGTTAGTGTGGTGAAAGCACACGTCATCTTGTGAAACGATCAATAAAGTACGTAATATTTGCTACTAGAGAGTTAGGAAACATCAGGAACAGACATACTCAAAAGAAACAAACATAAACACGTCAGTAGATTGTAGAGCAGGTGCCAACCTGCTCTTTTTTCATAAGTATCCTTTAGAGCCTTACACAAGATGAAAAAAACTACGATAAAGGAGTATGTCTCTATAATGTTAAATCAAAACCAAGCTCCCATCTATGAAGGGCTGGTCAAATTACGAAAGAAAAGAATTGTACCATTTGATGTACCTGGTCACAAACGTGGCCGTGGGAATCCAGAGTTGGTTGAACTTCTGGGTGAGAAATGCGTTGGTATTGATGTCAATTCTATGAAGCCCTTGGACAATCTAGGACATCCCATTTCGATTATCAGAGAAGCAGAGGAACTAGCAGCGGAAGCTTTTGGGGCTGCTCATGCCTTTCTAATGATTGGGGGGACAACTTCATCTGTTCAAACCATGATTCTCTCCACTTGTAAAGCTGGAGATAAGATTATTCTTCCGCGTAACGTACATAAATCAGCTATCAACGCCCTTGTTTTGTGTGGTGCTATCCCCATCTATATCGAGATGAGTGTGGATCCTAAAATCGGTATTGCTTTGGGGCTTGAAAATGATCGTGTGGCGCAAGCGATTAAGGACCATCCGGATGCTAAGGCTATCCTAATTAACAACCCAACCTACTATGGGATTTGTTCAGATCTTAAGGGTTTAACAGAGATGGCACACGCTGCAGGAATGAAAGTCTTAGTAGATGAAGCCCACGGTGCTCATCTGCACTTTACAGATAAACTTCCTCTGTCTGCTATGGATGCAGGAGCAGATATGTCGGCTGTATCCATGCATAAATCTGGTGGCAGCTTGACTCAAAGTTCGCTTCTTTTAGTTGGCAATCAGATGAATCCTGAGTACGTACGTCAGATTATTAATCTGACACAGTCAACATCAGCATCCTACTTGCTAATGTCTAGTCTAGATGTTTCTCGTAGAAACTTAGCCCTTCGTGGTAAGGAGTCCTTTGAGAAAGTTATTGAGTTATCTGAGTATGCTCGTCGTGAAATCAATGCCATCGGTGGCTACTATGCCTACTCAAAAGAGCTAGTAGATGGTGTATCAGTTTGTGATTTTGACGTGACCAAGCTGTCAGTCTACACTCAGGGAATTGGTTTAACAGGTATTGAAGTTTATGACCTCTTACGTGATGAATATGACATTCAGATTGAGTTTGGTGATATTGGCAATATCTTGGCCTACATTTCGATTGGTGACCGTATCCAAGATATTGAACGCTTGGTTGGTGCTCTGGCTGACATCAAGAGACTTTACTCAAGAGATGGGAAGGACTTGATTGCTGGAGAATATATCCAACCTGAGTTGGTGCTCTCTCCTCAGGAAGCCTTCTATGCAGAGAGAAGAAGCTTAACATTAGACGAGTCCGTTGGGCAAGTCTGTGGGGAATTTGTCATGTGTTACCCTCCAGGTATTCCAATCCTAGCACCTGGTGAACGCATTACACAAGGTCTTGTCGATTATATCCAATTTGCTAAAGAACGTGGTTGTTCTCTCCAAGGAACGGAAGATCCAGAGGTCAATCACATCAATGTTATTGAAAGAAAGGAGAACTAGATGGATTTATGGTTTTCTGAAGTTCATACTCCAGATGTCAAGTTAACAATGAGAACAGCCAAACAGCTTTATTCTGGTCAAAGTGAATGGCAGGATATTGAAGTATTAGATACTCCAGCTTTTGGAAAGATTTTGATTTTAAATGGGCATGTCTTGTTTTCAGATGCAGATGACTTTGTCTACAACGAAATGACCGTCCACGTTCCTATGGCTGTCCATCCCAATCCAAAGAAAGTCTTGGTTATTGGGGGTGGTGACGGTGGTGTTGCCCAAGTATTAACTCTCTATCCAGAATTGGAACAAATCGATATTGTAGAACCAGATGAGATGCTGGTTGAGGTTTGTCGAGAGTATTTTCCAGACTTTGCAGCAGGACTTGATGATCCTCGTGTTACCATCTACTACCAAAATGGGCTTCGCTTTTTACGAAACTGCGAAGATGATTACGACATTATCATCAATGATGCGACTGATCCATTTGGACATACAGAAGGGCTCTTTACCAAGGAATTTTACGGCAATAGCTATAGAGCCTTGAAAGAAGACGGTATCATGATTTACCAGCATGGTAGTCCCTTCTTTGACGAAGATGAGTCAGCTTGCCGAAGCATGCATCGCAAGGTCAATCAAGCCTTTCCAATCAGCCGGGTTTATCAGGCACATATCCCAACTAGTCCTGCTGGCTATTGGTTGTTTGGATTTGCATCGAAAAAATATCACCCTGTCAAAGATTTTGACAAGGAAGGCTGGAAAAAACGCCAATTATTTACGGAATATTACACTGCAAACTTACATGTGGGGGCCTTTATGTTGCCTAAGTATGTAGAAGACATTTTAGAAGAAGAGGAAGGAAAAAAATGAGTCGTTTATTAGTGATCGGATGTGGGGGAGTTGCCCAAGTTGCTATTTCAAAGATTTGCCAAGATAGCGAAACTTTTAAAGAAATTATGATTGCTAGCCGTACCAAGTCAAAATGTGATGACTTGAAGGCTAAATTAGAAGGCAAAACAAATACTAAGATTGAGACAGCTGCTCTTGATGCTGACAAGGTAGAAGAAGTGATTGCCTTGATTGAAAGCTACAAACCAGAAGCTGTTTTGAACGTAGCTCTACCATACCAAGATTTGACTATTATGGATGCTTGTTTGGCAACAGGTGTCCACTATATCGATACTGCCAACTATGAGGCTGAGGACACAGAAGACCCTGAATGGCGTGCTATTTATGAGAAACGTTGTAAGGAGCTTGGTTTTACTGCCTACTTTGACTACTCATGGCAATGGGCTTACCAAGAGAAATTCAAGAAAGCAGGTCTAACTGCCTTGCTTGGTTCTGGTTTTGACCCAGGGGTAACCAGCGTCTTTTCAGCATACGCCCTCAAACACTATTTTGATGAAATCCATTATATCGATATTTTAGACTGTAATGGTGGTGACCACGGTTATCCATTTGCGACAAACTTTAACCCAGAAATCAATCTACGTGAGGTTTCTGCACCAGGTTCTTACTGGGAAGATGGAAAATGGGTTGAGGTCGAAGCTATGTCTATCAAACGTGAGTATGATTTCCCACAAGTTGGTCAAAAAGACATGTATCTCCTCCACCATGAAGAAATCGAATCATTAGCAAAGAATATTCCAGGTGTTAAACGCATTCGTTTCTTTATGACATTTGGTCAATCTTATCTAACGCACATGAAATGCTTGGAAAACGTTGGTCTTCTTCGTACAGATGCTATTAATTTTAACGGACAAGAAATCGTACCAATCCAATTCTTGAAAGCCTTGCTTCCAGATCCTGCAAGCCTTGGCCCACGTACTGTTGGTAAAACAAATATCGGATGTATCTTTACAGGCGTCAAAGATGGCGTTGAAAAGACCATCTACATTTACAATGTTTGCGACCATCAGGAGTGCTATGCAGAGGTTGGATCACAAGCCATTTCTTACACAACAGGTGTTCCTGCCATGATTGGGACAAAATTAGTGATGGATGGCACTTGGAAACAACCAGGAGTTTATAACCTTGAAGAGTTGGATCCAGACCCATTCATGGAAGCTTTAAATAAATACGGTTTGCCATGGGTTGTGGTTGAAAATCCACAAATGGTGGACTAATGAAATTAGAACAAGTACCAACGCCTTCTTATATCATTGACTTAGGAAAATTAGAAGAGAATTGCCGCATTCTACAAGAGGTTCAAGAAAAAACCGGCTGTAAGGTTCTACTGGCTCAAAAGGCTTATTCTCTCTATAAAACCTATCCTTTGATTAGTCAGTATCTGTCAGGTACGACGGCCAGTGGACTCTTTGAAGCTAAGTTGGCTAGGGAGGAGTTCCCGGGGGAAGTCCATGTATTTGCGCCTGCTTTCAAGGAATCAGATATGGAAGAGCTACTGCAAATATCTGATCATATTGTTTTTAACTCAGAGAGACAACTACGCAAATATGGTCAACTTTGTCGTGAAGCTGGTATTAGTATTGGTTTGCGCATTAATCCTCAATGTTCAACGCAGGGTGATCACGCGCTCTATGACCCTTGTGCTCCTGGCTCACGCTTTGGAGTGACTTCAGACAAGATACCAAGTGATTTGTTAGATTTGGTTGACGGACTTCATTTTCATACCCTCTGTGAGCAAGGGGCAGATGATTTACAAACGACTTTGAAAGCAGTAGAAGACCAGTTTGGAACCTATTTGCCTCACCTTAAATGGCTCAATATGGGTGGTGGTCATCATATTACGAGAGATGACTATGATGTGGACTTACTGATTTCTGAGATTAAACGCATTCGAGAAACTTATAACCTTGACGTCTATATCGAGCCAGGAGAAGCTATTGCCCTTAATGCGGGCTATCTAGCGACAGAAGTCTTAGATATTGTTGAAAACGGGATTGAGACCTTGGTACTAGACGCCTCGGCAAGCTGCCATATGCCAGATGTTCTTGAGATGCCTTATCGTCCCCCATTGAGAGATGGATTTGAATCCCAAGAAAAAACTTATACTTATAGACTCTCTTCAAATACTTGCCTGACAGGTGATATCATTGGGGATTACAGCTTTGAAAAACCGATTGAAATTGGCGATCGCCTCTATTTTGAAGACATGGCTATTTACTCATTTGTCAAAAATAATACCTTTAACGGAATTGGACTTCCAAGTTTGTATCTCATGGATAAAGAGGGTGAGTGCAGTCTAGTCAAAGCATTTGGCTACCAAGACTTTAAGGAGAGATTATCATGATGGACAGCCCAAAGAAATTAGGTTATCGTATGCCTGCAGAGTATGAACCCCATCATGGGACTCTCATGATATGGCCTACTCGACCAGGGTCTTGGCCTTTTCAAGGAAAGACTGCAAAAAAAGCCTTTAGCCAGATCATCAAAACGATTGCTCAAGGGGAAACAGTCTACCTTTTGGTGGAGCAGGACTATCTATCTGAAGCTCAATCCTACCTTGGTGATAGCGTTGTTTATTTAGATATTCCCACAAATGATGCCTGGGCACGTGATACTGGTCCGACAATTCTCCTCAATGATCAAAGGGAAAAGTTGGCGGTAGATTGGTCTTTCAATGCCTGGGGTGGTGCTGTTGACGGTCTTTACCAAGACTATGAAGCAGATGACCAAGTAGCCAGTCGTTTTGCAGAAGTTTTAGAGATACCTGTTTATGATGCCAAACCTTTTGTACTGGAAGGCGGAGCTATACACAGTGACGGTCAAGGAACTATTCTTGTCACAGAAAGCTGCTTGCTCAGTCCGGGTCGTAATCCTCATCTGACTAAAGAGGAGATTGAAGAGACCTTACTAGAGAGCCTTGGTGCCGAAAAGGTCATTTGGTTGCCTTACGGTATTTATCAAGACGAGACAAATGAACACGTCGATAATGTTGCAGCCTTTGTTGGTCCTGCAGAGCTTGTTTTAGCTTGGACAGACGACCAAGACGATCCTCAGTATGCCATGTCTGCAGCAGATCTAGCTCTTTTAGAGAAGGAAACTGATGCAAAAGGCCGGAGTTTCACTATTCATAAGCTTCCTATTCCAGCACGTCATCAAGTAGTTACAGAAAAAGATTTGCCGGGCTATACTTATGAAGAAGGCGAAGAGGAGCGTTATGCAGGTGAAAGACTAGCAGCTTCCTATGTGAATTTTTACATTGCTAATAAGTCTGTCTTGGTGCCGCAATTTCAGGATGCTAACGACCAAGTGGCCTTGGATATTCTGACTCAGTGTTTCCCAGACCGTGAAGTTGTCGGAATTCCTGCAAGAGATATTCTACTAGGTGGTGGAAATATTCACTGTATTACCCAACAAATTCCAGAATAGGAGAAAAAGATGAGAAATGTAACGGTTGCAGCTATTCAGATGCAATGCGCTAAGGATGTGGAAACGAATATCCAAACAGCTGAACGTTTAGTTCGACAAGCTGCTGAGCAAGGAGCCCAAATTATTCTCTTACCTGAATTATTTGAACGCCCCTATTTTTGTCAGGAGCGTCAGTATGACTACTACCAGTATGCCCAATCGGTGACAGAAAATACAGCTATTCAGCATTTTAAAGTAATTGCTAAGGAGCTAAAGGTCGTTCTACCAATCAGTTTCTATGAAAAAGATGGTAATGTCTTATACAATTCCATTGCTGTCATTGATGCAGATGGAGAAGTACTGGGCGTTTATCGTAAAACTCATATACCAGATGACCATTATTATCAGGAGAAATTCTTCTTTACACCTGGAAACACAGGCTTCAAGGTCTGGGACACTCGCTATGCCAAGATTGGAATTGGCATCTGTTGGGATCAATGGTTCCCTGAAACAGCCCGTTGCCTTGCTCTAAATGGCGCAGAATTGCTCTTTTATCCAACAGCTATTGGTTCAGAGCCTATTTTGGATACAGATAGTTGTGGTCATTGGCAACGTACCATGCAGGGACATGCAGCAGCAAATATTGTGCCAGTTATCGCAGCCAATCGTTATGGTTTAGAAGAAGTCACTCCTTGCGAGGAAAATGGTAACCAAAGTTCAAGTCTTAATTTCTACGGTTCATCCTTTATGACCGATGAAACAGGAGCTATTTTAAGTCAAGCCGAACGGCAAGGCGAAGCTATCTTGTTAACTAATTATGACCTTGACAAGGGAGCGAATGAGCGCCTGAATTGGGGTCTCTTTAGAGACAGAAGACCAGACATGTATAAAGATATTGTCAGATGAAAAAGCCTATCCTAGGCTTTTTTTCTGTAGATACTATAATAATTTTTTGATAAAGTATTAGAAATCTGATAAAATTAACATAGTGTAAGAATGATAAGAGAGGTTGGGGAGCTCTCAATCAATTTTTTCTTGAAGAATTAAGCCGTGACTGAGGTTAATTATGGGAAAATGGACTTGTAGATGTGGTCAAGCAATGAACGACCACAAAGCCCCTGATCCAAATGCATATTCGGTTTATTCGGATGAGTTATTTGAATAAATCTCTCATGCAAGAGTATTTTGGCTGATATTCTGTCATTGTAATTACGGTAATTATTTGTTATAATACTTCAAAGGAGGAAATCAGATGGTAGTAAAAACAAGAAAACAAGGAAATTCAATCACCATTACCATTCCAAGTGAATTCAATATTCCAAGTGGTGTAAAATACGAAGCGAAATTGTTACCAAGTGGTGAAATTATCTTTACTCCCGAAGAGTCTGAACATCAAATTTCTTATGTATCTGATGATGCCTTTGACTTAAATTTAGATAAAATCTTTGATGAATACGATGATGTTTTCAAAGCTTTGGTGGAAAAATGACAGTCTATCTTACAGAAAGACAAATTGAAAAAATCAATTCTTTAGCAATTCAACGGTATTCACCTAATGAAAAAATTCAGACAGTTAGTCCTTCTGCCTTAAATATGATTGTCAATTTACCAGAACAATTTGTTTTTGGCAAACCTCTTTATCCAACAATTTTTGATAAGGCAACGATACTATTTGTCCAATTAATCAAGAAGCATGTTTTTGCCAACGCTAATAAACGAACTGCTTTCTTCGTTTTGGTGAAATTTCTACAGTTAAATGGTTATCGTTTTTCTGTAACAGTTGAAGAAGCGGTGGATATGTGTGTAACTATTGCAGTAGAATCCTTAACAGATGAAAGATTAGCTAGCTACACCAAATGGATTTCCGAACATTCTTTTAGAGCTAATGGCCAAATTTAAGCTTGGATATTTAAATCCTATAAGTAAAAAATAGATAAACAGACAGTATTAGAATTCTGTAATTCAGAAAACTAATATTGTCTCTTTTTATTGAAATAATGAAAGTGAGAAAATATGGAAACAAAAGTGACAATCATCATTCAAGAAATGCTACCCCTTTTAAACAATGCACAATTACTAGCATTGCGGGAGAGTTTAGAGCGCCATTTAGTAAATGGTGTCAATCAACAGAAGTATACGAATAAATCCTTGTTAGCCTTGTTCATTACTGCTAAACAGGTGGAGGGTTGTAGCGCAAAAACGATTCGTTATTATCAAAGGACTATTGAAAATTTATTTACGAGCATAAAGCAGTCTGTAACACAACTGACAACAGATGATTTGAGAAGTTATCTAGCACAGTATCAGTCAGAAAAAGATTGCAGTAAAGCAAATTTGGACAATATCCGACGCATCTTGTCTTCGTTTTTTGCTTGGCTTGAGCAGGAGGAATATATCATCAAAAATCCTATTCGACGGATAAAAAAGATTAAGACCGAACAAACTGTGAAAGAAACTTATACTGATGAACATCTTGAAATCATGCGAGACAATTGTGAAAACTTAAGGGATTTAGCAATGATCGATCTACTAGCTTCAACAGGAATGCGCGTGGGAGAACTTGTTCAACTGAATCGCTCAGATATTGACTTTGAAAATCGTGAATGTGTTGTATTTGGGAAAGGTAAAAAGGAAAGACCTGTTTATTTTGATGCTCGTACGAAAATCCATTTAAAAAACTATATCAAAATCAGAGAAGATAATCATCCAGCTCTTTTTGTTACCTTGCTTGGAAAAGCTCAGAGACTCGGAATAGCTGGTGTTGAGATTCGATTAAGAAAGTTAGGTCAAAAGCTTGGAATCCAAAAGGTCCACCCTCATAAATTCAGAAGAACACTAGCAACAAAGGCAATTGATAAAGGAATGCCTATCGAACAAGTCCAAAAACTGCTAGGTCACAGCAAAATTAACACAACCTTAGCCTATGCTATGGTCAACCAAAGTAATGTCAAACATTCCCATCAGAAATTCATCTCTTAAGTGCAAATCCCGATTTAACGAGATGTTTGGAGATCCTATTTTGAATGAAATGGGTTGGGAAAAGCATAGATTATCAAAATTAACATTAAAAATTGGTTCAGGGGCTACACCTAGAGGAGGAAGAGAAAGTTATGTCAACGAAGGGATAGCGCTCATTAGAAGTATGAATGTATATGATGGTAAGTTTATTTTCAAAGATTTAGCTTATTTAACTAATGTTCAGGCTGAAAAATTAAATAATGTAATTGTTGAATCTGACGATGTTTTGCTGAATATTACAGGTGCATCTGTATCTCGTTGTTGTATTGTTCCACAAATTATTTTGCCTGCGAGAGTTAATCAGCATGTTTCTATAATTCGTTGTAAAAAGCACTTATTATCACCAATATTTTTAAATCAACTTCTAATAACTTCCGAGTTTAAGAGTTTGCTACAGAAAATAGGAGAAAGTTCAGGTGCTACTCGTCAAGCGATAACAAAAAATCAGATTGAAGAATTAACCATCCCCCTCCCCCCTCTTTCCCTCCAAAACGAGTTCGCAGACTTTGTGGCTCAGGTTGACAAATCACAATTTGCTTGTCAGATGGCTATAAAACTGTGGAGAAATAGCTTAAAATCTAGTATAATATAGCTATCTATTTAATCAAAGTGAGAGAAAAATGGGAAATTTTGATTTTCTTTTAAATAACGAGGAGTATGAATCTTTTTCGAGGCCCTGTATAGAAGCTGAGAATATGATTGGGACATCCACTGTAGCGACAGCTTTCATGGCGCGTCGTGCCTTGGAACAGGCTGTTCATTGGATTTATAGCCATGATTCTTATTTGGAAGCCCCTTATCGTGCTACCTTGTCTTCATTAGTTTGGGATGATGACTTTAGAGAAATCGTAGATCCAGAGCTTCATAGTCAGATGGTTCTCTTGATACGCTGGGGCAATCATGCTGCTCATGGTGGGGAGATCAAGGAACGTGAAGCGATTTTAGCCTTACATCATTTGTACCAGTTCGTAAACTTTATTGATTACTGCTACAGCAATGAGTTTGTGGAACGTTTTTTTGACGAGAAGTTATTGCCAATTTCAGAGAATGTCAAGAAAAGAGAAACACCACAAGCCATGGTGGAACTGCAAGACAGTTTACCTGTTATGCCTGACTTTCATGAACAAATGGCTGTACAGTCCTTGGAAGTTCAAGAGAATTATACAGAAAAACGTGAAACTGCTGCTCAACGACAAGAGGTTTCCTTTCATATCGATCAGTTATCTGAGGCTGAGACGAGAAAACTTTTTATTGACATTGATTTACGATTAGCGGGTTGGAAATTTGAAGAAAATTGTCGAGTTGAAGTCGCTGTTAATGGACTGAACCACGGCTCAGGAACAGGTTATTGTGATTATGTCCTTTATGGTAAAAATGGAAAGATTTTAGCAATTATTGAAGCCAAAAAGGCTGCAGTGAATCCAGAAGTCGGTGAGGTACAAGTCAAGGAATATGCTAATGCGCTAGAGGAAAAAATAGGTTACCAACCGATTTGTTTTATTACAAATGGCCTCAAGCACTACATTCTTGATGGTGTAAATCGTCGCCAGGTCGCAGGATTCTATTCTCAAGAAGAATTGCAATTATTGATGGACAGACGACATTTGCAAAAACCACTTGAGGATATTTCTAGTAAAATCAGAGACGATATCTCTGGCCGATATTACCAGAAACATGCGATTGCAAGTGTTTGTGAGGCTTTTTCTAACAATCGAAGACAAGCTCTTTTGGTAATGGCAACTGGTTCTGGGAAAACTCGAACAGCAGTCTCTCTTGTTGATATCCTATCACGTCACAATTGGGTCAAAAATGTTCTCTTTCTAGCTGACCGAACATCTCTTGTAAAACAAGCCTATGATTCATTTAGGAAATTACTTCCAGATCTTTCGGTTTGTAACTTTTTAGAGGATAAAGCTGGGGCACGATCAAGTCGTATGGTGTTTTCTACTTATCCGACCATGGTTGGAGCTATTAGTGATCAGGAAGAAGTCATTCAACGCCCTTTCACTGTTGGTCATTTTGATCTTATCATTATTGACGAGTCCCACCGCTCTATTTATCAAAAATACAAGACCATTTTTGATTATTTTGATGCTAGAATCGTAGGCTTAACGGCCACACCTCGTCAGGACCTTGATAAAAACACTTATGGATTTTTTAACTTGGAAAATGGTGTTCCTACCTATGCTTATGATCTTGAAAAGGCTGTTGAGGATGGATACTTGGTATCCTATCATTCGATTGAAACCAAGTTAGAATTACCTACAGATGGGCTTCATTACGATGATCTATCCAAAGAAGATAAAGAATATTTTGATAGCCAATTTGAAGATGATAGTCTAGAAAAAGACATTGATGCTGGAGCTTTTAATTCCTTTATTTTTAATAAAGGTACAGTAGAGATTGTTCTAGATGAACTAATGACGAGAGGGATTCAGACGGCTTCGGGTGATGAGATTGGAAAAACTATCATCTTTGCAAAGAATCATCATCATGCTGAATTTATTAGAGAGATTTTTAATAAACGATATCCTGAAAAGGGGGGCGACTATGCTCAGGTGATTGACTACAGTATTAAACATTATCAGACCTTGATTGATGATTTTAAAATCAAAGAGAAACACCCTCAAATTGCAATTTCAGTTGATATGCTGGATACAGGTATTGATGTTCCAGAGGTTGTCAATTTAGTCTTTTTCAAGAAAGTGCGCTCAAAAACAAAATTTTGGCAGATGATTGGTCGTGGAACGCGTCTCTGTAAAGATTTATTTGGACCAGATCAGAATAAGGAAAACTTCTTGGTATTTGATTATGGTGACAACTTTGAATACTTCAAAGCAGATCCGAGAGAAGGAAATGGACGTCATATTGTTCCCTTGGCACATCGTTTGTTTAATATCAAGGTGGACTTGATTCGTGAACTGCAAGACCTTCACTATCAAGAGGATCCATTTGCAAGAGAGTATCGTCAGCAACTCGTCTCAGAACTTCATAGTCATGTAGAGGACTTGAATGAGTTAGACTTTAGAGTTCGTATGGTCTTAGATATGGTTTATACCTATAAGAAATTAGAAAATTGGCAAAATCTTACAACGATTTCATGTGAAAATCTTCATACTCATATATCTCCTCTCATGTTTGATGAAGATAAAGAAAATGAAATGGCGAGACGCTTTGATTTATGGATGTTAGAAATTCAAGTAGGACAACTAACCTCTAAGCCATCACGGACTCATATATCTCAAGTTATGAAAACTGCTCAGGCTCTTGCTTCTGTTGGCAATATCCCTCAGGTCTTTGCACAGGCTGAAATTATCAGGAAAGTTCAAGAACCTGAATTTTGGGAGGAAGTAAGCTTGTCTGAACTTGAAAAAATACGCCTTTCTCTAAGGGATTTATTGCAATTCTTAGATAAAACGAGCCGAAAAGTATATTATGTCAATTTTGAAGATCGAATTCTTTCTACTGTTTATGAAACCACTCCTTATTTGCAGGTAAATGATCTTCGATCCTATAACGAAAAAGTTGAGCATTATTTGAAAGCTCATTTGGATGAGGAAGCAATTTCTAAATTGTATCATAACAAGAAGTTGACTGCACAAGATTTATTAGCATTAGAAACTCTATTATGGGAAAAATTAGGAAGTAAAACTGACTATCAGCAGCACTATGAGAACAAGGCTATTCCTAGATTGGTTCGTGAGATTATTGGTTTGAATAGAGAGGCTGCTAATCAAGTGTTTTCTAAGTTCTTGTCAGATGAAAGCCTTAATGCTAAGCAAATTTCTTTTGTAAAATTGATTGTCGATTATGTCGTTGAAAATGGTTATATGGATAAGTCAATGCTGACACAAGAACCGTTTAAATCTTATGGATCCGTACAAGTACTATTTCAACATCAAATACCAGTATTGAGGAATATTGTCCAAACAATTGACTTAATCAATAATCGCGCTGAAGAAGTAGCTTGAATATAGAAAGAGAACTACCATGCAAACACAAGAAGAAATGAATGTTCTGGTACCTGAAAAACTAGCGGAAATTGAACGTGATTATGATGTTACCGTATTGTGGGCAATTGAGTCTGGCAGTCGCGCTTGGGGCTTTGAGTCTCCAGATAGTGACTTTGATGTGCGTTTCATTTACAAGCATAAGCAAGAATTTTATCTTAGTCTGAACGATCATCGCGATGTCATCGAACTACCAATTGACGATACTTGGGATGTGAGCGGCTGGGATTTGGACAAGACTTTAAAACTTCTTTATAAGTCAAATCCAACCCTCTTTGAGTGGTTACAGTCGCCAATCGTTTACCAGCAAGACGAAGGCTTTATTGACCGTATCCGTCCGCTTGTTAGTCAGTATTTTTCCGAGAAAAAGATGCTCCACCATTACTTGAATACTGCTAGAACGCAAATGAATAAGTATCTTTCAGGAGACAAGGTCAAACCTAAAAAGTACTTCTATGCTCTGCGTCCAATTTTAGCCTGTCGTTGGATAGAAAAATATCATTCTGTTCCACCGATTTTGTTTGATGATTTAGTGAAAGAATTGCTTCCTGATGAAATGAAAGAGCATGTGTCTAGATTACTTGATATCAAGATAAATGGACCTGAAGGTATGGAAATTGAGCCCATTAAGCCCATCCAGGACTACATCACCAAAAATATCCAAGAACTAGATGATTACATCCAAAGTGTTACCGAGGAGAAGAAAGACTGGGAAGCTCTCAATCAATTTTTCCTTGAAGAATTGAGTCGTGACTGAGGTTAGATATGAGAAAATGGACATGTAGATGTGGTCAAGCAATGAACGACCACCAAGCTCCTGATCCAAATGCTTATTCGGTTTATTCGGATGAGTTATTAGTAGAAATCATGAATAAAAAAGATGGTAATGATACAATTTCCTATGAAGACATTTCTGAGGCTTCCTTTTATATGTGGAAGTGCCCAAATTGTGGTAGTTTTATGGTCTTTGGTGAAGAGGATAATAAAGATTGTTTCACTTTTTATGAGCGCCAGACCAGTGCAAAAGCAGAACCACTTTTCGATCCTGATCAGGAGTTGAATCTCGTTGTCGTTGAGTTTCAAGAAGGTGGAAATGGATATACTTATATCTGTGATGATCCAAGTATTCATATTGGGCATGGTGTGATTGTACCAACTGGAAAGGAAAATATTGAAAAAATAGCTCTGGTAGTCCAGAAATATCATGCTTTCCCAAGAGATATCACTTATCCCGCTGAAAAGTTAAAAAGGGTTATCCGTAGGTACTCTATTTTTGATCCCGAGACTTCAAAAATAGTTTGTAAAAATATACTTGAGCATGGAAGAATTCTAAATGCTTGCTCGAAAAAAGTAAAAATAGAGTCTAAACAAATTTACCATGCAATCAAAACTCCTCTAGGCTATTTTTGGTTGGAGTTAAATAGAGTTCCAATTCCGATGAAAATCACACAAATTCAAGTACAAGATAAAAAGTATCAGGTTGATGGAGCCTTTTATATAAAGCCTGCCAAGGTAAACTACAGAAAATTGTTAGAACTTGAATTATGTGCAGATTTTGATATTGATGCCTCTCGTTGGATTGACGTTCTATCAGACGAAAATGTTTGGGGAAACACCTGGGAACTGAATGGCCTTCAATTTGGAATTACTGCAGGAGAGTCCCCAGAATTTGAAGATGAAGTAGTTGCAAGAAAATTTAGCCGTATCCCACTTTATTATGACTGGCATCCAGAATTTGAAGACTATTATGGCTTTAGCCTAGCATGGAAAAAATACGATTCTGATAGTGATTTGTCGATTGATTTCTATACTACATAAGATGGAGGATTACAAGTATGAATCAAGCCTGGGAATTATTGTTTGAGGGGAAGATTGAAGAGGCCAAGAAATTAGTCTCAGAAAACTTTTCATTGGAAACATGCAAGGATTATGACCTTCTCAATTTAATGGGGTATATTAAGTTCTTTGAAAAAGATTACAAAGAAGCTTTGCTGATTTATCAAAACTATCTAGATGTGGCAATTTCAAGTCAGGATAAAGAAAACGAACATATCGGCTATCACCAGTTAGCCATGGTCTATCGTGAAATGAATGACTATCAAACGGCTCTTAGCTATATAGAAAAAGAGCGAGAAGTTATTGAAGATTCTTTTTCAGAGGATGCACTAAAATCTTCTGTCAATAAATATGAGCAAGGTTATTTACGATTTAAGATTGGGGAAATCGAAAAATCGATCATGTATATGGAGCAGTCCTTAAAGCAAGCTTTACAAACAGATGATTTTATTGCTCAGGCCTGCGCTTATAGAGGATTGGGAGAGATTTATTCTATAGAAAAACCTGAAAAATCGCAAGAGAATTTTTTGCAAGCTATCGATCTTTTTGAAAAAGCAGGCGATCAGGTTGGAGCTCAAGAAGTTAAAGACTTGTTAAACAAGAAAAAGTAGCATGAATAGGCTACTTTTTTAAAATTCTTTATAAACATAAGGATTCTCTGGTTTATCGACTTTTACGAAAGATTGAACTTCAAGAGTTGGGAGGACTTGATTGAGTTCCTTGTGATAGTGGTTTCTAATCTTCCCTTTCACTCTCACCCAAGTGTTATTGTCATACTGATTGCTATTTCCTGTGGTCAAGAGGCCGAAAACTCCCGAATCAGCGATACAGTGCATGATACCGAAACGAAAAACAAATTGACTATTAGCGTGATTCGGATCATTGTAGACAAAGCCTGTGAACTCGATTTCCTTACCTTCAAATTCATTTGGATAATCATAGATTGCTTCCATGACTTCCAAGTAATTTTCATCCTTGATAACAATACTAGATTGAGCTAAGTATTTATCAGCACTCTTACGGACAGTGTCTACATAAGCTGTTTGTGAATAAAAGCGACTGGTATCCGGTTTAAGATACTGACTGCTCGTACCTTCGCTTGCTTGGATTGCCTTGTCCGTTCCTTCTGACAGAGGGAAATAATAGCCTTTTGCAGATACAGTTTGTGAGTCTAGTGCAACAGTTGGAAAGGCAAATCCAACTAACAAAGGTAAACTTAGGAGGACAAAACTAGCAAGCTTGGCAGAAAACTTGTGTAAGTGACTGTGTTCTTTCAAACGCTTGAAGCAAATATAGGCTTGAACAATGGCTAGCAAGAAAGACAACACCATTGTTATATAAGCCAGATAAGAGTAGTGGAGGTTTAGATATTGATTGAGCTTACCAGATAGGTGTAGATAAAGGGTTAAGAAAAAATAACTCATCAAAATAAGAAATCGTATCATATCATCACCCCGACTAGATAAGAATAGACAAGAACAACAAGAGTCACAATGGTCATGAACTGCCAAATAAAGCGAGTTTTGAGATAATTTTTCATCATGAGTAGGTTTTTGACATCAAGCATTGGTCCAATAACCAGAAAGGCAAGAACTGGCGCATATCCAAAACTAGAGAGCAGCGAAGAGCCAATAAAAGCATCGGCTTCACTACAGAGTGATAGAAGGAAGGATAAGACCATCAAGAGAACAATAGCAAGTAGTGGTGTTGCGCTGATAGAAGTCAGTATCCTAGTTGGTACATAAACCTGGACTATACTTGCAAAAAGACAGCCAAAGACCAAATAACGTCCCATATCAAAGAATTCATCAATAGCTTGGATAAAGACCTGAAGAAGTTTCTGACCTTTGGTCAAGTGAGAAAAATCATGTTCATGACAAGCCAGTCTATTTTCCTTTTGAATCGATCCTTCCCAGAAAAATCCAAGTAAGATACCCAATATAGTAGCAACAAGAATCGAACCTAAAGCGCGGAGTAAGACCATTTTAAATGAATTACCAAAGGCTGAATAAGTTGCAAAAAGTACGATGGGATTGATGATAGAAGCGGTTACTAGAAATGGAACAGCTGTATAGCTTGGAACCTTCTTCTCCAAGAAACGGTTGATGATAGGGACAATTCCACACTCACAAGAGGGAAAGAGAAACCCTATAAATGTACCAAAAAAGATCCTCCCCAAACGATTTTTAGGGAGAAATCTATATACTTTTTCAGGAGTCACATAGACTTCAATAGCACCAGAGATAATGCTACCAATTAAGACAAATGGTAGGGCTTCAATGATGATTGATAAAAAGATAGCGCCAGCTTGTAACACACTAGAAGGTAGACTTTGAAAGAGTGTCATCTATTTTTTCTTTTCTGCTTTATCTTTCTTTTCTTTGTCATCTGGAAATGTCACTTGCTTTAAATCAGGAAGTTTAGCGAACTCTTCGAACATCTTATCTAAGTCATCAGTTTTTGTAAATTTAACAGCCATAAGGCATACCTCGATTCTTATTGTTTCCTCTATTATACTATTATTTCAGCCAAAAGGTTTAATTTTAAATTGACAAGACAAATGAATTTTTATCTTCAACAAATACCAAGCTAACTGTGACATTAATGAAAACAAGCTTTCTTCCTTATGGTATAATAGTTTCATGAATAAAAAATATGAAAAAATTTCCCAAGATTTGGGTGTAAGCTTAAAGCAAATTGATACGGTCTTGTCTTTGACAGCAGAGGGAGCGACTATTCCTTTTATCGCTCGTTATCGGAAAGACATGACTGGTAGTTTGGATGAGGTGGCTATCAAAGCTATTATCGACCTTGATAAAAGTCTTACCAACCTCAATGACCGTAAGGAAGCTGTTTTGTCAAAAATCAAAGAGCAAGGTAAGTTGACCAAAGAGTTAGAAGAAGCCATCTTAGCTGCTGAAAAACTAGCAGATGTTGAAGAACTTTATCTTCCTTATAAAGAAAAACGCCGCACCAAGGCGACAATTGCGCGTGAGGCAGGGCTTTTTCCACTTGCTCGCTTAATCTTACAAAATGTTTCTGACCTAGAAAAAGAAGCAGAAGCATTTGTCTGTGAAGGATTCGAGACTCCACAAGATGCTTTAGCAGGTGCAGTTGATATTTTGGTTGAAGCTCTCTCTGAGGATGTCAATTTGCGTTCGATGACTTATCAAGAGGTCCTTAGACATTCTAAGATTACTTCACAAGTCAAGGACGAAAGTTTGGATGAAAAGCAAGTCTTTCAGATTTATTATGATTTCTCAGAGACGGTTGCTAACATGCAGGGATATCGTACTCTTGCCCTTAATCGTGGTGAGAAGTTAGGCGTCTTGAAAATTGGTTTTGAGCATGCGACTGATCGTATTCAAGCCTTCTTTGCTGCTCGTTTTAAGGTTAAGAATGCTTATATTGACGAAGTTGTTCAGCAGTCTGTTAAGAAAAAAGTCTTACCAGCTATCGAGCGCCGTATTCGTACTGAATTGACAGAAAAGGCAGAAGAAGGAGCTATTCAACTCTTCTCAGAAAACCTCCGTAATCTTCTTCTGGTAGCACCGCTAAAAGGGCGCGTGGTTCTTGGATTTGACCCTGCCTTTCGTACAGGTGCCAAGCTTGCGGTCGTTGATGTGACTGGGAAAATGTTGACGACACAAGTCATTTATCCAGTTAAACCAGCTTCAGCTCGTCAGATTGAGGAAGCTAAGCGCGATTTGGCAGATTTGATTGGCCAATACGGTGTTGAAATTATCGCTATTGGGAATGGTACTGCCAGTCGTGAAAGTGAAGCTTTTGTTGCTGAAGTACTGAAGGATTTTCCAGAAGTCAGCTATGTCATTGTCAATGAGAGTGGTGCGTCTGTCTACTCAGCTAGTGAACTTGCCCGTCAGGAGTTTCCAGAACTAACCGTTGAAAAACGTTCGGCTATCTCAATTGCTCGCCGTTTGCAAGATCCTCTTGCTGAATTGGTTAAAATCGACCCTAAATCTATCGGTGTTGGCCAGTATCAGCACGATGTTAGTCAGAAAAAACTATCTGAAAGTCTTGATTTTGTGGTGGATACAGTTGTTAACCAAGTTGGTGTCAATATCAATACAGCTAGTCCAGCCTTGCTTTCACATGTCGCAGGACTTAACAAAACGATTTCAGAAAACATTGTTAAGTATCGTGAAGAAGAAGGTAAAATCACTTCACGCGCCCAAATCAAGAAAGTTCCTCGCCTTGGTGCCAAAGCATTTGAACAGGCAGCAGGTTTCCTCCGTATTCCTGAAAGTAGCAATATACTTGACAATACAGGAGTTCACCCTGAAAACTATGCAGCGGTCAAGGAACTCTTCAAACGCTTGGATATTAAAGACCTAAATGAAGAAGCGCAAGCCAAACTCAAAGCTGTTTCTATCAAAGAAATGGCTCAAGAGCTAGACCTTGGTCAAGAAACTCTTAAAGATATTATTGCTGATCTTCTCAAACCAGGTCGTGATTTCCGTGATTCTTTTGATGCTCCAGTCCTTCGTCAGGATGTCTTGGATATCAAAGACTTACAAGTTGGCCAAAAGCTTGAGGGAGTTGTGCGCAACGTCGTTGACTTCGGTGCCTTTGTTGATATCGGTATCCATGAAGATGGACTCATTCATATTTCACACATGAGTAAGAAATTTATCAAACATCCAAGTCAAGTCGTTTCAGTCGGCGATTTGGTAACCGTTTGGGTGAAGAAAATCGATGCTGACCGCGAAAAAGTGAATCTGTCGCTTCTTGCACCAAATGAATCTAACTGATTACGTTAAACAGGTCTCTTTAGAAGATTTTGGAAAACCTTTCAAACACCAAGCTCAATGGAATACTCGTCTACGGTCGACAGGTGGGCGATTTTTTCCTAAAGATGGTCATTTGGATTTCAATCCCAAAGTATATCAAGAACTTGGTTTAGAGGTTTTTCGTAAAATTGTTCGTCATGAGCTCTGCCATTACCATCTTTACTTTGAAGGCAAGGGCTATCAGCATAAGGATTTAGCCTTTAAGCAACTTTTAAAAGAGGTAGACGGTCTCCGCTTTGTTCCTCCCTTGTCAAGTTCCAATCAAAAACCAAGCTTAGTCTATGCTTGTCAGTCTTGTCAGCAAATCTATCAAAGAAAGCGAAAAATTGATACCAAGCGTTATCGTTGTGGTCTCTGTCGTGGAAAGCTCCTCTTGTTAAATCGGCCTAAGGACTGATGTAGCAAATCTAGCTTAGTGCTATACTAAGATTAAGAAATCCGAAAGAGGAATAAATTATGAATACAAAATTTTATAAAATGAGAAGAAATCGCATGATATCAGGTGTTCTTGCAGGTCTATCTGATAAGTGGAATCTTGATGTAACCCTAGTTCGTTTCCTTTTTGCAATCTTTACAATCGCAAACTTTGGACTCGGCATTATTATCTACATTATCCTAGCTTCGATCCTACCAACAAAAGAAGATATCGAAGCTGAAATGTATGGAACAGGCCCACGCAAGATTAAAGAAGCCCAACCTATCAATGATGACGAAGGTTGGTTTTGGTAATTTAAATTAACTGTCTATATTTTGATAGCAAAAAGATACCGTACGGTATCTTTTTTAAATACTAAACAACTGTCCGAATAGATAGGTAACTCCCATAGTCAACAAACCGATACAAAGGTTTCGGATCATGGCTGTTTTTGTTGGGGCTTTCCCGAGTTTTGCACTGGTGTAACCTGTAATCAATAGAGAAATCGCAACGATAAAAACAGTAGCAGGGATTCGATAGTCGCTTGGGAAGATAGTTATTGAAAGCATTGGTGGCAGGCTACCAAGTACGAAGGCGATGAAGCTAGATGCAGCAGCATGCCAGGGATTGGTGAATTCCTCATACTCGATTCCGTACTTTTCCTCAACTAAGGCTTTGAGAGGGTTTTTGAGAAATGCCTTGTTGGTTAAGAGCTGGGCTGATGTTTCACACTCACCATTTTGAAGATAGGCTGCGTAGAGTGATTTTTTAGCAGCTTCCATATCTTTATCTAAAAGTAATTGTTCTCGAGCTACAGCGGCTTCCTCCGTGTCTTTTTGAGTAGATACGGATACATACTCGCCACCAGCCATAGAAAAGGCACCAGCAAGAATTGCGGCTAATCCTGAGAGGAAGATAATCCAGATATTGTTAGTCGCACTGGCAACCCCAATAACAACTCCAGCGATAGAGATGATTCCATCATTTGCGCCCAGTACACCAGCACGCAAGATATTTAAACGGCCAGCAAAGTTTGCATCAATTTCATGTGTAATTTCTGACATAGTTTTCTCCTTCCTGTCCATTATAAAGTAAAGAGGAAGTGAATACAAACTTTTTAAACTATCTGAAAAAAGTTCTACAATTCTAATTTTAGACAAAGTAAATAGAAGTAGCCATAGCTATTTCTTATGCCAAGATATAACAAAGTTGTATTTGTAACCTATTCTAATAGGTGATACAATGAACCTAATGAAATCTTTGGAGGTCTAAATATGACTCGTGAATTTAAATTTGAAACTCTGCAATTGCATGCAGGTCAAGTGGTAGATGCTACTACCAAGTCTCGTGCTGTTCCAATTTACCAAACAACATCTTTTGTATTTGAAGATACACAAGAAGGTGCAGATCTTTTTGCCCTTCAAAAAGCTGGTAATATTTATACCCGTATCACTAACCCAACAACTTCAGCCTTTGAAGAGCGTATCGCAGCACTGGAAGGCGGTGTTGGTGCACTTGCAACAGCTTCTGGGATGGCAGCTCTTACCTACACAATTTTAGGACTGGCTCACGCAGGAGACCATGTGGTTGCAGCTTCAACTATTTACGGTGGTACCTTTAACCTGTTGAAAGAAACCCTTCCTCGCTATGGAATCACCACAACTTTTGTTGATATTGATAATCTAGAAGAGTTAGAAGCAGCGATTAAAGACAATACCAAGCTTGTTTTGATTGAAACCTTGGGTAATCCAGTTATTAATATTCCAGATATCGAAAAAATCGCTGAAATTGCTCATAATCACCAGATTCCTTTGGTCGCTGATAATACTTTTGCAACACCATATCTTATCAATGTCTTTTCTCATGGTGTTGATATTGCGGTTCACTCAGCAACTAAGTTTATCGGTGGTCACGGTACAACTATTGGTGGTGTCATCGTTGATAGCGGCAAATTTGACTGGGCTGCTTCAGGGAAATTCCCTCAATTAGTCGAAGAAGATCCAAGCTACCACAATATCAGTTATACTCGTGATGTTGGTGCTGCAGCCTTTATCGTTGCTGCTCGCGTGCAATTGCTTCGCGATATGGGAGCTGCCCTTTCACCATTTAACTCATTCTTGCTCTTACAAGGTCTTGAAACTCTTTCTCTTCGTGTTGAACGTCATGTTCAAAATGCTGAGAAAATCGTTGATTTCCTTGTAAACCATCCAAAGGTTGAAAAAGTCAACTATCCAAAACTTCCAGATAGTCCTTACCATGCCTTGGCTGAAAAATACTTACCAAAAGGTGTTGGTTCAATCTTTACTTTCCACGTTAAAGGTGGAGAAGCAGAAGCTCGTAAGGTGATTGACAACTTGGAAATCTTTTCAAACTTAGCCAATGTAGCAGATGCTAAATCATTGGTCGTTCATCCCGCGACTACAACACATGCTCAGTTGTCAGACTCTGATCTAGAAGCAGCAGGAGTAACTAAAAATCAAATCCGTCTCTCAATCGGTCTTGAAAATGTCGATGATTTGATTGAAGATTTGCGACTAGCGCTTGAAAAAATCTAAAAATAACTAGTTTTTATTGAATTAAGCATCCTTCTCACGAATAATAAAGTGAGGAGGATTTTTATGTACAGTATTTCATTTCAAGAAGATTCGCTCTTGCCAAGGGAACGCTTGGTGACAGAAGGAGTAGA
Source organism: Streptococcus fermentans (assembly GCF_040888305.1). Lineage (NCBI taxonomy): Bacteria > Bacillati > Bacillota > Bacilli > Lactobacillales > Streptococcaceae > Streptococcus > Streptococcus fermentans. The sequence goes on along the minus strand of NZ_JBFNFG010000002.1, from coordinate 222,668 downwards.
GAGTTTGAGCAATCAGGAATTACTAGCCATTTTATTACGAACAGGAACTCGTCAATCTACCGTTTTTGAAATTGCACAGAAAGTATTGTCTCAATTGAACAGTTTAACTGAGTTAAAAAAAATGACCTTGCAAGAACTGCAGAGTTTATCAGGAATCGGGAGAGTAAAAGCTATTGAATTGCAAGCTATGATTGAGCTTGGAAGTCGTATTCACAAACATGAAACCATTGAGGCAGAGAGCATTCTGAGTAGTCAAAGACTGGCTAAAAAGATGCAACAAGAATTGGGAGATAAAAAACAAGAGCACCTAGTGGCGCTCTATCTGAATACACAAAATCAAATTATTCATCAGCAAACCATTTTTATTGGATCTGCTACTAGAAGTATTGCGGAACCAAGGGAAATTCTCCACTATGCCTTAAAGCATATGGCAACATCCGTGATTCTGGTTCATAATCATCCATCTGGTGCTGTTATGCCAAGTAGAAATGATGACCATGTTACGAAACTTGTTAAAGAAGCCTGCGAATTAATGGGTTTGGTCTTATTGGACCATCTCATTGTTTCACATTCCGATTATTTTAGTTACCGTGAGAAGACGGATCTGATTTAAAAAACCTGTATCATGTACAGGTTTTACAATTCATTGACGACATAGTCGAAAAGTGTTTTATCTTTGGGGCGATTTTCAAAAAGAAATTCCGGATGCCATTGAACACCGAGGTAAGGGAAACCATCAGTCGTTGTTACAGCCTCGATAATTCCATCTTTAGGATCATGAGCGACAACCTTTAGATTTGGAGCAAGGTCTTTAATGCTCTGATGATGGAAAGAGTTGATATGAGAGATTTCTCCATAGATTTCTCGAAGAATAGTATCAGGCTCGGTGACTAAACGTTGAGTTGTATACTCGGCTGAAGTATCCTGCCAATGATCTTCAATATCTTGATAAAGAGTTCCTCCCATGGCTACATTAAAGAGTTGAGTACCACGGCAGACAGAAAAAATCGGTTTCTTCTGTTTAATGGCTTCTTTTAAAAGAGCTAGCTCAAAAATATCTCTTTGAAGGTGGTAGTCATCGCTATCGATCGTTTTAGGTTCACCGTAGAACTTTGGATCGACATTTTGTCCACCAGTTAAAATGAGTTTATCAATCAAGCCAATGTAGTAACTGGCCATTTCTTGATCACCAATTGGTAGGATAATGGGAATTCCCCCAGCTTCCTTGACTCCTTCAACAAAGCCCTTTGCAGCATAGCTCATCATCAGCTCATCATCAGGATGAGCTTTTTCGTTTCCTGTAATCCCAATAACTGGTTTTTTCATAAATGCTTTCGCTTTCTAATCCTCTTTTCTCATGAAATAGAGGAGAGTTTGCAATTCACTAGTTAAATCCACATATTGAGCCACCACATCTTTTGGTAGTTGGAGATGAACGGGTGAAAAGCTTAAAATTCCTTTAATACCTGCTTCGACAAGGAGATTAGCTACTTCTTGTGATTTGACACTCGGAACAGTTAAGATTGCAGTTTTTACATCTGCATTTTTTATTTTATCCTTGATTTGGGAAATACCATAAATTGGAATTCCATCGGGCGTTTTCGTCCCAACTTCAGGATGGTCATCCAAATCAAAAGCCATAATAATTTTCATTTTGTTTCGTTCATGGAAACGGTAGTGAAGGAGAGCGTGCCCCATATTACCAATCCCCACTAACATAACATTCGTAATAGAATTATCATTTAGAAGATCAGCAAAAAACGTCATTAGTTTTTTGACATCGTAGCCAAATCCACGACGACCAAGTTCACCAAAGTAGGAAAAATCTCGTCTAACCGTAGCGGAATCAATACCAATGGCCTCGGCAATTTGTTTTGAGTTGGCTCTTTCAATCTTTTCTGCATGAAATCTTTTAAAGATACGATAATAAAGAGAAAGTCTCTTTGCTGTTGCTTTTGGAATAGCAGACTGTTTTTCTTTCACAAAATCACAACCTTTCTAAATACTATTTTATAGAAAGATTGTGAAAAAATCAACAAAAACAAGAAAAAACTAAGAAAATCTTAGTTTATCTTTGTAAAATCATAGTGAAATAGAAAACGATAGAGATCTCCCAGAAGACCTTGATAGATTTCTTCTCCCTTATAGGTAAGAGAAGTAATGACGGTCGTATCTGGAAGAGTCACACATCCTGAAAGTGACAGCATGAGTGCTTCGTAATCTTCGTATTCTAAAAGGCGATCGACTTGATAGGCATCCTTATAGTTTAATCGAAACATAGGGTCCCCCTATCTTTCACTTTTAGTGAAGACACCACGCTCAACAAGACTGTCCATCAAGAAGTAGAATTTCTCTTGGTGGATATGAGTTTCTTCTGACTTAAAGATATCAACCAAACGTAGACCAAATTTATCAGTGATGTTGATTTTGGCACCAGTTAAGTCTTTGTTGATGATAATCTTAAGTTGGAAACCTTCCCCACTATTTGGAACCTTCTCAAGAAGGCGTGTTAGTTCATAGTTACCAACCTTTGTTTCAAAAAAAGTGTTATCTTTTAGAGTAAACTTTTTGACAGTTGGACTGATTGTGTAATCGTAACGGCAATTTTTGAGACTAATAGTTTTTTCGAATGCCATTGAGTTATCCTCCAATGATTTCTTTTAGAGTTTGTGCGAGGGTGATCATTTCTTGCTCTGTGTTTTGAGGTGAAATGCTGACGCGAACGGATTCGTGTAAGCGAGGAGAGTCTTCTCCGTAGAAAGCCTGAAGAACATGACTAACCTGAACGACACCTGCAGTACAAGCAGAACCAGTTGAAATAGAAATCCCTTTAAGATCCAGACGAAGGAGTAGTAGATCATTACGTTGACCTGGAAATCCAATATTAAGGACATAAGGTAGCTGGTCTTTCCCTTGATTGAGGTAATAGTCTGTCTCAGCCATTTCCTTTAAGAAGGTGTCTTTTAGTTGTTGAACCTTTTTAAAGTTTTGTGCTTGGTTTTCAAGATCATCTTTTAGAGCTGCTACCATTCCTACAATGGCAGGAAGATTTTCTGTTCCTGCTCTTTTTTTCTGCTCTTGATCACCACCATGAAGGTAGGAATCAAAATCTGTAGATGCAGCATAGAGAAAACCAACTCCTTTTGGACCATAAAATTTGTGTGCAGAAGCACTGAGAAAATCAATTCCCAATTTTTCAGGAAGAATTTCTAATTTACCGACTGCCTGAACTGCATCGACATGATAGACGGCTGGATGATTTTTTAGAACCGCACCAATTTCAGCAATAGGTAATAGTGTACCAGTTTCATTATTGGCAAACATAGTAGAAACAAGAACGGTATCTTCACGAAGTGCATTTTTAACTTGGTCTGCAGTGATTTCTTGATGTTCAGGCTGTAAAATAGTCACTTCAAAACCGAAATTTTCAACCAAGTATTTGATGGGTTCTAGAACAGCATGGTGCTCAATCGCAGTAGTGATAATGTGCTTTCCATGATTTTGATGGCGAAGGCAGTAACCAATGATAGCAGTATTATTGCTTTCAGTGCCACCAGTGGTAAAGAATATATGTTGTGGCTTTGTTCCTAGTAAACTTGCTAGTTCTTGACGAGCTTCTCGTAATAGTTTACCTGCTTGACGCCCATGGCCGTGAATACTAGAAGGATTGCCATAAGTTTCTTGCATGACTTGAGTCATTGCTGAGATAGCTGCTGAAGACATGGGAGTCGTTGCAGCATTATCCAAATAAATCAAAAATTCACCTAATTTCTATTTAAATAGTGGACTAACTGGTTTTCTTTCGTGAATACGAACCATTGCATCACCAATCAATTCGCTAGCAGTGATGTATTGTACGTTTTTAGGTTTTTTACTTTCTGTCAAAACAGAATCTGTAACCAAGATTTCCTTGATATTTGTTGCATCCAACAACTCTGCAGCACCGTTAACGAAAAGTCCATGACTTGAAACTGCATAGATTTCAGTTGCTCCGTCGCGCTCTAGGATTTTAGCGGCTTCAGAGAAGGTACGACCAGTGTTAAGAATGTCATCAATCAAGATTGCCTTCTTACCTTCAACATCACCGATAATGTAACCTTGACTGCGTTCAGAATCATCTTGTGCATAATCAATGATTGCAATTGGTGCATCCAAATATTCTGCGAGACTACGAGCACGTTTTACACCCGAGTTTTTAGGACTAACAACAACAACATCTGAACCAGTCAAACCTTTATCGCAGTAGTGTTTTGCAAAAAGTGGAATTGTATAGAGGTTATCTACAGGAATGTCAAAGAAACCTTGAACCTGAACAGCATGAAGATCAAGAGTCAATACACGACTAACTCCGGCTTTTACCAACATATTAGCAACAAGTTTAGCTGTAAGTGGCTCGCGAGAAGAAGCGATACGGTCTTGGCGAGCGTAGCCGAAGTATGGAAGTACAACGTTAATGGTATTAGCACTAGCACGAACACAAGCATCAACCATAATCAAGAGTTCCATCAAGTGGTTATTTACTGGATAACTAGTTGATTGGATGATATAAACATCGTATCCACGAACACTTTCTTCAATGTTAACTTGGATTTCACCATCTGAAAATTGACGTGAAGATACTTTTCCAAGTGGAACACCCGCAGCATCTGCGATTCTTTGAGCAATTTCCTGGTTGGAAGATAGTGCGAAAAGTTTCATGTTTTTTGTATCTGACATTGATAAACCGTCCTCTTTAAACTAAGTGAATCGGTGTTGTGGAACACTTTTAGTGATAAGTGTTCGCTACAACAGATTCTATTATTTTTCATCCCTTTTATTTTATCAAAAAAAGAAGATTATTTCAGTATTTTTTCATATTTTCTATAAAACGAACCAATTTTGAAGGAGCTTTTTTGTAATGGATTTCATTGACTTGTAAAAATTCTTGAAAATCAAGGCTACCTTGCTTACCATCTTCTACTTCTAATTCAAGTTCATAGTCAACAATATCGAAGTAGTGACTTTGATCAAGAGCCATAAGTCCGATAGGAGTTTCCTTTTCATAACGAATCGTTGTTAAGCAACCTAAAACTGTCCAATCACTTGGTGATATACCGCGGGACAGGAGTTCGTCAAGAATCATTCCTTGAGGAAGTTTACATTCTTTCAGACAATGGTTGGCCCCTTCAAGACTGATAGCTTGATTATACTCCATATTTCCAACTGCTTGAGGAATTTTTATGGTCAACTCAGCGCTATTTTCAAAAGTACGAATGCGCATGACAATTTTGTGTTGACGAAGGTAAAAATCAGGCGTGTCTAGGTAGTAATTTTTTTGTGTAACTGGTGTGACTTCTAAAAATTGAGCTTGCAATCGGTTATATTCTTCTTCACTAAGAAGTGTTTTCATTTCAATTTCTAAATGTTTCATTTTTTTTACTTTTTCCTTATCTTTGAAAGCGATTGTATGGTATAATAAGCATTGTATTTATTGTATAAGATTTTTCCTAGAAAATCAAAAACTAGATAAATCGAAGTGTATAGAGAATTGGATGAAAAAGATATATGATTACAGAATGGGAAGAATTTTTAGATCCTTACATTCAGGCTGTCGGAGAGCTGAAGATAAAACTCCGAGGTATTCGAAAACAATACCGCAAACAAAATAAACATTCTCCAATTGAGTTTGTAACTGGTCGAGTCAAACCGATCGAAAGTATAAAAGAAAAAATGGCTCGTCGAGGGATTGGATACGATACGTTGGAACAGGACTTGCAAGATATTGCAGGTTTACGCGTCATGGTTCAATTTGTAGATGACGTGAGCGAGGTTGTTGCCATCCTTCGTAAGAGGCAAGACATGAGAGTGGTACAAGAACGTGACTACATTACTCATCGAAAGGCTTCAGGCTATCGTTCTTACCATTTGATTATTGAGTATACAGTTGATACGATCAATGGGGCAAGAACGATTCTGGTGGAGATTCAGATTCGTACTTTGGCTATGAATTTCTGGGCTACCATCGAGCATTCTCTCAATTATAAATATCAAGGGGATTTTCCAGAAGAAATTAAGAAACGCTTGGAAATCACAGCAAGAATCTCTCACCAATTGGATGAAGAAATGAGTAAAATTCGTGATGATATCCAGGAAGCACAGGCGCTCTTTGATCCATTGCATAGAAAGTTAAATGACGGGGTAGGTAATAGTGACGATACCGATGAAGAATACAGGTAAACGAATTGATCTAATCGCTAATCGCAAACCTCAAAGTCAACGAGTCTTATATGAATTAAGAGATCGATTAAAAAAGAATAACTTTATATTAAATGATAAACATCCCGATATCGTGATTTCCATAGGTGGGGATGGGATGCTTTTGTCTGCTTTTCACAAGTATGAAGACCAGCTGGATAAGGTTCGCTTCGTTGGTGTTCACACGGGTCATTTGGGCTTCTATACGGACTACCGTGATTTTGAACTAGATCAATTGCTTACTAATTTACAGTTGGATACTGGGGCTCGTGTGTCTTACCCGCTTTTAAATGTAAAGATTTTTTTGGAAAATGGAGAAGTGAAAATTTTCCGAGCTTTGAATGAGACTAGCATTCGGAGAGCTGATAGGACTATGGTTGCCGATATTATCATTAACCAAGTGCCATTTGAACGTTTTAGAGGAGATGGCCTGACGGTATCGACGCCAACTGGGAGTACAGCCTATAATAAATCTCTTGGTGGAGCTGTTTTGCATCCTACTATTGAGGCCCTACAATTAACAGAAATTGCGAGTCTCAACAATCGTGTCTACCGAACCTTAGGTTCGTCTATCATTGTGCCTAAGAAGGATAAGATTGAATTAATACCGACTCGCAATGATTATCATACGATTTCTGTTGACAATAGCATTTATTCTTACCGTAATATTGAAAGAATAGAATACCAAATAGACCACCACAAGATTCACTTTGTCGCAACACCAAGCCATACTAGTTTTTGGAATCGTGTCAAGGATGCCTTTATTGGTGAGGTGGATGAATGAGGTTTGAATTTATTGCTGACGAACATGTCAAGGTAAAGACCTTTTTAAAAAAACACGAAGTCTCGAAAGGTTTACTTGCCAAAATCAAGTTTCGAGGTGGAGATATTCGCGTAAACGGTCATCCACAAAATGCAACCTATATCTTAGATATTGGGGATGTGGTTGTCATCGACATTCCTCCTGAGGAAGGTTTCGAGACACTGGAAGCCATTGATTATCCACTGGATATTCTGTTTGAAGATGATCATTTCTTGATTTTAAACAAACCCTTTGGTGTGGCCTCGATTCCTAGTGTCAATCATTCCAATACCATCGCTAACTTTATCAAGGGCTATTATGTGAATCAGAACTACGAAAATCAACAGGTTCACATTGTAACCAGACTAGATCGCGATACTTCGGGTCTCATGCTTTTTGCTAAACACGGGTATGCCCACGCTAGACTAGACAAGCAGTTGCAAAAGAAAGCCATTGAAAAGCGCTATTTTGCTCTGGTTAAAGGAGATGGGTTTCTGGAACCTCAAGGTGAAATTATTGCCCCGATTGCCCGTGACGAAGATTCCATTATCACTAGACGAGTGGCAAAAGGTGGCAAGTATGCCCATACTTCCTATCGCATAGTGCAGTCTTATGGCAATATTCATCTAGTTGATATTCGACTACATACGGGAAGGACACACCAGATTCGTGTTCATTTCTCCCATATCGGTTTCCCTTTGCTTGGCGATGACCTCTATGGTGGTAGTCTTGAACATGGCATAGAGCGTCAAGCTCTGCATTGCCATTACTTATCGTTTTATCATCCTTTTCTTGAAGAGCAGTTGGAGATGGAAAGTCCACTGCCGGATGATTTTAAGAATCTTATAACTCAGTTATCAAATAATAATTTATCTAAAAAGGAGTAAAAACTCATGGAAATTTTTGAAAGTTTAAAAGCCAACCTAGTTGGTAAAAATGCACGTATTGTTTTGCCTGAAGGTGAAGAACCACGTATTCTTCAAGCTACAAAACGCATCGTAAAAGAAACAGAAGTTATCCCTGTCCTACTAGGAAATCCTGATAAAATTAAAATCTATCTTGAAATCGAAGGAATCATGGATGGTTATGAAGTAATTGACCCAGCACATTATCCTCAATTTGAAGAAATGGTAGCATCACTTGTAGAACGTCGTAAAGGAAAAATGACTGAAGAAGAAGCGCGTGAAATCTTGGTTAAAGACGTGAACTATTTTGGTGTTATGTTGGTTTACATGGGCTTGGTAGATGGAATGGTTTCAGGAGCTATTCACTCTACTGCGGCAACTGTTCGCCCAGCCCTTCAAATCATTAAAACTCGTCCGAATGTTAGCCGTACTTCAGGTGCCTTCCTCATGGTTCGTGGTACTGAACGTTACCTCTTTGGTGACTGTGCCATCAATATCAATCCTGATGCTGAAGCTTTGGCAGAGATTGCGATTAACTCTGCAATTACAGCTAAGATGTTTGGTATCGAACCAAAAATTGCTATGCTAAGCTATTCAACTAAAGGTTCTGGTTTTGGTGAAAGCGTTGATAAGGTCGTTGAAGCAACTAAGATTGCTCATGATCTTCGTCCTGACCTTGAAATCGATGGGGAATTGCAATTTGATGCTGCCTTCGTTCCAGAAACTGCTGCTCTTAAGGCGCCAGGAAGCAAGGTTGCTGGACAAGCAAACGTCTTTATCTTCCCAGGTATCGAAGCAGGAAATATTGGCTACAAGATGGCAGAACGTCTCGGTGGCTTTGCAGCAGTTGGTCCAGTATTGCAAGGTTTGAACAAACCAGTTAATGACCTTTCACGTGGATGTAACTCAGACGACGTCTTCAAACTTACTCTTATCACAGCAGCCCAAGCTGTACACCAATAAAATACAAGATAGCTCCTTTTCTGTTAAAGGAGCTTTTCAAGTAGGGAGAATTCAAACTGGTTATTAAAAGGTGATAGGAATATCGGCTTTTGTTAATACTCGGTGAAGTTTATAGATCAAACCTATAGATACCCAAAGACCTAGTTGGGACCATAGTCAATACTGCCAGTTCTATAGAAATTAGCTCCTGCAATCTTTTGAATGACTATTTATTTTTTACTACTTAATGTTCAGAAAGGAGCATTTAGATTTGAAATATAAGTATTTACTCTTCGACCTCGACCACACCTTACTTGATTTTGATGCTGCAGAAGACATTGCCTTATCGCACCTCCTAAAAGAAGAAGGAGTAAAGGATATCCAAGCCTACAAAGATTACTATATTCCTATGAACAAGGCTCTTTGGAAGGATTTAGAGCAGAAAAAGATCACAAAATCAGAATTGATTAACACTCGTTTTTCAAGGTTGTTTGCTCACTTTGGCATTGAAAATGATGGTTCCTACTTAGCGAAGCGCTATCAGTTTTTTCTATCTAAACAAGGTCAAACTTTTCCAGGTGTCGAAGATTTATTAAAAAAATTGATAAGTCAAGGTTATGAGCTTTATGCTGCAACAAATGGGATTACCTTTATTCAAACAGGTCGTCTAGAACAATCTGGAATCGCACCATATTTCAAGGAAATTTTTATATCAGAACAACTCCATACTCAAAAACCAGATGCTGAGTTCTATGAAAAAATTGGAGCTTGTATCCCTAACTTTGATAAAAACTATGCCCTTATGATTGGTGATTCTTTGTCAGCTGATATTCAGGGTGGGAAAAATGCTGGAATTGATACTGTCTGGTACAACCCTCATCATCTGGAAAATAAGACCCAAGCCCATCCGACTTATGAAGTTGACTCTTATCAGGCTTTGCTTGATTGCTTGGAGCTATTTTAAAATTGGAACATTTAAACGATACTGAAAAACTTGAGGACATGGAGTTCAGGGATTTTTTGGTATAACTTGAAAACGCTTTATTTCTTTGATATAATGAATCATACAAGGATATAATTACAAGTTAAACGACTTAAATTGGTAGAACAAAACTAATATAGGAGCAAATCAGTATGATATTGAAAAGTAATAAAAGAGCCATAAACTTCATGTTGATGTTAATAAGTGCTTGTTGCTGCCTTATTTGTCTAAGTGCCTGTCAGTCAAATAAGGTAAATTCGGTAGATGATTATAAAATGGCTATCTGGGATAGCGATAAAATAGCTGTCTTTGATGATTATGATTTAAATGAGTTCAAGGATAATATATCTAGAAAAGAAAAATATATCTATTGGGCAGAAAGTTTTTCGGAAGCAGGATCCTATTCAACTGCAAAAACAAAAGACACACCTGCTCTAAAAAGATATGTATCTAGAATTAATAAGGAAAATTTAAGTGAAACGTTTAAATTAGCAGAAGGAAATGATGCATACGCATCTATAACAGATGGGGATTATTTATATGCGACTGCTGTCTTTACAGATAGAATTGAATTTTATAAATATGATAATAATTTAGAGGTTGTCACTAATGTTACCGTGAAAAATGATGGTCAGCTGAATGCCAGTCAACAGTTTGTTATTGTAGATGATTATTTATACTTACTTGTAACCACATTGGATTTGTCTACTCAAGTTCCTAATGCCGAAATTTGGAAAATGGATAAAGAATTCAACATCGTCGAAAAATATAATCTTGATGAAACATCAGCATATATGAGAATGGTTAATGTAGATGATGTCTTGTATATTGTGGAAGCACTTAGTGGGCGTAATTCTGATGGAGAATATAAGTCAGGAAATAAATTATTGGTTTTTGATTTAAAGAGTCAAAACAAGAATTATATCGATATTCCTGAAAAGTATCCAACAAATATTCACTATGATGCTAAAAATAATCAATTGATTATAGAGAATGAGGGATTGTATAATGGCGAATTTTCCTTTACTACAGTCAATCTAGACAATTTAGAAAAAGATATTATTCATCTGGAAGGCTTTAGTACAGAACAATATACTGCACCGTATTTTACATTTAAAGATAACATCTATTATTTTTTATTCAATGATTCTCTGGTAAAATATGATATTGTTGATAAGAAACAAACAGTTATCAGTTTAGAAAATTATAAGATAAAAGATGCCCATTATTTGATTGTTAAATAGTTTACTAATTGAGTGAAAATCAAAAATGAAAAAAATCTTTAAACTGTACTTAAGTATGGTTCTAGTAATCTCTCCTTATCTCTGGCTAAGGGGAGATTTAATCTAGTTTGTTGTCAGCATAGATTTACAAGGTATTTGAAAAGTCCTGCAAGGAAAAAATTTGAAAGAGATCATGATAGTTTTTTTGTAATGATTAGTTATCTTTCTGTTTATTCTGAATAATAGATTCTTTGCATAACTTTACAAAATATTTAGAACTTTTTAAAAGTAGATAGGAGTCTATAAATTATGGGAACATGGGATGCAACGATTTTTGGAAATGACACCTCCTTAGATATTAAAGAAGAATTTTTCGAGAGATACAATCAAGGAGAAGATGCAAATACAATTAAAAATGACTTGACGTCGGATTTATACGATGACGATATATATGATGTCTTGTTCGCCTTAGCACATTGTTTATGGGAAGTTGGACAATTAGATGACGAATTCTTACTTGAAATTAAAGAAATCATTCTCAACAAAGAGGATTTAGAACTTGCCCAAGAATTGGGTGCAGATAGTGAATTTTTAGAACAAAGAAGTGAAAATCTAGAAAAGTTTTTAGAAAAAATAAGTGTCAAAAAAGAAAAGCCCAAAAAGAGAATTGCTCCGCCTGTTCCTGTAGAAAGCAAATATAGGAACGGTGCTGTGATGTTGTTTCAGTATGAAGATGGTATGTATGGTGCTTTGATAGCGGTAGATGGAGCTTTCTTTGATAGGGAAACCTATTATGCTTATCTGCAGACTGATATTAAAATGACCAGAAAACCCACTATGGAAGATGTGCGATCAGCACGAATTCTCGATCCAAGTTTTCATAGTGCAGAATACAATTCATTTCGTGACTCTAAGTATTACTACTCTTTTGTAAATTGTATTTCAGGCTATTTAAAAAGTACAGCAACTAAAAAATTTGAAAAATACAATGATAGTGTTTTTGAAATTATAGGCTATCTTTCAGATTGGGGGAGTTGCTGTAGCGCGGCTTCTGGAGGATTTGATTACTATAAACAAAAATCAAGTGATGAGTTTAAGATAAGCGTTGTAAAGGAATTGAATAAAAGATTTGATGAAAAACTTAATACTCGAACAAAATTGATTATTGATGAAATCGACAAAGAATTTATCCTTTCTAATACGAGAAAAGGTCTTGAATAAAGGCTCTTTAGTATAAATTCTCTAAAAAACTTCTCAAATCTCAATAGATACTTTTCAAAGTGGTTTAGATAGCCACTTTTTGCTATAATAGAGACAGTATTAACGAAGGAGTTGACTATGGAACACTCATCTTGGCATGCTTTGATTAAAGAGCAATTACCTGAGGGTTATTTTGGGAAAATCAATCACTTTATGGAGCGGGTTTATACTCAAGGAACTGTATATCCTCCTAAAGAAAAGGTTTTTCAGGCTCTTATAACAACTCCTCTGGAAGAGGTTAAGGTAGTGATTCTAGGTCAAGATCCCTATCATGGGCCTGGTCAAGCTCAGGGCTTGAGTTTTTCTGTACCCAATGCTATTCCAGCGCCACCTTCCTTGCAAAACATTCTCAAAGAGCTTTCAGATGATATTGGAGTTAAGAATTCACATGATTTAACTACTTGGGCCGAGCAGGGAGTCTTGCTTCTCAATGCTTGCTTGACGGTTCCTGCTGGTCAAGCAAATGGTCATGCTGGGCAGATATGGGAACCTTTTACAGATGCTGTAATCAAGGTTGTCAATAATATTGATAGACCCGTAGTTTTTGTACTTTGGGGTGCATATGCACGTAAGAAGAAATCCTTGGTTACAAATCCTCAGCACTTGATTATCGAATCAGCCCACCCAAGTCCTCTTTCAGTTTACAGAGGATTTTGGGGTTCCAAACCATTTTCAAAAACAAATGCATTCTTAAAAGAAAGTGGACAAGAGCCAATAGATTGGCTTAGATAAGGAGAGAATATGCCTCAGTTAGCGACAATTTGCTACATTGATAACGGGAAAGAGCTGCTCATGCTTCATCGCAATAAAAAGCCTAATGATGTCCATCAAGGGAAATGGATTGGTGTAGGTGGAAAGTTAGAACGGGGGGAAACTCCACAAGAATGTGCTGCTCGTGAAATTCTTGAAGAAACTGGTCTAAAAGCAAAACCAGTATTAAAAGGAGTTATCACCTTTCCAGAGTTTACACCAGACCTTGACTGGTACACCTATGTATTTAAAGTAACTGAGTTTGAAGGTGAGTTGATTGACTGTAATGAAGGGACCTTAGAATGGGTTCCTTACGATGAGGTTTTAAGTAAGCCGACCTGGGAAGGGGACCATACCTTTGTAGAGTGGCTTTTAGAAGATAAACCCTTCTTTTCAGCTAAATTTGTCTATGATGGTGATAAATTATTGGATACCCAAGTGGATTTCTACGAATAAAGGAGTAAAGCGATGTTAGTAATCAAAAACGGCCGTGTAATGGATCCTAAGTCTGGTTTGGATCAAGTGTGTGATGTCTTGGTCCAAGATGGGAAAATTGTCAAAATTGCGTTTGAGATCACGGAAGAAGGAGCAGAAATCATAGATGCTACTGGTCTTGTAGTTGCGCCTGGATTGGTGGATATCCATGTTCATTTCCGTGAACCTGGTCAAACTCATAAAGAAGACATTCATACAGGAGCACTAGCAGCAGCTGCAGGTGGATTTACAACTGTCGTTATGATGGCTAATACCAATCCAACCATCTCAGATGTTGAGACTTTGCAGGAAGTTCTTCAATCTGCGGCAAAGGAAAAGATCAACGTTAAATCTGTAGCAACAATTACCAAGAACTTTAATGGCCAAGATTTGACAGATTTTAAGTCGCTTTTAGAAGCTGGAGCTGTTGGATTTTCTGATGATGGGATTCCACTTGAAAGCAGTAAAGTGGTCAAGGAAGCCATGGAAGAGGCTAAAAAGTTAAACACCTTTATCAGTCTGCACGAAGAAGATCCTGGACTGAATGGTACGCTAGGTTTTAATGAAAACATTGCTAAAGAACATTTCCATATTTGCGGCGCTACAGGGGTAGCAGAATACGCTATGATAGCTCGCGATGTCATGATTGCCTATGCAACCAAGGCTCATGTTCATATCCAGCATTTGTCAAAAGAAGAAAGTGTCAAAGTTGTGGAGTTTGCTCAAAATATGGGAGCAAACGTAACTGCAGAAGTAGCACCGCAGCATTTTTCTAAGACTGAAGCTCTTCTCTTGACGAAAGGAAGTAACGCTAAGATGAATCCACCTCTTCGTCTGGAGTCTGACCGTCGAGCAGTTATTGAAGGGCTTAAATCTGGAGTCATATCTGTCATTGCTACTGACCACGCGCCTCACCATGCTGATGAAAAGAATGTCGAAGATATTACCAAAGCTCCATCAGGTATGACAGGTTTAGAAACTTCTTTGTCACTCGGTTTAACTTACTTAGTCGAAGCTGGTGAGCTAACCCTGATGGAATTATTAGAAAAAATGACAGTAAACCCAGCCAAATTGTATAATTTTGAAGCAGGATATTTGGCTGAAAACGGCCCAGCTGATATTACAATTTTCGATGATAAAGCTGACCGAATCGTTGATACGCATTTTGCTTCTAAAGCAGCTAATTCACCATTCATTGGTGAACAATTAAAAGGGCAGGTTAAATATACTATCTGTATGGGACAAATCGTTTATCAAGCAGATTAGGAGCTTGAGGATGAATTATTTTCGTAAATTTAGAAATCGTAAACGAAATGCTTGCCATGGAGTATATTGTCCAGCTGCTAACCGTGCTAAAATTCAGTATGAAACCAAGGAAAAAGCTGATCATGCTGTAGAGTATGATAATGGTGGCTTGGTTAGAAGCTATTATTGCGCCTCATGTAATTGCTGGCACACGACATCAAAAACTAGTAATCCACCTTTGAGCTTGAGAAAATACGGATTAAAGCTTTTTGGCTTGGATGAAAAGGAGTAGAAAGAGTAGGTATGCATTCAACAGAAACTATTAAAGGCAAAATCATCTTATTTTTAAAAATTTTCTTTCCTATTTTAATTTATCAATTCGCTAATTATTCCGCATCTTTTGTCGATACCACGATGACGGGCCAATATAATACTCTCGATCTAGCGGGTGTTTCAATTGCAACTAGTTTATGGAATCCTTTCTTTACTTTTTTAACTGGAATCGTCTCAGCCTTGGTCCCTATTATTGGTCACCATTTGGGACAAGGAAAAAAGAAAGAAGTTTCTTCGGATTTTTATCAATTTCTTTATTTGGCTTTAGCCTTATCTATCGTACTTTTTGTCTTGGTTTTCTTTTTAGCACCAATTGTGTTACAATTCATGGGACTGGAAGTGGCTGTATCCAGCGTTGCCATACGTTATCTATGGCTCTTAGCCATCGGTATTATTCCTCTCTTACTTTTTAGTGTTATTCGTTCGCTACTTGATACGCTAGGACTGACAAAATTGTCTATGTATCTCATGCTTCTTTTACTTCCTTTAAATAGTGGATTTAACTATTTACTAATATATGGAGCTTTTGGTTTTCCTGAGTTAGGAGGTGCAGGAGCAGGTCTAGGGACTTCCCTTGCCTACTGGGCTTTGTTGCTGATTTCGGTTTTGGTCTTGTTAAAGCATAAAAAGCTCAAGGAATATCAACTCCAAAAACCTATGCCTCTACAAATCAAAAAAATCAAGGAAGCTATTTATCTTGGTCTACCAATTGGTGGGACGGTATTTGCTGAAGTAGCCATTTTTTCAGTTGTTGGTTTGATTATGGCGAAATTCTCATCACTTATTATTGCCAGTCATCAGTCAGCTATGAACTTTTCAAATCTGATGTATGCTTTTCCTATGAGTATTTCAACTGCCATGGCCATTGTGATTTCTTATGAGGTAGGAGCTAAACGATTAGACGATGCTAAACAGTATATCCACATTGGTCGTTTAACAGCTATGGTGTTTGCAGTTTTAACACTTAGTTTTCTTTACATCTATCGTGAAAATGTAGCCAGACTATATGGTCAAGATCAAGAATTTATCCAACTAACAGCTTCTTTTATGACTTATAGCTTGTTCTTCCAGTTAGCTGATACCTTTGCGGCACCTTTGCAAGGGATTTTAAGAGGTTACAAGGATACGATTGTTCCTTTTTGCCTTGGTCTTCTTGGATACTGGGGTGTTGGGATTCCGCTTGGGTTATATCTTGATTATTCGACTAGTTTAGGTGCGTACTCCTATTGGATTGCTCTCATCATTAGTTTAATGGTAAGTGGAATTCTCTATCAGTGGCGTTTACAAGTTATTATGAAAAGATTCAAATGATTTGTTGAGAAATAATGAAAAAACAACTTGTGAAATTTGTATTTTATATAAAGAAAAGTCTTGATTTTACTGACTTTTCTTTTTTTATATTGTGAAAAATTGTAGGCATATTTTTTGACACAAATTAACCTATACAGTAAAATAGAACTATAAGAATTTAAACTTAGAAAGGCAAGATTATGTCAACTTTAGATAAAAATCTTTTGCTTGAGATGTTCCGTAAGATGGAAGAAATTCGTCGTATGGACTTAAAAATTGCTCAATTAGTAAAAAAAGGAAAAGTGCCAGGAATGACGCACTTTTCTGTTGGTGAGGAAGCTGCCAATGTTGGGGCTATGTTGGCTCTAAACGAGGATGACCTGATCACTTCAAATCACCGTGGTCACGGGCAAGCCATCGCTAAAGGTATCGACCTCAATGGTATGATGGCTGAAATTCTTGGTAAATGCACTGGAACTTGTAAAGGTAAAGGTGGATCTATGCATATCGCAGACCTAGATGCAGGTAACCTTGGTGCTAATGGTATCGTAGGTGGTGGTATGGGGATTGCAGTAGGTGCAGCTCTTACACAACAAATGAAAAACACTGGTAAAATCGTTGTCTGCTTCTTTGGTGATGGAGCGACTAATGAAGGTGTATTCCACGAAGCTGTTAATATGGCTTCAATTTGGAATCTTCCAGTAATTTTCTACTGTATCAATAACGGTTATGGAATCTCTGCTGATATTAAGAAAATGACAAATGTCAAGCATATCCATGAGCGTAGTGCTGCTTATGGTATTCCTGGGATGTTTATCGAAGATGGTAACAATGTAATCGATGTCTACGAAGGATTTAAGAAAGCAGTCGACCATGTTCGTTCTGGTAAAGGTCCTGTCTTGATTGAAAGTGTAACCTATCGTTGGCTTGGTCACTCGTCATCTGACCCTGGTAAATATCGTACACGTGAAGAAGTAGAAGAGTGGAAAGAAAAAGATCCAATCGAAAATCTTCGTAAGTACCTTGTTGAGAACAAGATTGCAAGTGTAGAAGAACTTGAAGAAATTCAAGCACAAGTTAAGGAAGCAGTGGAAGCATCTGTTAAATTTGCTGAAGAGAGTCCATTCCCTCCACTAGAATCAGCTTTTGAAGATATATACGCAGACTAAGGAGAAGTAGAGAAAATATGGAAACTAAATTAATGTCTTTCCGCGATACCATTATCCTTGCAATGTCTGAGGAAATGCGTCGCGATGAAAATGTACTCTTGATGGGTGAAGATGTCGGTGTCTTCGGTGGAGACTTTGGTACATCTGTAGGTATGCTTGAAGAATTTGGACCAGAACGTGTACGTGACTGTCCGATTTCCGAAGCAGCGATTTCTGGAGCAGCTGCTGGTGCTGCTATGACTGGACTTCGCCCAATCGTTGACATGACTTTCATGGACTTTTCTGTTATTGCCATGGATAATATCGTCAACCAAGCAGCTAAAACTCGTTACATGTTTGGTGGTAAAGGTCAAGTGCCTATTACAATCCGCTGTGCCGCTGGTAACGGAGTAGGTTCTGCAGCTCAGCACTCACAATCATTGGAATCTTGGTTTACTCATATCCCAGGATTGAAGGTTGTAGCTCCAGGTACACCAGCTGATATGAAGGGACTTCTTAAGTCTTCTATCCGTGACAACAATCCTGTTATCATTCTTGAATACAAATCAGAATTTAACCAAAAAGGTGAAGTTCCTGTTGATCCAGACTATACTATCCCACTTGGTGTCGGAGAAATCAAACGCGAAGGAACTGATGTAACAGTAGTAACATACGGTAAAATGCTTCGTCGTGTCATGCAAGCAGCTGAAGAATTGGCTGAAGAAGGGATTTCAGTTGAAGTAGTAGACCCACGTACTTTGGTTCCACTTGATAAAGACATCATCATTAACTCAGTTAAGAAGACTGGAAAAGTAGTTCTTGTCAACGATGCCCACAAGACAAGTGGTTTTATCGGTGAAATTTCAGCTATTATCTCAGAATCAGAAGCATTCGATTATTTAGATGCACCTATTCGCCGTTGTGCAGGTGAGGATGTACCGATGCCTTACGCACAAAATCTTGAAAATGCAATGATTCCAACAGTTGAAAGCATCAAAGATGCTATTCGTAAAACTCACAACAAACAATAATACATAATATAAATTATGTAAACAAGACTTATTAGAGATACGTTTTGTATCTAAGTAAGTTGAAAAGTTGCGACAGGAGAGAGTCGGGTCGATATTAACCGACGAACGACTTAGTAAGTCTACTAGGTTAACCGCCTTATAGCGGCAACCGTAGTAACTTGAGATACGTTTCGTATCCAAGTTACTTGTAGAGTTGTAACTGAATCCGGACGGAGGACTGTGAAAAAAAGATAGATTTCCTTGTGTTCATCGAACACATCGTCAATCTCCTATTTTTTCATTGCCCTCTTCGTCCTTAATATCTTATAATAGAATAGGAGAGGTCATGGCTGATGATAAGCTAAGAGCGACTCCTGCAGCTAGAAAATTAGCGGATGATTTAGGAATTAATCTCTACGATATTTCTGGCTCAGGCGCAAACGGTCGTGTCCACAAAGAAGACGTGGAAACATTTAAAGACACTAACGTGGTTCGCATTTCGCCACTCGCAAAACGAATTGCACTAGAGCATAATATTGCTTGGCAAGAAATCCAAGGAACTGGTCATCGTGGTAAAATCATGAAGAAGGATGTTTTAGCCTTCCTTCCTGAAAATATCGAAAACGATACGATTAAATCACCTGCTCAAATCGAGAAAGTGGAAGAAGTTCCAGATAACGTGACACCTTATGGAGAAATCGAGCGTATTCCAATGACACCCATGCGTAAGGTTATTGCTCAACGTATGGTTGAGTCATACTTGACTGCCCCAACCTTTACGCTTAACTACGATGTCGATATGTCTGAAATGCTTGCCCTTCGTAAGAAAGTTCTTGATCCAATCATGGAAGCAACTGGTAAGAAAATCACTGTTACAGACTTGCTTTCACTTGCCGTTGTTAAGACTCTTATGAAACACCCATACATCAACGCTTCATTGACAGAAGATGGCAAGACTATTATCACTCACAACTATGTCAACCTTGCGATGGCTGTCGGAATGGATAATGGTTTGATGACGCCAGTTGTTTATAATGCTGAAAAAATGAGTTTGTCTGAGTTGGTAGTTGCCTTCAAAGATGTTATCGGACGTACTTTGGATGGTAAACTAGCTCCTAGCGAATTGCAAAACTCAACCTTCACCATCAGTAACTTGGGAATGTTTGGTGTTCAATCATTCGGTCCAATCATTAACCAACCGAACTCAGCAATCCTTGGGGTTAGCTCAACAATTGAGAAACCAGTTGTTGTTAATGGTGAAATCGTGATTCGTCCAATTATGAGTCTTGGATTGACAATTGACCACCGTGTCGTAGATGGTATGGCTGGTGCTAAGTTTATGAAAGACTTAAAAGCTTTGATTGAGAACCCAATCTCAATGTTGGTTTAAAGTATTTGTTTTAGAAAAATAGATAGAGGAAGTAAGATATGGCCTTAGAAGTAATTATGCCAAAAGCCGGCGTGGATATGACAGAAGGACAAATCGTCCAATGGAATAAAAAAGTCGGAGAATTTGTAAAAGAAGGAGAAATCCTTTTGGAAATCATGACTGACAAAGTCAGCATGGAATTGGAAGCAGAAGAAGACGGTTACTTGATCGCTATCCTAAAAGGGGACGGCGAGACTGTTCCTGTTACTGAAGTTATCGGTTATCTTGGTGAAGAAGGGGAAAATATCCCAACAGCTGGAGCAGCTGCACCAGAAGCTAGCCCAGCACCTGTAGCAAGTGTTTCGAACGATGATGGTAAGAGCGATGATGCTTACGACATCGTTGTTATCGGTGGTGGACCTGCTGGTTACGTATCTGCTATTAAAGCTGCACAATTAGGTGGTAAGGTTGCTCTTGTTGAAAAATCTGAACTTGGTGGAACCTGCTTGAACCGTGGATGTATCCCAACCAAGACTTACCTTCACAACGCTGAAATCATTGAAAATATCGGTCATGCAGCAAATCGTGGTATCGTAATTGAAAATCCTAATTTCACAGTTGATATGGAGAAACTTTTAGAAACAAAATCTAAAGTTGTCAATACCCTTGTAGGTGGTGTTGCAGGACTTCTTCGTAGCTATGGAGTTGATGTTCATAAAGGTATCGGTACTATTACTAAAGATAAGAATGTCTTGGTAAATGGTTCTGAATTGCTTGAAACTAAGAAGATCATCCTTGCTGGTGGTTCAAAAGTAAGCAAAATCAATGTTCCTGGTATGGAATCATCCCTTGTGATGACTAGTGATGACATCCTTGAAATGAATGAAGTACCAGAAAGCCTCGTTATCATTGGTGGTGGGGTTGTCGGTATCGAGCTTGGTCAAGCCTTCATGACATTCGGTTCAAAAGTTACTGTTATCGAAATGATGGACCGCATTGTTCCAGCAATGGATGCGGAAGTATCTAAAAACCTTCGTTTGATTCTTGAACGTAAAGGTATGACTATCTTGACAGGTACTAAACTGCAAGAAATCATTGAAGAAGATGGCAAACTTCGTATCAAGGTTGAAGGAAAAGATGATGTTATCGCAAACAAAGCTCTTCTTTCAATCGGTCGTGTTCCAGACCTTGAAGGAATCGGAGAAGTTGAGTTTGAGTTAGACCGTGGTCGTATCAAGGTTAACGAGTACATGGAAACTTCTGTTCCTGGTATTTATGCACCAGGTGATATCAACGGTACTAAGATGTTGGCTCACGCTGCCTTCCGTATGGGTGAAGTAGCTGCTGAAAACGCCCTTAAAGGAAATCACCATGTTGCTAAATTGAACTTGACTCCTGCAGCTATCTATACACTTCCAGAAGTAGCAGCAGTTGGTTTGACTGAAGAACAAGCTCGTGAGAAATACGATGTCCAAATCGGTAAATTCAACTTTGCCGCAAACGGACGTGCAATTGCATCAGATGCTGCTCAAGGATTTGTTAAAGTCATTGCAGACAAGAAATATGGTGAAATCCTTGGTGTTCACATCATTGGTCCTGCAGCAGCTGAATTGATCAACGAAGCGTCAAGCATCATCGAAATGGAAATCACTGTAGAAGAAATGCTTAAAACAATCCACGGTCACCCAACATACTCTGAAGTTATGTACGAAGCATTTGCTGATGTTCTTGGAATGGCCATTCATTCACCTAAGAAAAAATAAAAATAGATAGACTAGACTGGAATTATTTTCCAGTCTCTATCGTATTAGAAGGTATCTTATGAAATACATTATCAATCATTCAAACGACACTCCCTTTAATATTGCTTTAGAGGAATACGCTTTTAAGCATCTTCTTGATGAAGATCAAATCTTCCTTCTTTGGATCAACAAACCATCTATCATTGTAGGTCGTCACCAAAATACCATCGAAGAAATTAACCGTGACTATGTACGCGAAAACGGTATTGAAGTAGTCCGTCGGATCAGTGGTGGTGGAGCTGTTTACCATGATTTGAACAACCTAAACTATACCATCATTTCAAAAGAAGATGAAAACAAGGCTTTTGACTTCAAGAGCTTCTCTACTCCGGTTATCAATACCTTGGCTGAACTTGGTGTTAAAGCTGAATTTACAGGCCGTAACGACTTGGAAATTGACGGTAAGAAATTCTGTGGAAATGCACAAGCCTATATCAATGGCCGTATCATGCACCATGGTTGTCTTCTCTTTGACGTGGATTTGTCAGTCCTAGCTAACGCACTTAAAGTGTCTAAAGATAAGTTTGAATCAAAAGGGGTTAAATCAGTTCGTGCTCGTGTAACTAATATTATCGATGAATTGCCAGAAAAAATCACTGTTGAAGAATTCCGTGATTTACTCTTGGAATACATGAAAAAAGAATACCCTGAGATGACAGAATATGTATTCTCAGATGAAGAATTGGCTGAAATCAATCGTATCAAAGATACTAAGTTTGGAACTTGGGATTGGAACTATGGTAAATCACCAGAGTATAACGTCCGTCGTGGAACTAAATTCCCAAGCGGTAAGGTTGAAATTTTTGCTAACGTTATTGAATCCAAAATCCAAGACATTAAGATTTATGGAGACTTCTTTGGTATCGAAGATGTTGCAGCAGTAGAAGATGTTCTTCGTGGTGTCAAATACGAACGCGAAGACATTCTTAAAGCCCTACAAACCATTAACCTAGGTCGTTACTTCGCAGGAATTACTGCTGAAGAAATTGCTGAAGCAGTTGTTGAATAAAGTAAAAGATATCCATTTAACGTGGATATCTTTTATCTTAGACTTGATATTCAAAAATAATGAGAGTAGAATAAAGAGGAAATCTGAACAAAAAGGGGATTAAATTCAATGATGAAAGTACCAGTAGAAAATCTTGGTCTATTTGAACAGTTAGACCGTATAGTAGTAGCTTTTTTTAGCAAGCAACAACCTTCAAGTCCATATGATTTGAATATCAGTATTACACAAGAACACCTTGACCAGAAAAAGCAAGAGCTAGAACCATTAGGCTATCAAGCAGTCCAACTACCATTAGGAATGGCTTTAGATAATGTCATCCAGCAACCTCATTATAAAAACTTAATCATTGGTGGACTTGCTCCCGACGAAATTATAGTCAGCAAAGAAGAATTAATGCCTTTAAAAGATATTGTGGACAGTTTTTGTATTATGTATGCTGCAGCGAATAACAGACTGGAAAATAGTAAGGCTTATGAATTAATGAAAGATAAGACGGTTTATTTTATTGGTAAACTATTTACAGATATTCCAAAAGCCGGTGATGAAATTGCTTATTTAGGAATTGATCGAATAGCGGGCGATGGTACACCATATGAAGCTGTTAAATGCTTTCTAACAGAAGAGAGTGCAGAGAAATTCAATGATGAAAAAAGACCGGTCACCCCTGCAAACTTGGCCTATCTAAAATCATTCTGGGGCAAACCAGTCATTATTGAGCCACACCGTAATTATTGGATCGAATTTTTATAGAAGAATAAAAGAGCGTAAGATTCCATAAAAAATCTTACTCTCTTTTTTTAACACGAAAACATTACATAATTTATATTATGTATCTCACAAGCTATCTAAGGCATTTTTCTGTTCGTCATTAACGATATGCGTATACAAGTCCGTTACCTGTGTGCTAGCATGTCCTAGTTGATGACTTACCAAAACTTGGGATTTGGTTGCATCATATAGACGTGTTGCAAGCGTATGGCGAAGTTTGTGGGGTGTCACACGGACTTTGAAGTCTTCTGAATACTTGGCCACCATTTTTTCAACACTAGAAGCATCAATTCGGTTCGGAACTCCTCGATACAAGGTCAGAAAGAGAGCTGTATCCTTTTTTTCTGTCTTATAGCGTTTGTCTCGAATAGCAAGATATTGTTCTAAATAAGGCTTAGCAAAGGCAGCAACATTGACTGAGTCGCGCTTTCCACCCTTACGAGTAACATCAATCACCATCATTTTGAGGTTGAGATCTCGAAGATCAAGGTTAACTGCTTCAGAGAGACGGACACCAGAAGCAAGAAGAAGGGCAATGATGGCCAAATCTCGCTCTTTATTCTTATTAAAAGAAGATAGAGCGCGATTTGAGAGAGTTTTGGGGTATTCCTGGTCGATATAGTTAAGGAAACCTTCCGTTTCATCGCCTAAAAAGAGTTTTTGCTTGATATTCTCAGCCCGTGCAGCTAAAGTTTCTTTCTTTTTCTTGGTAGCAACCTTCTTCATAACATTGCGATAGAAATAAGGTTCTCCCTGATTGTTTTCAACTTCCTCAGTCAAATACTTATAAAGACTAGAAAGCGCTGATAAAGTACGGTTAATGGTTGTTTGAGAGACACCATTTTTAGTTGAGTTAGCATTAAGCAAAGGACGTTCACGTAAGTAAAGAATAAAAGATTCCATGTCTTTCTTTGTCATGTTCTCAAGAACATCTAAAGGAATATTTGCTATGGTATCAGCATTCGATATACCAGATTCCAAAACCCAAGTGAAAAATCGATCGTATTCCTTTAAGTATTCGTACAAGGTCGTAAAACTGTATGGTACAGCCAGTTTCGATTGATAGTATTCAAGAACATACCAGGGCATAACTTGTTTAAGTTTATCAATCCGTTCTAATAAGATCTCGCGTTTCATGTTTTTCTCCAAATCTTTCTATACTAGTAGTATAGCATAGCTAGATATATTTTTCAAGAAAATTATAGTTTTTCGGAAAGATGTTGTAGAGGGCTATATAGGAATGGATATCCTAACTAGCATAAACCAAAATACCAAAAATTTTTTTAGAGTTAATTATCCTTAAATATGTACTTTATTTAAGTGAAAACTAAAAGTTTTTCAATTGTACATTCATACAAAAACACGGGCTCATGCATCATGGCCGTGTTATATTTGACTTAAACTAGTTAGCTAATCTCTTACTTAATTTAAATCAGACTTTTACTTTCTATTTTGGATTTCCCATAAGGTCTCCTAACTTCATATTGAATATAGGACTCCTGAATTACTTCGATAAAAAAGTTAACTACAGAAACAACGGAATTAAATTTGTTTTTTGCGCTAAAATGATGCGCACGTTTAGAATAAAACAAGTATTAAACTCTATACAATTTTAACATAGTGAAAAAGAGGTGTAAAGAAAAAATAATCTGAAAAGCTTGTATACATTATGAATAATTGCTTCATAGAAAACAATTTAAATTTGTGTTATACTATGGATGTATTTGGGATGTATTTGAAAGATAAGAACTTATTCAAAGAAAAGGTTTTAGATGGAAAGATTAGTTTTTATTGGGTTGCTGGTTTTCTTAGCACTATTATTCATAGGAACAGCTCTTGGCTTGCGCTCATATTTGAAGAGAAACGATGTGAATGGTGTACCTATGTACGATGCGCCTGCGAATGAGCAAACCAGAACCGGCAATCTGAGTTTGAAAGAGAATATCTTTTATATCTCGATGATTCTAATTAGTCTTGCGGTTGCTTTATTTATAATGAGCAAGTTTAGACACGGTGCAGCTCCAATTGCTTCTGCGATTGTAACGCCATCGATTATGGCCTACTTCAATGCGCGTAAGAGAACGGGAAAATCATGGATATACATTGTTGCAGTACTTATGGTATTTGTATTTTTGATGTTCGCATACATACTGATCGGTTTACCTGACAAGGCGCAAGCTTTGATGATTAGTAATACGGAGATAAAGTTATCTGAGACGAAGGTGTCGGATTTGATGGATAAGGGGTATGATATATATGTTTCAAATGGTAAACAGGACTACTCCGAGTATGATGAGCTTTTGACATCGGGAAGCTATTATAAATACCAAGGTTCCGGTGTAACAGTACCAAACGGCTTTAAGTCATATGACTCAGCAGTTACGCGATCTACCTATCTTCTTGTAAAGAAGAATGTAGTTCTCGGATGTATAGGTGTTTACGGAGATAAGAGGAAGAGTACGGAGCTGAAGGACTGTGTAGTTACGCAGGTTTGCTTCGATTCTGAGTGCACAGCTGTTGCCACAAAATATGGAATTTCATATAATATAGATGGTATAGATTTGCTAAAGAAGCTTGACGAAAACGAGTTCACGAAAGTATTTGGGAAAAAAATATGGCTGACTCCAAGCGAGCCAAGAGATGAATATTTGGGACATTACGGTGTGCAGTGGGGAACAGGTAACAATGAATTCTTTTGGAATCAATACTTTATGAATTTGGACATTGATTCGAATAATAATATAGTTAATTTTAGTTTTAAAGTTCATATTGCAGGTGAACGAGAGAATAATTAGCAAAGATAGTTAGATAAAATGAAAAAGAAAAAAGTACCGAGCAAGACAAAGTATGCTATTTATCTTCTGATGGTCCACCTTATATGCATACTTTTCACTATAAGCAAAATAATGATACCTTCATGGGGGCACTGGTTAGAGACGACACGCTTTCTTTGGACAAACTTTCCTACCTATGTATGCGTGTTAATAGCCGTTTTCCCAATGGTATGCTTTTGGCCATATTTGATTAGTGCAGATTTTAAGCCGGGTACAGCAAAGACCTTGCTTGCGACTTTTGGTCTAATAGTAGGTAACGTGACTCTGATTTTGATATATACGACTATTTTGCACAAGGTATTATAAGTATAAAAAATCCCTATAAAGGGATTTTTTGATTGCTTCAAGTAGCTCGTCATATTCTTCAAATTCTGGAACCTCTGGGTGATCCTTCTTGATTGATTCGGTGCTTCTAAACAAGAATCCTTGTGGGTGTCTCCTTGAAAGAAGTCGGTTTAATCGACGGTCAAGGCAGTTGATGACTTACTAGAAAATTGTTCTCAACCCTATGTTTTAGCTGATTTAGCTTATCTTAGCTATGAACTCAGAGAACAGTTGAAACAGAAAGGTTACCATCTTTGGACGCCTTTACTTCAAAATATGGCAAGAGCTAAACAACATAATCATTATCATGAGACGGACTATTGAAACTCGATTTTCAGAACTTTGTGCTTTTTTTGATGTCGAACAAACACTAGCTAGAGGCTTAACAGGATTGCAGTTGAGAATGGAGCAAATTGTACTGACTTATAATCTGAGATACTTTGAGATTAACTAGCACCACGAGTAAAAATCTATATCTTACTATCAATAAGACCTTAAATGAGTAGCAAAAAATGTACAATTGAACCACTACTTCTTCTGCACCTATTAGAGTAAAAATGTACAAATCAATTCCTTAAATCAGATGATGTTATGAACTAGAAAATATACAAAATAACACTTCAAAATAATGTACAAAATAAAAATAAAGTACACTCCTTAAAGAATGTACTTTATGCTTCTAATTCAGTTGTATCAATAGTTTAGCTCACGTTAAGTCAATTGTACATAAACTTTTAGTTTTTCTAAAAAACGACTAGATTCGCTAAGTGAATTATTGATCATTAATTTATTGACTTAAAAAATTTCTAAAGCTTCTACAGTTTATCAGAATAAAATATAAAAACTCGATACCATTATTTAGGAATCGAGTTTTGATTCATATGACTCGGTCTATCTTTTTAATTACTAATTTTAGACCAACTATATACGATACATAACATAAGTTATGTAAACAACCAATCCTACAACAACAAATCTTTCACTTTTCCAATTTCACTTTTTGGAATTACGAGATGAATCATATCACCCAGATACATCCTTGTAGATCCATTAACTGTCTTACTCTTGCCATTATGTACCTGGGTTGTGATGAGCACGTTATGAGGTAAATTGAGTTCATGTACTTGCTTACCAGCTATTTTGTCTGATACTGGAATTTCAATTAGGGTAACTTCTCCATCATCACTTGCGGTTTCTGGTAACATTTTTTCAAGCATGGCTTCATAGACGGGCGCCCCTTTAAGCAGATCCATAACAATATAAGCAACTAGGGTCACCATCCCTAAAGGCATTAGATTGCGGATATCACCGACCATCTCAGTCACAAGAATCATAGCTGTCAAAGGTGCTTTTGAGATAGCACCAAAATACCCACTCATTCCAAGAATCACAAAGATAGGGAATTGCTGCTGGGTAACAAGGCCTAGATTGACACAAATAACACCTACTAGGGCACCAAGTAAGGAGCCTAAAGCTAAAATTGGCAAGAAAATACCACCTGGTAGTCCACTACCATAACTGATCATACTCCAGATAAAGCGAATAATAAAGTAAGCCAAGAGAATTTGAAAACTAAAATCCTGTTCTGTTAAGGATAAGACAACCTGATTTCCTCCACCAAGTATTTGTGGCAGGAATATTCCTACTGGAATGATAAGAAGAAAGGCTAGAATAGGATAATAGGCCTTATCCAGATGAATCTTTTGGCCAATCCAATCATATACTTTTCCAACATTCAGAACGGCTTTTTCATAGAGAAAACCTGAGAGTCCTAGAAAAATCCCCATCACCAGATAAATCCAATATTGGCTCAAGTTCATGAGAGGGATATTGTCTGGCATATCAAGTACAGGTGTTAAGCCAAAGATGAGAAGGGAAACAAAGTTTGCTACTAGACTAGCAGCCAAGGTAGAAACCCAGAAAAATCGTGAAAAATGATGGTAGACTTCTTCTACTACAAATAGGAGTCCTGCAATCGGTGCATTAAAGGCTGCAGCAAGTCCAGCAGCAGCTCCGCTAGCAATCAAGGAACGCTCCTCAACAGGGCTAGACTTGAGCCATTTAGCAATTCCTTTCCCTCCAGCGGCACCTAGCTGAATACTGGGACCTTCACGACCGAGCATGAGCCCACTCGCAATGGCCAAGATACCTAGAATGTATTTCTTCCAGAGGATACTCCACCAATTGAGAGACATGAGACCTTTTAACTCCGCTTCAACTTGAGGAATACCTGATCCTTTAATATCTTTTTCTGAGCGTGTTAATTTTGCACTAACTAAGCAAATTAGCATATAAAACAATAAAATAATCAATAGATTCCGTATCAGATTCTCTTGGACTTGATAAAATCCTTGAACGATATGAAAGCCTTTTTCGATCAAAAATCGAAATGATCCTACAATAAGTCCTACGACTAATCCGACAATAATACCTCGCCCTACTTGAGCTAAGATCGTACTGGACGCGAAAGCAAATTCTTTCTTGGAACTAAGTATTTCCGATTGTTCCTCCATAATTCTCTCCTTTAATTATTTTTTACTAGTTTCTGAAACGATCGTTTTAATCGGTTCAAAACTGGTGCGATGAATAGGTGTGACACCGTGCTTTTCAATTCCTTCTAGATGCTTAGCAGTTCCATAGCCAGCATTTTGAGCAAAATCATAGCCTGGAAATTCTTGGTCATAGTTAGCCATGATCTTATCTCTTGTAACCTTCGCAACGATAGATGCTGCTGCAATAGATAAGGAGTTGGCATCCCCTTTGATGATGGATGTTTGAGAAATCGGCAAATCCAACTTCATAGCATCAATCAAAAGATGTTCTGGCTGAGGTTCAAGTTGAGAGATAGCTTCCTTCATGGCTAGTTTCGTCGCTTCGTAGATATTGACTTGATCAATGACTTGATTGTCCATAATCCCAATACCGATTGCTAGGGCATTATCTTTGACAGCCTGAAAAATCTCTTCATGTTTTTTCTTGGGAATCTTTTTACTGTCATTCAAGCCTTTAATTTTACAATTTTTGGTCAGAATGACTGCTGCAGCAACAACAGGGCCAGCTAAGGGACCGCGACCAACTTCATCGACTCCAGCAATGAAGCTTATTCCATTCTCGTAAAGCTCTTTTTCATAGCTAAGCATGGCTTCTAAGCGGAGATTTTCATCAATTTCAGCTTGAAGGGCTTTTTTCCGCTTTTGAATTTCTTTTTGGACACCTGAACGAGAATCTTTTTCAAATTCCTTGAACAAGGGACTTTCAAGTTCAGTTATCTTTGCTAATGCTTCTTTTATTTCTTTAATCGTTGCCATTGAGGTCTTCCAATGTATCTAATGTATAGTTACCAAGTTTACCATCACGAACTTCCTTGACAAAGAGGTTGTAAAATCGATCGTAATCATCACGGAAACCAAGGATGCGAGTCATATCCATAATAATTTCAGGAGCTTCATCATCCAGATTCATTTGTTTAAAACGTTCTTGAAGTTTATCCGGATAATGGGTTTTAAAGTAATTGAGTCCAAAAATAGTCACTTCATCCATTGGAAGCAACTGATCCTTGATTGCTCCCGTAAGCGCAAGTTTGAGTGCAACAGTTTCATCTTCAAATTTTGGCCAAAGAATCCCTGGAGTATCCAAGATTTCCAAATCTTTATTGGTTTTGAGCCATTGTTGACCTTTTGTCACACCAGGCTTGTTCCCAACTACAGCAATTTTCTTACCAGCCAAACGGTTCATCAGAGTTGATTTTCCTGCGTTTGGAATCCCAATAATCATGGTGCGTAAGGTTTCAATTTGAATTCCACGTTCTCTTTGACGAGCAATCTTATCTGCCATAAGTTTCTTAGCAGCATCGGTCACGACTTTAACTGTAATTTGCTCTTTAGAATTGATAGCAAGTGTCTGAATACCTTGCGATTCAAAGTGCTGACGCCACTCTTTTGTTAATACTGGGTCCGCTAGGTCTGCCTTGTTTAGAATCAATAGCCTTGGTTTGTCCCCGATGATTTTAGTCAGCATTGGATTTTGGCTAGACAAGGGCAAACGTGCATCTACTAAAACTGTCACAAAATCAACAAATTTTAAATTTTCCTGGACCTGACGACGCGCCTTGGACATATGTCCAGGAAACCATTGAATAGTTGCCATTCTGTAAAATTCCTTTCTTTTATTGGATTTGTATCTATTTTTTCATATTTAAAAATTAAATAGATATCCTTTTTTCTAAAAATAAATCACTATCTTTTATTATAACATGATTTCTCATATTTGACGCTTGATTCAATGCCGATTGTAAAATGTTTTCTAAGTCAATCAGTCACAAATTAAATTCCTCATTGTCTAAAACAATTGAAAAATAATAGTGTTCACCATGATCTTTAACATAGTTGCTGATATATTTTTCTGTTTGAATAATGGATTTACTGCTATCAATGGTTGGATCTTGTTTCTCGTAATACCAATGATCATAAGTATGTTTCAATTGGCCATTCTTGTAGCAAAAAACATCCCCACCTAGTATAATTTGATTATTGGCTTTGAGATTATCAAGTAAGTCTTGGATTACTGAATAATCATAAGCGTATGCGTTGATCCCTATGTGATTTAAATTTATCCCTCTTGTATGTATATGTTCAAAATTCTACTTCATAAAGTTCATTTCTCAAGTTTATCATGATAAGCAAAATCGATAACCACTTTGCAGTTGTTATCGATTTTAATGATTTTTAATCTTTTTCACCTAGCTGACTGTTGATTCTCATCATGATACTTGCAATTTTTTCTCCCCAGTATGGATCCGATGCATAAAGAACATTCATCCCTGACGCTTTATTTCCAAGGTATGTTCTGCCATTATCGATGTAATTTTCGCGGATCCACTTGGCTGCACCTAAGATACCCTTATCAACATCGTCAAAGCTTTTTGCTGAATCATATGGTGTTGTATCATAAGCGGCAATACCAAAGAAGTTGTTTTTATCCTTAGCAATTTGGCTACGTCCCCATGAACTTTCTATGGCACTATGGGCAATTAGATAGAGAGCGTTGATCTGATAACGTTCTTCAGCTTCTTTAAAGATTGCTCCCTTACCTGCCAGACGACTTCCTTTGATATTCATAAGAGAATAGACTTTATCTAATTCTTCAGCTGTGTAATTGGTTGGTTTTCTTAAATCTCTAAATAAGAAAGGATTTTCAACTGTAAAGTTCTCAAAGTTCTTGCCATCAGCTGAATAGTATTTTTTACCAATTGCCATTGATGAGCTGTGAGGTGCTACACGAATACTTGCGTAAGGTGATAACTCATGGTAAAGATAATTACCGTCAGTGGCATAGTGAGGAATGAAGTCACTATCTGAGCTGACTGCTACTAGATCACTCTTGTTCATATATCCTGAAAGGCCAGAAATTTTGACCGGAAGTCGACCGTTTTTGGCTTCAGCTCCATCAATCGCTACAATACTTCCTTGCGAAATATAGCTAAGTTTCTCACCAGAAGCACTATATACATTTGCTGTAATTGGTTTTACTTTATAGTAAGCTGCTGTATCAGAAATCCATTTTCCATTGCTTTGGAAAGTATAGTCTTTCCCATTAATGGTAAAGTTACCAGTTACATAAGCTCCATCTTCTTTTAGATAATACCAAGCATTGTAGTCCTTATCGAAAATCCATTCATTTTTGGCCATATAACCAAAAGATTTGAGATAGTAAGAACCTACCCATTGATTTTCAGCATAGGTGCCGTCTGATTTGAGATAAAACCAGCTCTTGTATTTTTCATCGAAAATCCATTCACTTTTGGCCATGGCTCCACTATCTTTTAGATAGTATTTCTCTTTCCATTGGCTACTTAACATGACACCATCTTTATTAAAATAGTACCATGAACCGCTGATTTTCTCCCACTTGTCGCGAATAATTTTTCCTGATGCTGTAGCATAATACCACTTATCTTCGAGTTTTGCCCAGGCATTTTCTGCCATAGCTCCACTAGTCTTGAGAAGATAGTCTTTATAAATAGTAGCACTTAGCATGACACCAGATTCATCAAATCGATACCATAGGCCATCAATCTTTGCCCACTTGTCACGATTGATTTTTCCTTCTTGATTACCGTAGTACCATTTATCACCAATTTTTACCCAGCTATTTTCAGCTAAGACACCACTTGCTTTGAACAGATAATCATCGTAAACAGCATTGCTGATCATGATACCATTTTCATCGAATCGATACCAAACACCCGCTATCTTTTTCCAATTATTACGAGTAACTTTCCCGTCCTCAGTGGCATAATACCATTGGTTGTCAATTTTTACCCAAGAAGATTCTGTCAAAGCACCGCTATTATTCAATAGGTAATCATTAAAGATAGTATTACTAAGCATGATGCCATCTTGATTAAAATAGTACCAGACTCCAGCTATTTTTTTCCAATTTGAAACTGATTGATTATCCTCATAATAACGCCATTGGTTATTTTCTTTTTGCCAACCTTCTTTGTTAACTACTTCTACTACTGTTTCTTTTGAAGGTTGTTCTTTGGTCTCTGGAGTTTGAGAAGATACTTTTTCAGCTTCGCTTTGATTTTTCTTCTCATTGCTTACTGTATTGGTAGCAATCTTTTCTGATGATTGAACATTATTGGTAGCTTGAGAATCCTCGGCATAGACGGTCGTTTTTGCAAAACCTGCCATAGAGAGGGCAACTGTACTTGCCAGCAATATTTTTTTCATTCTTTTCTCCTTACAAAGACCTAGATATTGTATTTGATGTTTCTATATATTGTGTAAAAAACAGTATTTATCCACTATATTATACAATATTCTGTTAAATATAAAAGCAGTATCTTTCAGAAGAAAAGAACTTGTAATATTTTTAAAATATTTTAGAAATAAAAGTCAATAAAAAGTAGTCGAACACCATCTGAACGACTACTTTTTTATAAAATTATACCTGACTATAGACTTCTTTGCGATTTGTTTTAGTTGCTTTAGCAGAATTATTCCAAAGGTTTGGATTGATGAAAATAGTAACGATAGCTAGTATTGCAAAACCAATCCCAACATACCAGTAGGGTGCATCCAAGGTTGTTGAGCGTCCAGAAAGATTGACAATCCCGCGGAAAAGTGTACCTGCCGTAATAATCGCTACTGACGAATTCCATAGATTTAGACTAATACGAGAAAAATGAGGGAGAACCTTGAGAAAGATTGCTAGTAGAATTCCTCCAATAAGAGGTACTGCAAATAAATAGTGCATATGAACAGAAGTTTCTCCAAAACTAAAAGCTTCGTAAATTCTAGAAAATGCAAAGAAGAAAATAGTGATTAGTGTATAAGAAATGACCGTTTTTTTAAATCGTTTTTTTCTAAAATTAGTAACCAATGTAGACAATGTCACTCACCGCCCTTTCTGAAATTTTGTTTCCACCAGTCGTTGGTTTATTGATAACCTGACCGTTGAAGTAAAGTGTAGATGATCCACCACCATCAAGGTTGTAAGCTGTTTTTGCTCCATAAGATTTCATGACCTCAGCAAGCTGATAAAGAGAGAGACCTTCACTTTCAGAGGTACGTCCATCTGAAACCACGATGATATAGTGGTTTTCATCGATAATACCAATAGCTGTACGAGGATTTGAAGCCATTGCTTGTCCTACTTCTGTATTGGTATCAACTGCAATTTCACCATTTTCGACCAAGGCTGGTCCAAAAGCCAATAGATTGACGACACCGTCATTTACTAGTTGCTCAGCTGAGATCTGATCTTCGTATATAACCTTGAAAGAGCCGTCTTTATAAATAGCTAAGTCCCCATTACTAGAATCTTCACGAACAGTATCACGATAAACAACTCCATTACGGATAACATAGCCTGTAGAGTTTGCTCCATAGTAGTCCCCATTTACCGCTAAAATGGCATTGTTGTCAGCTGCGGTAACAGAGGTTTTTGCAGTTACGTTAGTTCCGTAGGCATTTTGAGCAAAGGCAGTTTTCAGATAATCTGATGAGCTCAGAGTAATATCAGCAACGTAGACTTGGGTATTATTGACCGTCGTTTCAGACAAATTGACAGAAATATTGTCATCTTTATAACTAGAGTCAGTGACAGTAGCTGTTTTAGCAGCTTGACTTGCTGCTGCATTGGAACTTGTGCTAGTTGTGGCAACTGTCGAGATAGTTTCAGCGAGGACAAAGGTCTTTAGCATTGAGTAACTAAAGGATCCTGTCAAGAGTAGGCCAAGAACAGAGGCGTAAGCATAGCGTTTCTTTAAAAATTTCATAATACAGTTGATGTCCTTTCCTTAAAGATGAATTTCTTCTGAACTGTCCAAGAAACAGCGAAGAGAAGGATGCCGACGATAACTTTAGCAATCAGAAGGTTGATACCAAAGACTGTAAAGAAAAGACGAATCAGTAGCGTGTCTAAGATAAAGAGTCCGACTGCTAGACCAAAGTATCCCATCCCTGTTTTCACAAGGCTATCGTCATTTTTAAAGACTAGTTTCTTATTTGTAGAATAGTTGAAAATAGAGCTAGTCACACGAGCTACTCCGTTTGCTAGAAAGATTCGTAGACTCGTCGGAACTGTCGGCAAAATCAAGATTGCTAGGGCGTAAACGACATAGTCTACAACAAAGCTACTGAGAGATGATAAGGCAAATTTAAAAATATTTTTATAAATCATGAGCCCGTCTTGTATTGGACGGAAGTGTGAAGCCTCATTATCGTTGATATAGACAGTTTCAATAGGCACTTCTAGAATCTCGTATTCTTTCGTTGCTTCGAGCAACATATTCATCTCATATTCATAACGTTGACCTT
Organism: Streptococcus fermentans; assembly: GCF_040888305.1. Lineage (NCBI taxonomy): Bacteria > Bacillati > Bacillota > Bacilli > Lactobacillales > Streptococcaceae > Streptococcus > Streptococcus fermentans. Next base: position 187,136 of record NZ_JBFNFG010000002.1, on the reverse strand, counting down.
CAATCTTAAGCATAAACGGTATCAAGTTTGTCGTAAATGCACGAAGACCTGTCTGCGTATCTGTTACTCCTACTCCTGTTTGAAGCTTAAAGAGAGCTTTGGTTAAGCTGTTACCAAAACGGCTACGAAGGGGAACTTTTCCAGAAAAGGCACGTACACCCAAGATTAGTTTGTTTGGATTTTCTGAAGATTTATTAGCCGTGCGGAAAATATCCCATACCTTGTGCTGTCCATCCGCATCTGCTGTGACAACCGTACCATAAATGTTTTGTTCTTGGATATAAGTAAAGGCTGTTTTTAGAGCCTGCCCTTTACCTTGGTTCGCTTGGTGACGAATGACAGTAGCAAATTGTTTTGCTTTATCAAAGATTTTTTGGCACTCTGATGAACTGCCGTCGTCTATGACTAAGATATGAAAATCACTCTTTTCGTGAATTTTTTCGATGAGTTTGATAAGTTTATTATCTGGTTGATAAGCTGGAATGACTATGTAGTTCATATCGATACCTCTTTCTTTGATGATGGTATAACTATACAGAACATCGCTTAAAGATACCTTATATAAGTTTTCTTTAAGAAAAAGTTTAAAAAACTTTAAGCTTTAAAAAAGGCTTATCACTTAATAAGAAATATAGTTTGAATTTTCAGATAGAAATAAATATACAAAAACCTAAAAAATCAAAGCCTGTTTTGTATGGAGATTTACTATAGAAAAATAGTTGACTACACTAAAAAGCCATCCAATTTGGATGGCTTTTTATAAAACTATCTACTTAACTCTCTGATTTTTTACTTTTTTTGAAAAGTGAAATACCAAAGATTCCAGCTATAATAGCAAGAAGATTCATAGCTGATGGTGACTCAGAAGTTCCTGTATTTGGTAACTGAGCTTTTTCATGAGCTGATTTTTGCTCCAAAGATTGAACTTTTTCTTGTTGAATAGGTTTTGGAGCTGGTTCTAGATTTGGTTTTGGAGTTGGCTCTGGATTTGGTTTTGGAGTTGGCTCTGGATTCGGTTTTGGAGCTGGCTCTGGATTTGGTTTTGGAGCTGGTTCTGGATTTGGTTTTGGAGCTGGTTCTGGATTTGGTTTTGGGGCTGGTTCTTTCTCATACTCATAGATAACATGAGTTGTTCCTTCTTTTAGCTCACCTGTTTCTGGAGCAGAAGTTGAAGAAATTCCAACTAGATTGTATTTTTGACCATCTACAGTGATAGAAAACGGACGCTCATCTGAGTTGTCACCAGTATTATAGGTCACAAGTTTTCCATCAGATCCATAAATAGAAGTTAATGGTGTGTCTTTATAAGTTTTCTTAATAGATTGATTTGTTCCCTTAATAACATAATCCACCACTACATCTCCATAATGAAGCGTAGAAACATCCTGGTCAGCCATATCTTCAAATTCTGAAGCATAATATTTAACAGGACCGTATTTCAAATGAAAAATTTTGACATAATTAAAGAAGGTCTCAGGATTAATATTAACATCATGAGGAATAGTTTTCCAGTCACCGTTATTTGGTGTGATATGAGTATTTTGGTTTGAAACTGATCTAATTAGATGGCCATTCTGAACATAAGTATCATCTACTAAGCTTGGATTACCTAGGGCACCATAAGTTACTTCTCCGTTACTGTTTGCATAATACGGATGATAGAGAGAATATTCCTCTAAATGTTGACAACCTTCTTCATAAGAGCTGATTCCACCTTCTTGGCTACATTTCCATTGAAATCTAACATCAATTGGTAAGTACTTAATCTTCTTAGCTTCTTCCAAAGGTACAGTCACAGATACTCGAAGAGCTGTTGATCTAAATGTTTTTGAACTGACAGCATATACATTAACAGTTCCATCACCGAAATCATAATCTTGCATATTTACAATAGATGGTTTCTTACCCGTTGCTAGTTCCTCAGCAGATGGAACAATCGCATCCCAATCAGAATACCCATCATATTTATCATACGAAAGCTCTTTCATTGGAACATTGACATCTACAGGATTTTCATTAGCATCACGTGTTCCAATCAAAGTGAAATCGGCCTTCGCACCTGCAATTTTAGGAATACGAATACGAATATCACGGACTGTTTGGCCGCGATCACTTGAGTGCATTCCTTTGAAGGCTACAGTGTAATTATAGACTACACTTTTACCATCTTCACTAAAATGTGCCGGTTGTCCCTCTACATTGACATAACCGCCTTCGTCAATGATATTGCTACCATCTGGTTCGCAACTAGCGCCTGGGGCTGAGCCTGTTGAAGTCCCAGGAGAGCAGGTTGAATCTTCTTTCCCGCCAGTTGTAGCTTCGCTATTAGTTGAGATTTCTTCAGTTTTTGGTGAGGAAGCATTGGCACCCTCTTCGTCTGATTTTAGTGAGGTGTCACTAGTAGGGTCTGGCGCAACCTTATTGTCTGCTAAAGAAGTGTTCTCAGCATCAGTTGAATTAGTAATACCTGGTGTCACTGAAACATTTGCTGGTTCGCTATTAGTTTCTTCAGCTTGAACTACTGACTGTGATACCAGATTTAGAGCAAAAACAGACATTGTAATAATGCCAAATTTAGTGAGTTTTTTCATTCACTTTTTCTCCTTATTATGAATGGAATCATGCATAAGCAAAATCCTATTCATTGATTTTAATTTCAGATACATTATACTATGTAAACGCTTATTATGCAAACAATTAGCTAATTAATTAAGAAATTATACATGTTTTTTTGGAAAAAACATGTAAAATTCACCAATAATCTATCATAAAAGACAGAAAAAACCGAATAAACGACTCTTTCATTCTATATTTTCTCTTAATTTCTCAACAAAGAGATAGGCAGCTGGGCAGGTTAAAGTGTTTTTGATCGTTAGATTATTGATTTGATAGATTTTTTTACGGTCTGTATGTGGGAACTCACGACAGGCTTTGGGACGAACATCATAAATAGAGCAGAGATTGTCACCTCCTAAAAATGGACAGGGCATAGATTTGAAGACCTTATCTCCATCCTCGTCTACCTGGAGAAACTCAGCTTCAAAGGCAGGCAATTTCATTTTAAAATACTTGGCAATACGTGTGATATCTGCTTCTTTAAAGTCTGGACCAAGACTCTTGCAGCAGTTAGCACAGGCTTTACAATCAATTTCATTAAAAACTTCTTGATGGATTTCAAGCGCAATTTTATCTAAATTTTTAGGCGCTTTCTTCTTTAAATTTCCTAAAAACTTACGATGCTCTTTTTGTTTTTGCAAGGCTAGTTGGTGATAATATTCAATATCGATTTCTTTTGACATAGTTTCTTTCTAATTTTTAATGTTGATACAAATATTTTAAGTTTTTACATAAGTTAAATTATGTAAAAAATTTTGAGACATAATTTTAACAATAATGAGTCTCTCCATGCAGGACGAAAACTTCCGCTATACTATCATTCTTTCTAAAAAAGGTTTGATGCAGTTGGTTAAAATGCCTTCTATCCAAGATTTTTGTGCGGACGATAGATTCTCCGCATCTAAACATTCCTTAAGAAAATCAAGTACCTGATCAGGTGATATTTCAAATTCAAAAGCCTTCATTTTGTAGAAAAAGTCAAACAAAGTGTTAGAGAGATAGTCAGTTGAAAATGGAATTTCTCCAGTTTTTCGATACATGATTAGAAGTCGGGAAAAGCGAGCTTTTTCTTCGGGTATATCCTTAAAATACGAGTTAAGCAACCAGACTTGCTTTTGTTTTCTTTCAAGAGGGTCTTGACTAGCAATGCGTTGATCCTTTTCAAGCTCTCTCTGGTACTGTTTTGATTTGATAGAACGTTCTGCACGATTTTTACCAAAGAGAATTTTTTCCCACTGGCGCTCCTCTAGTGTCAGTGTTTCGCTTAATCCAAAGTAATCCTGATAGGCACGTTCAGCTGGTCCCATTGCTAGAACCAGGTTATCCGCATATTGTTTAGCAATTTTGTCCCGCTTCTTTCGCTCCTTTTCAGCCTTGATGCGAAGTTCCTGCTCATAGTCAATTTTTTCTTTTCCTAGTTTAACAAGATAGAGTTGATCGTCAGATTTTCCAAGTAGAAAGGGTTTGATAAATTTTTCAAGGACTTCCTCCATACGAGCTTTCTTCAAAGGCTCTGCCTTACTCCAACTTCCACCTTGAAAAACTTCCAAAAAGAGTTGATGATCCTTTTCTGGTGAAAATTGATTGCCTCGATTTGATTTAAAAGCTCCCTTTTCCCATAGCCAGTTGATCAGTCGCTCATCAAAATCTGTTTTATTAACTCGAATGGCTTCTTTTTTCTGTGCCTTTCTGGTTAGATTTTCAAGCTTTCTGAGAAGTTTTTCTTCCTCTTCTAGCTGTTGATCTAGGCTAATTCTTTGGAAATGACGCACACAGTCACTCCCAATGGGAAAAAGTCGTTTGCCAGTAACTCCGTTAAAAAGTTCATAAGCATACTTAATAGCATTACCGCAGACACAATTGCTCCGACCGATTCCATTAAAAATCAAGGAAACTTCACTCCATTCTTTGGTAGCTTGTTCCCAAGTATCGGCTTTAGAGGCCTCTAAAACTGCATCATATAAGTTTTTTCTAACAGGAATGGACATGATGTCTCCTTTCTTTTTAAAGTTTAACGACTTCTACTTGGTCTTTACCAAGTAGAATCAAATATTTTTCAACGGTTTCTATCTGATATGAACGAGATAGAGCCTCTGTATAGAGTTCTAATTGACCACGATAACGTTCAATAAGCTGACTAGCATGCTCATAACGGTCTGTCTTGTAGTCAAAGAGAGCAATCTTATCATCGTAGAGGAGATAACCATCTAAGATTCCACGGACAACAAAGTTTTCTTGGCTCTTCTCGTCTCTTTTTAACATTGAGAAAGGTTGTTCTCGATAGAGTTTATCTTGATTTGCAAGAATCTCTTGACCTAGAGCTGTATCAAAGAAGGATAAAATTTTTCCTAGATTGATTTTGGATTTGACATCCGAGCTTACTTGAACTTGCTCCAAGGCCTCTGTTAAAGTCTCTAAAGTGGGTTTCTTAGCTAGAGTAATTCTCTGCATGAGTTCATGGGTAGCACTACCAATCTCAGCACCAGTAACTTTCTTAGTTTTAGAGAAATCAGGAAGGTTGAATTGAATGGATTTTTCTTTTGGCTGACTTTGACCAGCAACTACGACACCTTCCATATCCATGACTGGTTCATAAAACTTCTTAATCTGACTTGGGGTTTGTACACTTGGAAGATTGATTGCTGCACGGTGGATATCATTATACACTTCCACTTCTTTTAGCATTTCCAGCGCATCTTTAATGGTATCAGACTGTCGATTGTTTGCTTGGGATTGGTCTTGGAGCTGGCTTTTATTTTCCAATTCTCCGATAGCTTCTCTAGTTAGGTCTTCTTCACCCTCAAAGCGCACAGTGAAATGCAAATCCTCCTTAGAAAATGCTTGATAAATTGCCCAAATCCAATCTTGGAAATTAGTAGCATCTAGTCTAGTTTCTCGAGTTAAAAGACCTTGCCCATTTGTCGGATATTCTTTGGCTTCTAACTTTTCACGAGAACCTTTTCCAACTAAATATAATTTTTTCTCAGCACGTGTCATGGCTACATAAAGCAAACGCATGAGTTCAGAATAACTTGCTAACTGAAGTTCTTCTTCGTTTTGCGTATAGGTCAAGCTAGGGATAGATAATTTAATCGTAGATGGAACGTATTCCTCTTTGGCATTTGTAGCAACTCTAGCAACATACTTGAGACCAAGGCCATTTCTTCGACTTAGGATGACCTCAGACATGGAATCTTGCTTGTTGAATTGCTGATCAATGTTAAGGATAAAGACATAAGGAAACTCTAGGCCCTTACTTTTATGAATACTCATAAGTTCTACAGCATCCTTAGGTGGTGCCACAGCGACATTAGCAAGATCATGCTGGGCTTCCAAGACTTGATCAATCATTCGAATAAAGCGAGATAATCCCTTGAAATTACTCTTTTCAAACTGATCTGCTCTTAAAGCAAGGGCATAGAGATTTGCCTGTCTAGCTTGACCATTTGGCAAAGCACCGACATAGTCATAGTAAAAGCGGTCGCTATAGATTTTCCAAATGAGGTCATAAAGTGAGTGCGTTTTAGAATACAAACGCCAAGACTGGACAGTTTCCATGAAGAAGTTTAGTTTCTTTTGTAATTCAGCTTTGATTAAATCCTTTTGAAGACCCGTATTTGCTTGAGCATTGACTAGTTTTTCATAAAAATTTTCTTGAGTTTTTTCTTCAGATTTTTGAAGAGCTAGACGAGCTAATTCATCCTCATCAAAGCTAAACATTGGAGACTTCATTAGAGCAACCAAAGCGAAATCTTGAAGAGGGTTGTGGATGACACGAAGAGTATCCAACATAACCTGCACTTCTAGGGATTGCAAATAGTTTGATTGGGCGCCATCTGTCTTGACTGGAATACCATACTCAGACAAGGCAAGTAGGACCTGGTCATTGCGACTTCTGCTGGCAGTTAAGAGAGCCATGTCCTTGAAAGGGACACCTTTATCATTATGAAGACGCAATATCTCCTTAAGCACCATGCGCATCTCACCAGTTAATTTGTTGGTTGCAAGTTCCTCATCATCAGAATCGCTATCATCCTTATCATATAAGAGAACTTCTGCCTTGTTTTCAGGATTTACTTGAATATCAGTATTTCCAAAAACAAGTTGATGCATACTGTCATAAGATATCTCTCCTACTTCCTCGTCCATAAGATGCCTAAAGACATCATTTGTAGCATCTAGAACCTCTGAACTACTACGGAAATTTTCCTTAAGCAGAATTAACTGACCTTCTTTGCCATCTTGAGCAAATCTATGAAATTTTTCGTTGAAGATTTGGGGATCTGCCTGTCTGAAACGATAAATAGACTGCTTAATATCTCCTACCATAAAACGATTATGACCGTTTGAGAGGAGTTCCAGCATTCTCTCCTGGATGTGGTTGGTATCCTGATATTCATCGACCATAACTTCGTGGAAGCGTTCCTGATATTCTTGTCTAACCTGAGGGAAGTTTTCCAAAATCTCAATGGTATAGTGGCTAATATCAGCAAATTCAAAGGCATTTTCTTCGCGTTTACGTTCTCGGTAGGCATCAACAAAATCCCTCATGAAGACTTGGAATGTCTTTGCCAAGTCCCAGGAATCTTGATGATAATCTTCTTGGAATTTTAGTAAAGTTATTTGATCATTTAGTGAGATCAGCTTTTCAAATTTTGCTTTTCTCTCTTGATTGTAGACTTCTTTCAAGTCTTGTAGTTCAGCCTTACGACTGGCATTTGTAAGAGCACGACCTCCCTTATCCTTAGAAATATTCACAACTCGCTCTAGCACTTTTTGGATATTGTCAAAGGTTGATTTATGGCTTAAAGAACCGATCTCATCAAGAACTTGTTGGACAGATTCTAAATAAGCTGCTTTGCCAAATTCCTTGGCATCATTATCCAAATGATAACGGAAAAAGCTTTCTAAATCCCAAAGTCTTTCTTTTATATCCTCTGCAAGGGTTTCTGTAGCAACCGTAAAATCAGCCTCTTCAAATCCCTTTAGAAAGGAATCTTCTAGCCAAGCCTGAGGATTACTAGTGGATTGCAAAAAGTCATAAATCATATAGACCTGTTTACGCAGTCCACGCGCGTCTTTGCTTCTACCTGCAAAGTTCTTCACCAACTGACTAAATCGTTCCTGTTCTTTACCTTGGTAGTGACTTTCAAAAATTTGACGAAAGACCTCATTTTTTAAGAGAAGCTGCTCACTTTCATTTTGAAGGATACGAAAGTTTGGAGCGAGGTCAAGGAGATAACCATGCTTGGTCAGGAATTTTTGCGTAAAAGAATCCATGGTTCCAATAGCAGCGTTGGGTAAATCAGCTAATTGTCTGCCGAGGTGTTTTTTTAGTTCAAGATCTTGCGTTTCTTGAATTTGTTGGCTAATTTTCTTTTCCAAGCGTTCTTTTAACTCGGTTGCTGCCTTGACTGTAAAGGTTGAGATAAAGAGTTGGCGAATCTCAACACCACGCGCTAGTTGATCAAGGATTCGTTCAGCCATGACAAAGGTTTTCCCTGAACCAGCTGAAGCTGAGACCAGAATATTTTGACCAGAGCTATAAATAGCTTGAATTTGTTCAGCTGTTTTCTTAGGTTTCTTGTTAGACTGAACTTCTGCTACTTGCAAGGCTGTAATCTCTTCTTGAGATAAAAATTTCATCGCTCCAACTCCTCTCTGATTTTATTAAACCAAGCTTCCTTGGCATTGCTCTTGGCAACCTTATCTAACAATCTCGCTTGACCTAAATGATAATTGGCTTCAAAACCTGTAATAGCTTGATATTGTTGAACATAGGGTGCAATGCTTCTACCGTTTTCTGTATAAGGGTTGATCGCAAATTCACCAGATAAAATCTTCTCTGCTGCCTTTTTGTAGATAAGGGCATTATAGTCTAGTAATAATTGGAATTCCTCATCAGACAACTGATAAGTCTTGTTTTTATTGTAAAACTCTCCAAGGTTTTTTATCTCTTTTTCAAGAAAGAGGCCTTGGTATTTCATAGTCTTATTGGTTTCTGCTACTGCTTTAGAAAGAGTTTTAGCAGTTTGTAATGACTGAATTGGTTCAGCCATTTCTAGGTACATAGCTCCAAAGAAATCCGTATTCCCTTCTTGCTTGAGGGCAGCTAGATAGGTTGGTAATTGCGAGTTAAGACCATTATAAAACATAGGGAACTTGAACTGAGTCAAAGAAGACTTATAATCTACAACACCGATAGCATCAGAAGTTTTCAAACGGTCAATTCGGTCAACCTTACCACGGACATAGACATTTCGTCCATTATCTAGCTGAATAAAGGCTTGGTCCTTGCCACCAAAGACGGCTTCTTCTTGAATCGTTTCAACATCCGCATTATGTCGAAGAATGTGTCCAGTAGCGAGTGCGACATCCAAGAGGACTTCCTTAGTAAATTGAGCCTCCAAACTCTCCTGATAAATAGCTTGAAACTCACGTTCTTGACTGGTTTCAGAGATAGCTTGTTCTAAACGACGATCAAAGGATTCATCACTCGGCATTTTCAATGCGCGCTCAAAAATACGATGCAAGAAATTTCCGTGACTTCGCGCATCAGGTTTCAGACGCAATTCTTCCTGCAAGCCTAAGACATAACGAAGGTAATAACTGTATTCATTACGGTAAAACTCCGTTAGTCCAGAAGTAGATAGATAGAAATCTTGTTCCTGCGGATATAAAGCTTCCAGTGTATCATTAGCTAAAGCCTTGCTTTTCGGACTTGTCGGTAGGACAGGATTTTCCAAACCTTTGTCTTCCAACTTTTTCCCCATCACACGAGCCAGAACTTTTACAAAAGTTAAGTCTTGGTCACTTGTCTCACTCTCACCTTGCTGATGATAGGCAACCAGACTAGACAAAAGACTATGATAAGAACCGATATCTTCTGTTGATAGATTTTTTCTGTCGATTCTCTTTTCAATCTTGCTAAAACCAAAGTCCTGCAATTCTTTCAGATAAACTGACTCTTTACTCTCGTTTTCATTGAGTAAACTTGGTGCTGATAAGACCAATTCCTTCCTAGCAGAGTTGACCAAAGAAAGCATGGTATAGCGATTCTTCTTGAGGTTTTCTTGACTTGCAATCAGCAATTGTGAACCTTCTTGGGTTGCTCGGTTCAGTACTTCCCTTTCTTCATCGCTCAAAAGACTAGTATTTTGAGTGATTTTAGGTAGATGATCTTGGGTTAAACCAATTGCATAGATGTAATCAGCTGTCAAAGGTGCAATCAAATCATAACTTTGCACTAGAACCGTATCTACCGTTGCTGGGATTGTACGATAATTGGACAAGCTCATGCCTGAATGAAGAAGAGCCAAGAAATCATCCAAAGTGACCTGGGAACCTTCAAACACGGTTGCAAATTGCTCCATTACGTGGCAAAATGCTTTCCAGACCTCCTCTTGTCTTTCTTGCTCTGCTACTTCCATCGTTGCAGATAAGGTTTGTAACTGCTTGGTCAAATAAGCATCTTTCAAAAAGTTGTTCCATTTTGAAAGAAGATTCTCAGCTTTTTGCTTACGACTGGTTAATAACGTTTCTAATGGATCTAGAACACGAACACGAAGCTTATTTAATTTTTCTAAATCAAATTTCCCATGATGATTTTTTGTAAATTCTTGTTTAAAACTAGAAAGACCATCAATTCCTAGATAACGAAGATATTGCTCAAAGCTATCGATTTCCTCTTGACTAAGGTCAGTATACAAGCCAGTGCGTAGGAGATTAATCAAATCTTCTTGACGGAAATTGTATCGTTTCAAACGCCCGATGCATTCTACGAATTGAGTTAGAGGATGATGAGCCATAGACTCACTCTTGCCCAAATAAAAAGGAATCTGATATTGATTAAAAATTGTCTGCAAGGATAGTTTATAGGACTCTACGTCACCAAGTAGGATTCGAAAATTCTTATAGCTAAGTTTTGGCTCTTGGTGCAATTTCTGACGAATACTACGAGCAACTAACTCCAACTCTTCTTTTTGGGTCAGACAAGACCAGATTTGCAAGTCTTCTCTATCCTTAGCATCCACTTCCAAGCTAATTTCAGAATAATCATAAGCACTTTCAAGTAATTTTGAGGCTTTGGCAAAGGCATCAAGTTTCTCATGTTCTTGACATGCATTTTTTGCCTTGGTCTGATATTTAAAAGCTAAATGACCTAGAAACTCAACACTAGCTTGGTAGAGGTTCCCTTCACTAAATGGGCTATTATAGGCTCTCTTAGACGCATATACACCAATGATAATCTCAACACCCTTACGATGGAGCAAATCCACTAGGTGTTCCTCTTCTGCAGAAAAACGAGTAAAACCATCAATGACTAGGGCAATCTTACTAAAATCACTACTTACCTTATTCTCTTCAATAGCATCAATCAGATACGATAATTGACTTCCTTGAGAAACTTGACCTTGATTGAGATAAGCTGTTACTTTTTCAAAAATTAAGAGTAAATCAGAGCGTTTATCAGCGTCAGCTAGACTTTCCAAGTCCAAAAAACTCATCTTAGCAGTTGTCATTTCGTGATAAATTTCAATCAATTGCTGGATGAATTGCGGATCTTGTTTAATAGCCCCGTAAACACGGAAATCCTTAGCGTCTATCTCAGACAGACACTTATAGAAAGCCATACCAAGACCGATATCATCGAGACTAGACTTCGCTGGTATATCGTTTAAAACCAGATAACGAGCCATTTGAGCAAAGCGCGTGACTGTGATCGCAAAAGAAGCCTGCTGACTCAAGCACTCCAGCACGGCACGTTCCTTTTCAAAAGAAAGAGAGTTAGGAGCTATGTAAAAGACTCGTTTGCCTTGGGCAACCAGTCCTTGAGCCTCCTTGGTCAGGATTTCTGTCAAAGAAGTCCGAATGTCGGTATAAAGTAGTTTCATCTCTGCCTCATTTGATTTTTTCATTACCATTCATTATACCATTTTTTGACTGCTAATCCTATAAATAGAGAGTTCTTAAACTACTGATAAAAAGTAAAATACCGGAAATTTCCGGCATTGATCGATAAGCACTAACTTCATGAAAATACAAGCATCCATAAATCCCAAAATGCAGTGATATTAATCATGATATGGAGCAAAATAGGATAATAGAGAGAATGAGTTTTTCGGTAGAGGAATGCAGAAATTGCTCCACCACTTGCATAGGTGAAAAAGGCGAGTGGTGTTAAACCTGAACTGACATGCACATAGCCAAAGACACAGGCTGATAGTAAAACATCTCCATACCAAGGTGAATCTTTCAAAAATGTATTCATCAGAACTCCTCGATATACCAATTCTTCTGTAATTGGTCCTAGCAGACAAACAATAAGTAAAAGATAAGGTAACTCTTGTCGCCCTGTCATCTCTGTCAATTCATTTAAAGCCATTTGATTGGACGTTGCTGGAGTTAAAAAGGACAATGCAATATCTAAAAGATAATTGACACCATAAGCAAGGAGCAAATAAACTGGATAACTCCATTTCCACTTCAACTCAAGCATTTTTCTACCTTCGAATACTAGTAAATAAAGAATAGCTAGAAGACTTACGCTAAGCTCTAAAAAAGCAAGAATCTGAAAAAATTCTCGACTAGCGGCTACAAATCTAGCTGAAAAGTGATTAAAAATCCACCAAAACCATGTCTTTCTATAAATAATTACTAATAAAGCTAGTAAAATCTGTACTGTTCTTCTTTTCATGATAACCCCTCTGCTTTTTTATCCATTATCAGTATATTGCAAGTTTAGTATAGCATATATTTGCCAAAAAGCTTCTTCAGATCATGAATTGTAATTGAAACGTCCTAAATTGACATAGTAATCCTTATTTCATCCAAAATATGCTATAATATAGACAAAATACGTGAAAAGGAAATACTATGATTAAATTACTTGCCCTAGATATGGATGGTACTCTTCTCAACGAATCCAAGGAAATTCCTCAGGCTCATATTGATGCCATTCATAAGGCTGTCGAAAAAGGCGTCAAACTGGTTCTCTGTACTGGTCGTCCTCTCTTTGGGGTTCTTCCCTACTACAAGAAACTTGGTCTTGATTTGCAGAATGAATACGTCATCGTCAACAATGGTTGTTCTACCCACCAAACTAGTGATTGGGGACTGGTTGACTGGAGAGAACTTAGCAAATCAGACATTGAATACCTGAATGAACTTGCAGAAAAAAGTGAGGTCCAATTGACTCTCTTTGACGAGGAACACTACTTCGTTCTCGGAGGCGAACCAAATCCTATCGTAAAATACGATGCGACACTCGTCTTTTCTGACCTGACTGAAATCTCACTTGAGGAAGCTACCAGTGGTAAATATCGTATGTTCCAAGGCATGTTCTTAGGTACAAAAGAACAAATAGATGATTTTGAACAACGATTTGCTGATGAACTTTGTCAAAGATTTAGCGGAGTTCGTTCACAACCAGTTATCTATGAAGCAATGCCACTCGGTACAACCAAGGCTTCTGCTCTTTCTCGTTTGGCTGAGATTTTGGATATCCAACCTTCTGAAATCATGGCAATGGGTGATGCCAATAACGATATTGAGATGTTAGAATTTGCAGGGCTTGGGATTGCCATGGGAAATGCTAGCGACTATGTCAAATCTCTCGCGGATGCCGTAACTGCTAGCAATGAAGAAGATGGTGTTGCACGCGCTATTGAGAAATATATTTTGTAGAAAATGAGCCCAGTCAACTAGCATTTCTAGCCAACTGGGCTTTTTATTTTTTAGAAACTTAAAAACTTTAGAAACTCTTTAGAAATGCTTGACGATTCTTTGATATCTATGCTTTATACTAGAGTTATAAAAATAAAACATCTTATACTCTTCGAAAATCAAATTCAAACCACGTCAGCTTCGCCTTGCCGTACTCAAGTACAGCCTGCGGCTCGCTTCCTAGTTTGCTCTTTGATTTTCATTGAGTATTAAAGATTAAAGGAGAAAACTATGAAAACAGTCCTCGAAATCCATGGCTTGTCCAAACAATTTGGCAAACAACCCATTCTACAAGATCTTAATCTCTCAGTAAAAGAAGGAGATATCTATGGACTTATCGGAAAGAATGGGGCTGGTAAAACAACTTTGATTAAAATCATTACCCAATTATTATCTGCTGACCATGGAACTATTTCCCTCTTTTCTAGTCAAGGCTATAAGGAGTGCACGAAAGCACTATCTCGAGTAGGTTCGGTTATTGAATCTCCAGTAGCTCATAATCATTTAACGGCCTATCAAAATCTAAGATACTATTGTACTATTCGACATATCCCAAATGCTGATCAAGTCATTCAGGAAACTTTAAAGTATGTGGGGTTAACAGATACAGGTAGAAAAGTTTTTCGAGATTTCTCTCTTGGGATGAAACAACGCTTAGGCATTGCGATTGCCCTACTATCAAAACCAGACTTTCTCATCCTTGATGAACCTATCAATGGACTTGACCCAATCGGTATCAAAGAGTTTCGTCAAATGATTCAACGTCTGAATCAAGAATTAGGAATAACAATTCTCATCTCTAGTCATATCTTGTCAGAACTCTATCTGGTTGCCAATCGCTTTGGAATTCTAGACCAAGGGAAAATCATTCGAGAAATCAGTAAGGCCGAATTTGAGACACTGAATGAAGACTATATTGTTCTAAAAACAAGTGACAAAGAAAAAGCTAGTCAAATCTTAAAAGACAAAGTGCATCTTGAATTTAAAGTTGTTAATTCAGACAATGAGATTCATATTTTTAGTCATGAACAAGATGTCAAACGCATTCTCAAAGAACTTACTCTAGCAGATGTTGCTGTGGATGAGATTTACTATGCTCGTCAAAATCTTGAAGAATACTTCACACAATTAGTAAAATAGGAGGAAAACCATGATACACACAATTCAAGCAGACTTTTACCGTCTTTTCCGTTCCAAAGGTTTTTGGATTACAGAGATTGTTCTCTTTGCACTCATGTTAATGGGAGCTACTATTGGGGCTACAGGACATCTAATGTCAGTTGATACAACGCCTCCAGAAACTGAACTTCCAAGTAAAGGCTGGGATGGTATTCAAGCCCTGATTAACGCATCTAGTCAAGGTTCAAACCTAGTTTTTCTCTGTATTATCCTTGCTTGCTTAGTTCTAGGAGTTGACCTTATCGGAAAACTCTATAAAAACAGTTTGACAGTGGGGGTTTCTCGTACAGAATTCTTCCTAGCCAAGTCTGTTGTATTAGCCAGTATCGCTCTAATGCAAATTCTTATTAGCCTAGTTATTGCTTTCGTACCAGCAACTATCCTAAACGGGGTAGGAACGATGCCAGAAGGTTTTATTGGCAATCTTCTTCTTACTATTGGTCTTCAATTCCTCTGTCTCCTAGCCTGGCTTTCTATTGTTTCCTTCATTCTCTATGTGACCCATTCTTATTTGGCTGTTTTCATTGGCTATTTAATCAGTTCTATCTTGCTTTCAACGCCGATGCTTATCTTTCCAGATATCGAGATTTTACGCTATTTGTCCTTGAATTTTGCCTATGCTATGACTGCCTATAGTCAAGCTGTTCTATACACCATTATCGTTACAGTGACTGTTATTCTATTCTTTACCATAAGTGGACTTGCTGTTTTCAAAAAGAAAAGCTTATAAAAATAACCTCCTCTGTTCAAAAAGAGGAGGTTTCTTGCTTTAAAAGAGAATTCTAACTGTAAACCAAGAACCATCTGTACTTAGTTGTAGTTCTGCACCAAGTAGATGAGATAATTCTTCTGTAATATAAAGACCTAAACCAGAGGATTCTTCTGTATCTGAGAGGTTTTCAGAGTAAAATCGTTGACTGAGATTTTCAATTTTACGAATCGGTTGTTTAACCAGATTAGCAATTTCCAAACAGATATGATTGTCCACTTCCTTCAGAGAAAATCTCGCTTCATCCTTACCATGTTTTAGAACATTGCCAATGAGATTTTGCAAGATACGTTCTAATAAATCCGAGTCTGTCAGTAAATACAAACCGGGTTCTACTTGCAAATCAAGGTTAATCTTTGCCGTCTGAAATGAGTCATAATAGGTTAATAATTTTTGCGTCATAAATGTCGAGACTTCTAACTCAGATAAGTCAGGCTTAACTGCTCCTTCCATTAACCGACGATAGTCCAAAAGAGCCTCTAGACGTTTTGAAACTTGATTGAGATGATGGGAAATTTTTTTCAAACTCTCAGACTCAGGATTATCTGTTTTAAGCAATTGCTGAGTATAACCTGACGCAATCGTTAAAGGTGTTCGAATATCGTGTGCAATATTGCTAATAGCCATGTCTAAAGTCTGCTTCTCTCGCTTCATAATCAAGCGTGACTGCTCAACTTCTTGAAAGAGATGATTGATTTGCTGGTAAAGATGTAAAAAATCCTTGGAGAAAGTTGACACTCCGATTCTCTTCATACTTCCAGTCAGAATCTTGTCTTCAATTTGTTGGCTCAAGTTTACGAGTGCTAGATGATAGCGAATCAACCATATCGTCAATAGGATAATAACCAGCAGTAGCAAAGAAAGTAAAATATAGATCATTGCTCATCTCCTTTTAACCGAACACCAACTCCCCAGATAGTTTCAATATACTCTTGCTCTGGATCTAGTTGGCTTAATTTTTTACGGAGATTACTTAAATGAGTGTTGAGAGTATTGTCGCCCGGTAAATAAGTATCCTCCCAAACCAACTCATAAAGTTCTTCTTTCGTAAAAATTTTCTTAGGATGTCTCAACAAGGTTTGGAGAATTAAGCATTCTTTCTTAGCTAGGCGAATAGTTTCCTGGCAATTTTTGATTTCAAAACTATCTGCATCAAATTGAATATTTTTTAACTGTTGAATCAACTTGTCAGGATGTTCCATCTCAGCTGCTTGCTTATCACTATTTTGACGTAATTGTACCGTAACCCTGGCAAAAACTTCATCCAAATCAAAAGGCTTTACGATATAATCATTAGCACCATCTAAGAGATATTGGCTGATTAGCTTTTTATCGCTTAGGGCAGTTAGCATGATGACAGGAATTGAACTATCTTGTCTAATGGATTTTAAAACCTGATCACCATTTTTTCCTGGAAGCATAATATCTAACAAGATAAGATCAATGTCGCCTTGCTCAAATCGAATCATTCCTTCAGTGCCAGAAAAAGCCTGAATCACCTCATGCTCCTCAGAAAGAAGAGTTCTCAAAATTTCTTGAATCTCATTATTATCTTCAACGATAAGT
Source organism: Streptococcus fermentans (assembly GCF_040888305.1). Taxonomy (NCBI): domain Bacteria; kingdom Bacillati; phylum Bacillota; class Bacilli; order Lactobacillales; family Streptococcaceae; genus Streptococcus; species Streptococcus fermentans. Next base: position 170,281 of record NZ_JBFNFG010000002.1, on the reverse strand, counting down.
ATTCTAGCCATAAACACCAACCTTTCTAATAGTATTATATCATGTTTTTTTAGGAATTTCGGATAAAGAAAAACTCTCCTTCATGCTTAAATACGAAGAAGAGTTCATTATCTATATTAAATTAAAGCTGTCAATGCGGTAATAAGTCCAAAAACAATACCTGGAGCATTTGCTGCTGCCAAAGGAATATCACGTTCTTTTTTAAAGAGACCGTAGTAAACCCAAAGACTGCAGTTAAGTGCAGCTACTGCTGGTTGGATAAAATTCCCTTTTTGACCCGCAAGGTTGTTCATAATTTGAGGAATATAAGAGACATACATCATTACAGACATAAAGGTTGCAATCCAACCTAAAGTTTTCATTTGTTTTTCAGTCATTTTTTTCTCCTTTCAAAAACATTTTCCATTATACACTTTTTTTAAAAATAGTGAAGTTTAAAAAGCTATTTGTTAAAAACTTGTAAATTATCACAAGATTGTGATAAGAGTATTCGTAAAAATGGCGGTGGGACAGAAATCGATAGACAAAGTCTCGATTTCGTAGTCCCAGCCCCGCGAAGATGAGTAGGAGTTTTTGGAGTCTAAAAGACCAACAAAAAGTCCAATCAGCTACCGCGCCAAAGTTTGATTGCTAATAAAAAGTGAGGTAGGGATCTTTTGTCCCAACCTCAATCTTATTCATATAGATAACTTACTTCTTCTCAATCGGTGCTACACTGGCTAAAAGTTTTTTAAGGCCGACTTCTGGGAAATTGATTTTCAATTCCTGAGTAGATCCACTTCCTGAAACTTCTAGAACAGTTCCTTCGCCCCACTTCTTATGAAGGGCAATATCACCAATAGACCAGCTGGTTTCACTTGAAGTTGATTTTGATCCAGCAGCAAATTGTCCAAAAGGTAGTCCTTTTGATTCAATTGATCTTGGTGCTGCATTGCGTTTGCGATCTTGTAGAGCTTGAACTAGGCTCATGCCTTGACCAAAGGCGACACCTCCACTACTATAGGATGCTTTGAAGCTACTATTAGCAGGACGCGCCAAACCTTGATAAGTTAACAAATCTGAACTAATCTCATTGATAAAGCGTGTTGGGCGATTATAGTTCGTTCTACCAAAGAGCAAGCGTGAGTTAGCATTGGTTAGATAAAGGATTTTCTCTGCGCGCGTGATACCGACATAGGCTAGACGGCGTTCCTCTTCTAGTTCATCCATGTCTTCTGCTGCACGACTAAGTGGAAAGACATTTTCTTCCATCCCAATCAAGAATACAACTGGAAACTCGAGTCCCTTGGCCGCATGGAGCGTCATCAAGGTTACTTCTGATGTTTCCTGACTGCCAGAGTCTGTATCTGCAATCAAGGCCAAATCATTCAAGAAGCGACTGAGCTTATCCAAGCCAGTTTCCTCTTCCTGATTATCTGGATTATCATCAAAGTTCTTGGTAACAGAAAGGAACTCTTCGATATTTTCAACACGAGCCTTGCTTTCCAAAGTCGCCTGGGCATTGAGAATATCTACGTAGCCTGTCTTTTCCAAGACTGCTTCCACTAACTCAGTAATGCTTAATTGATCCAGTTGCTCCCGCAAATCAAGAATCATATTGGCAAAATCCCAGATTGACTGGGCTGCCTTACCTTTAATCCCTGATAACATGATGTTAGCTGAAGCATCTAGCATAGACATATTTTGTAGGTTGGCAAAGTCACGGATTTTCTCTACTGTTCCAGGGCCAATGCCACGTTTAGGTTCATTGATGATGCGTTCAAAACTAATATTATCACTCAAATTAGAGATGAGATTCAGATAAGCGATAATATCACGAATTTCTTTACGGCTGTAGAATTTTGTTCCACCAACCATGGTGTAAGGAATATTGGACTTGAGCAAAGCTTCTTCAATAGTACGAGATTGGGCATTGGTACGGTAAAGAACTGCAAAGTCCTTGTGGAGGAAGTTTTGGCTTCGACCAAGTTCATCAATGGTTTTGGCTACAAAGACAGCCTCGTCTTGTTCATCATTGGCACGATAGTAGACAATTTGTTCCCCATCCGCATTTTGAGTCCAGAGATTCTTAGGACGGCGATTTTTATTGTTTTTGATGACATCATTAGCTGCTTGGAGGATGGTTTTGGTTGAGCGGTAATTTTCCTCCAATAAAACAACCTTGGCTTGAGGATAATCCTTCTCAAAATCCAAGATATTCTGCATATCAGCACCACGCCAACCGTAGATAGACTGGTCAGCATCCCCAACTACGCAGATATTTTGGAAGCGAGAAGCCAGGAGTTTAACGAGTTGATACTGGGCATGGTTGGTATCTTGATACTCATCAACGTGGATGTACTGGAACTTCTGCTGATAATAAGTCAAAACATCAGGATTTTGGTCAAAGAGACGCAAGGTCAACATGATTAAGTCATCAAAGTCCACCGACTCTGACTGACGAAGTTCTTTCTGATAGGCCGTATAACACTTAGCTACAATTTGAGTGTACATATCTCCTGCCTGGGCAACATAAGCAACATCGTCAATCAGATCATTCTTAGCATTGGAGATAGTTCCCAAAATGGTTCGTTCATTCCACTTTTTAGGATCCAAGTTTAACTGCTTGAGAATACGTTTCATGAGCGTTCGCTGCTCCACTGGATCCACAATCGTGAAATTGCGATTGTAGCCAATGTGGTCCGCATCGCGCCGTAGGATACGCACGCACATAGAGTGGAAGGTCGCAATCAAACAGTCCTGAGTAGCTGGATTGAGTCCATAAGCACGCTCCTTCATTTCACGCGCAGCCTTATTGGTAAAAGTAATGGCCAAGATATTCCATGGGTTTACCATCTTTTCATCAATTAAGTAGGCAATACGGTGGGTTAAAACACGAGTCTTACCAGATCCAGCACCCGCCATGATCAGCAAAGGACCTTCAGTCGTTTGAACAGCCTCAGCTTGACGGTCATTCATTCCCTTTAATAATTCGTTCATTTTCTCTTCCTTATTCTTCAAGTCAATGTTTCTATTATATCAAAAAAGTTTGAAAATAACTTTTCTTAGGAACCTTCTGATTATTTTAGTTGACAAGATAAGAAGAGGCTGGGACAAAAGTCCTAGCCTCTCAATTCTCTTTTGATTGTCGAGCAAGACGCAGTGGTTGAGTGGGCTCTACTACGCTGATTTCATCAGCTTTTACACCCCTACTCAACTGTGCGGAGGTGGGACGACGAAATCGAATTCTAACGAATTACCGATTTCTGTCCCACTCTCAGTAATTATTCTATTAATCCTTTATAGACTGCAAAAGCGTCATTAGGGCTTGGGCAGAACGACGTCCTGCTTCTACGATAAATTCATCAAAGGAAACGGATGCTTCATGGTTGGCATTGTCACTCATGGCACGAACGACTAAGAAAGGTAGGTTCAAAGCGTGAGCTGCTTGAGCAATAGCTGCCCCTTCCATCTCTACAGCAAGAACTTGAGGGAAGTGCTCTTTTATCGCTTTGATTTTATCTTCTCCAGCAACAAAACTGTCTCCTGTCGCAATCAAACCTAAATGCCAAGTTTGTTCCAGTTTAGACAAACTCTCTTGAATCAAACTGATAAACTTTTTGTCTGATTCAAAATAGAGAGGCTGTTGAGCCATTTGACCGTAATCATAGCCAAAGGCAGTCACATCAACATCGTGATAGGCAAGCTTGTCTGCAATCACTACATCGCCTACTGCAATCCCATTTGCCACTGCACCAGCAGATCCAGTATTAATCACTGCATCCACCTGAAAGTGATCCGCTAAGATAGCGACACTCATCGCAGACATGACTTTTCCGATTCCACTCTCTACAAGTACAAGCTCGGCAGAACCAATCTTACCAGTATGATAGCTGTTTCCCAGAACCTTTTCTTCGCTGGCATCGTCCAAGTGTTGAATCAAGTAAACTAGCTCTTCTGGCATAGCTGCTATAATTCCAATTTTCATGATAGACCCCTTAAATAAATCTCATTGCTAGAATTAACAAAATCAAGAGAAAAATAACTGCAAATAGAATCTTGTTTAATTTAGAATTAAAGACATTTCTCTTAGTATTTTCAATCCGACGACTTTTGTGAATAGAAGGTTCAACTTCGATGGTCAGTGTATCCTGGCTAAAACCATGATCTCTGGTTCGTGAATAGCCAAAATTTTGAGAAGAAGTCGGTAAAATCTTAGTTTCCTCATCATCTAGCAAGGGAGGACCCGAGATGTCCTCTCCTCGATTGGCACGTTCAATCATTTCATCTGTTAATAAAGGTTTACCCATGGGTTCCTCCACTATTTTTTTGTAATTCCCAGTACTGGATAGCCATGATGGTCTTGGCATCACAAATATCTCCAGACTGGATCAATGCTTTAGCTTGGTCAAGACTGACTTCAAGCAACTCCAAAGTCTCATCTTCATCCTGAGGACGAGGATTTTCAACTTTTGTCAAATCGCTTGCCAAGTAAAGTTTTAAGCGCTCGTTACAAAATCCAATCGCTGAGTAAAAATCATAGAGAAGGCTTAATTTTCCAGTATAAGCTGCCTCTTCCTCTAATTCACGAAGGGCTGCTGCTTCTGGTTCTGCATTCTCCCCGATTTCAAGTTTACCTGCAGGAATTTCATAAGAAACTTTTTCAATCGCCTTGCGATATTGTTTAACAAGGACAATCTTATTTTCTGGAGTGACTGCAAGGACACAAACTGCTCCATTGTGGAAAATCAAATCACGTTGCGCTCTACCTTTGCCAGAAGGTAGTTCAACCTGGTCTTGAACCAATTGGAAGATCGGTCCTTTATAGATTTCTTTACGACTTATAGTCTTTTCTTCGAATTCCATCGTTAGCTCCTATTTATTATTAGGATGATGAGGGAGGCGAGTTGCATATTCATCCTTATTGACTTGACGACCTCGTCCAATAGCAATGGCATCAGCTGGGACATCCTTAGTAATGGTTGAACCTGCTCCAACAAGAGAGTTATCTCCAAGTTCTACTGGAGCAATGATAGTTGAATTAGATCCAACGAAAACATTGTTTCCAATGGTTGTTTTAAATTTGTGTTGACCATCGTAATTTACAGTGATCGTTCCTGCACCGAAGTTGACATCACTACCAACCTCACAGTTACCAATATAAGTTAAATGACCAGCTTTTGTATTTTCACCGATGCTTGAACCTTTGACTTCAACAAAGTTTCCAATGTGCACATCTTTTGCAAGGCTTGATCCTGGACGGATATGAGCATAAGGACCAACTGTAACGCCATCAGCAACTGAGCTTTCCTCAATCATTGAATTGGTAATCACTGCTCCTGCTCCGATACTACTATCAACGATATAAGTTCCGTTGGTCAAAACAGTTCCTGTACCAATCTTACTAGAACCTTTGAGGGTTACATTTGCTTCGATTTGAACTTCTGGAGCGATTTCAACATCAATGTCAATGTAAGTAGCTTCAGGATTCACAAAACTAACCCCATTGACCATATGCGCTTGGTTAATACGGCGACGCATAATGCTTTCAGCTGTCGCAAGGGCAACACGGTCATTAACTCCGAGACTTTCATCAAAGTCTTTCAGAGTATAGGCACCAACTTTTTTCCCTGCTTCACGGAAAATGCCGATAACATCAGTGATGTAGTATTCGCCTTGAGCGTTATTGGTATTGATATTCTTAAGTGCTTCAAAGAGACGAGCATTATCAAAGACATAGGTTCCTGTATTGATCTCCTTGATTTGTTTTTCAAAATCAGTCGCATCCTTTTGCTCCACGATACGAAGCACTTCAGCATTCTCGTTACGAACAATACGACCATAACCAAACGGATCTTCAGCTTCTGCAGTAAGAATTGTAGCTACGTTCTTGTGATTAACGTGGAAATCAATCAAGTTCTTTAGACTTTCACCAGTAATGAGTGGTGTATCACCAGCAATAACCAATGTTTGTCCAGAAAGTCCTTCAAGAATTGGCTCAGCCATCATAACCGCATGACCAGTTCCTAATTGCTCAGACTGTCTTACAAAATCAGTTTGACCAGCTAAAACTTGCTCCACAAGTTCTGCCTTATGACCCACAACCGTTACTGTTTTTTCAGGATTGATGGCCCCTACACTACGAAAAACATGCTCAAGCATTGAAATTCCTGCAACCTTGTGCATGACTTTTGGTAGATCTGATTTCATACGAGTACCTTTACCCGCTGCTAAAATAACTGCATAATTTGCCATATTTTTCTCTTTTCTATAGAAATTCCCTTATATTATATCATAAATTTACTTTTTCAAACACAAAAGAGGGCAAATGCTTTAAAACATCGCATTCTCTAGATGATTTCGAGTATTTTTTTTTGATTTTTTTCACCATTTACGATACACTATAAAAGTATGAGAAAGAAAATAAATCCTGTTTTTATTTTTACTGTATTAGCTACTCTCGTGGGTATTTTAATCATCAATAGACCCAAGTTCGAAGACCATCCAGTCAAAACAAAGCAAAATCCAGTTCAAGTAGAAACTCAAGCTTTACATAATATCAACAAGCCGATTATTGATGTTTCTGGCTGGCAAAGACCATCAGAGATTAATTATGATACCTTAACTCAAAATATTTCAGGTGCGATCGTTCGGGTTCATAGTGGAGCTCAAGTTTCTGTTGAAAATGACGCTGCATTCAAAAATGGGGTTGATAAGGCTTATAAAGAACATATCACTGAATTCCAAAAACGAAATGTTCCAGTCGCTGTTTATGCCTATGTAGCTGGAAAAAATGTCGAAGAAATGGAAAAAGCTGCTGAAGCCTTTTATAACGCTGCTTCACCTTACAACCCAAGCTACTATTGGTTGGATGTTGAAGAAAAGACTATGTCTGACATGAACCAGGGTGTTGAGGCCTTTCGTGCTAAATTAGCTTCATTGGGTGCAAAAAATATCGGTATCTATGTTGGTGTTTACTTTATGGAGGAACATAGTATCAGCGTTGATAATTACTCAGCAATCTGGATACCTTCCTATGGAACCAACTCAGGTTACTATGAGAATGCTCCAAAAACAGATCTTAGCTATGACCTACACCAATACACTTCACATGGAAATCTTGGCGGATTTGAACATCACCTCGATTTGAACCTTATTTCTTCATCAAAGAGCAAGGAAGAAACCTTTAGAAAATTGTTTTTAAATCCTTAATCACTATCACAATAAGCAAGTCAGACATTGCTTTCTGCTTGCTTTTCTTTATTTTTCAGTATTAAATCACTTTTTTATCTATATAGTATATAAATCTCGGAGGACCTCTATGTTATCATGGTTATCAAAAATTATTAAGGGAATTGTAATCGCCCTAGGTTTCATTCTACCAGGGATTTCTGGTGGCGTTCTGGCTGCTATCTTGGGAATTTATGAGAGAATGATTCGATTTCTTGCCCATCCTTTTAAGAATTTAAAAGAAGATGTGCTCTTTTTCCTTCCTGTCGGCATTGGAATGCTTCTAGGTATCGGACTTTTCTCCTATCCAATCGAGTATCTTTTAGAGAATTATCAAGTGTATGTATTGTGGAGTTTTGCTGGAGCTATCATTGGTACTATCCCAAGTCTTGTCAAAGAATCAACTCGTGACTCTGATAGAGACAAGGTTGACCACATATGGTTTTGGGCAACCTTCATCATCTCAGGTATCGCCCTCTATGCCTTGAATTTTGTAGTTGGTTCTCTATCTGCAAGCTTCCTAAACTTTACACTAGCTGGTTGTTTATTGGCTCTTGGGATTTTGGTTCCTGGGCTTAGTCCTTCCAATCTTCTCTTGATTCTTGGCCTTTATGGCCCTATGTTAACAGGGTTCAAGACTTTTGATTTGTTTGGAACCTTCTTACCAATTGGAATTGGGCTTCTTATCACTCTGATTATTTTCTCTAAATTCATGGACTATGCTCTTCGCCTTTATCACTCACGTGTGTATCATTTTATCATTGGAATCGTATTATCAAGTACACTCTTGATCCTTATTCCAAACGCTGGAAATGCTGAAAGTATTAGTTACAGTGGTTTGTCACTAGTTTCATATGTACTGATTGCTTTCTTCTTTGCCCTAGGGATTTGGTTGGGAATCTGGATGAGTCAATTGGAGGATAAGTATAAATAATGGCAAAAAAAGTAAAAGTCAAGAAAACCTTGGTTCAACAAATTTTAACCAAGGCAGGAATAAACCATACAGGTATTCAAATTAATGCTTTGGAAGGTGAAATGCCTCAAGGTTATGAAAAGAGTCAGATTTTCAAGACTCTAGCACTTCTGGGAGATAAGACTGGACCAATTATTGGAATCGTGCCTATCACTGAACATCTTTCTGAAAAGAAACTGGCTAAGATTTCTGGTAATAAGAAAGTCAGCATGATTCCACAAAAAGACCTAGAAAAAACAACAGGCTATATCCACGGTGCCAATAATCCAGTTGGAATCCGTCAAAAACATAACTATCCTATCTTTATCGACCAAACTGCTCTTCAACTGAATGAAATGATTGTTTCCGCAGGGGAGGTTGGTCATAGTATCATTATCAATCCTCAAGATCTAGCATCCTTTGTTAAAGCTGAATTTGCAGATATCTTGGAGGCAAGTAACTAATGAAATTCTATTTTATTCGTCACGGTAAAACACTTTGGAATCTGGAGGGACGTTTTCAAGGAGCGAGTGGTGACTCTCCACTCTTAGATGAATCCATTGAGACCTTAAAAAAACTAGGTCAGTATCTTCAGGAAACTTCATTTGATGTGATTTATTCTAGTGATCTTCCTCGGGCTAAAACTTCTGCTCAAATTATCCAAAGTCAACTGAAAGACAGCTGTCCATTAGAAGAAATCCCCTCACTAAGAGAAAGGCAACTTGGAAAACTTGAAGGTGCAAAATTTGCAACCTTAGAAGCCATCTATCCCGAGCAAATGAATGCTCTCCGTAGCAATCTAGCTAAGTTTGATTCGACTATGTTTGGAGCAGAGTCTGTCTATCAAACAACTCAACGAACCATTCAATTTATCAAATCATTAGAGTCCAAACCTTTTGAACATGTCATGATTGTCGGTCACGGGGCCAATCTCACAGCCAGTATTCGAACTCTTTTAGGCTATGATACTCCACTACTTAGAAAAGATGGTGGTCTAGCAAATGCCAGTGTGACTATTGTCGAAACGGAAGACTTTAAAAACTTTAACCTCTTAGTCTGGAACGACACTTCTTATCAGAATTAGAACTGAACTTAACAATCACTGTTAAGTTCTTTTTAGATTTTGTAGAATATCCGTGAATTTATTTGACTTTTATGATAAAATGGGAGTATCGTAAAAAAGACTCATCGTATCAAGAATTGAGTAAAAACTAGGAGGAAACCATGTCAACAGAACATATGGAAGAACTAAATGACCAGCAGATCGTTCGCCGTGAAAAAATGGCTGCGCTCCGCGAACAAGGAATCGATCCATTCGGTAAACGCTTTGAACGCACTGCTAACTCACAAGAATTAAAAGATAAATATGCTAACCTTGACAAAGAACAACTACACGATTTAAACGAGACTGCTACTATCGCTGGACGTTTGGTAACAAAGCGTGGTAAAGGTAAAGTTGGATTTGCCCACCTTCAAGACCGCGAAGGCCAAATTCAAATCTACGTTCGTAAAGACGCTGTTGGTGAAGAAAACTACGAAATCTTTAAGAAAGCTGACCTTGGTGACTTCCTTGGTGTTGAAGGTGAAGTGATGCGTACGGATATGGGAGAACTCTCTATCAAGGCGACTCACATTACACACTTGTCTAAGGCTCTTCGTCCACTTCCAGAGAAATTCCACGGTTTAACAGACGTTGAAACAATCTATCGTAAACGTTACCTTGACTTGATTTCTAACCGCGAAAGCTTCGAACGTTTTGTTACTCGTTCAAAAATCATCTCTGAAATCCGTCGTTACCTAGACCAAAAAGGCTTCCTTGAAGTTGAAACACCAGTTCTTCACAACGAAGCTGGTGGTGCTGCTGCTCGCCCATTCATCACTCATCACAATGCTCAAAACATTGACATGGTGCTTCGTATCGCGACTGAGCTTCACTTGAAACGTCTTATCGTTGGTGGTATGGAGCGTGTTTATGAGATTGGTCGTATCTTCCGTAACGAAGGAATGGATGCTACACATAACCCTGAGTTTACTTCTATCGAAGTTTACCAAGCTTATGCAGACTTCCACGATATCATGGACTTGACTGAAGGCATTATTCAACACGCTGCTAAAGCTGTTAAAGGCGACGGTCCAGTTATTTATCAAGGAACTGAAATCAAGATTAATGAACCATTTAAACGTGTACATATGGTTGATGCAATCAAGGAAATTACAGGTGTTGATTTCTGGAAAGATATGACTTTCGAAGAAGCTAAAGCAATCGCAGCTGAAAAGAAAGTTCCAGTTGAAAAACACTACACTGAAGTTGGTCATATCATCAATGCCTTCTTTGAAGAATTTGTTGAAGAAACTTTGATTCAGCCTACTTTTGTTTATGGTCACCCAGTAGCTGTATCTCCACTTGCTAAGAAAAATCCTGAAGATGATCGCTTCACAGACCGTTTCGAGCTCTTCATCATGACTAAAGAATATGGTAATGCCTTTACTGAGCTCAATGACCCAATCGACCAGCTTAGCCGTTTCGAAGCTCAAGCCAAAGCAAAAGAATTGGGTGACGACGAAGCGACTGGCATTGACTACGACTACATCGAAGCCCTTGAATACGGTATGCCGCCAACAGGTGGTTTGGGAATCGGTATTGACCGTCTCTGCATGCTACTCACTGATACTACAACTATCCGTGATGTACTTCTTTTCCCAACTATGAAATAAAAACTCAAATCTCCTAGTTATCTCTATCTAGGAGATTTTTTAATAATAACAAAAAGACAAACTCAATGTTGAGCTTGTCTTTATATTGTTCAATTAGAATAATCCAAGAACTGTACCATCACTTTCAACATCCATGTTGAGGGCAGCAGGTCTTTTTGGAAGACCAGGCATGGTCATAACGTCACCAGTAAGTGCAACGATAAAGCCTGCCCCCAATTTTGGTACCAATTCACGAATAGTAATTTCAAAGTTTTCAGGTGCACCAAGAGCATTTGGATTATCTGAGAAACTATATTGAGTTTTAGCCATACAGATTGGCAATTTGTCCCAACCGTTTTGTACGATTTGTGCGATTTGAGTTTGAGCTTTCTTCTCGAAGTTTACTTTGCTTCCACGATAGATTTCAGTGACAATCTTTTCAATCTTTTCTTGTACAGAAAGTTCGTTATCATAGAGACGTGTATAGTTAGCTGGGTTTTCGTCAATTGTTTTGACGAGAGTTTCAGCCAAAGCCACTCCTCCTTCTGCTCCATCAGCCCATACGCTAGCCAATTCAACTGGAACATCGATTGAAGCACAAAGTTCTTTCAAAGCTGCGATTTCAGCTTCTGTATCAGATACGAACTCATTAATAGCAACAACTGCTGGAATACCGAACTTACGGATATTCTCAACGTGACGTTTCAAGTTTGCAAATCCTGCACGAACTGCTTCTACATTCTCTTCTGTCAATGCATCCTTAGCAACCCCACCATTCATCTTAAGAGCACGAAGGGTTGCAACGATAACTACTGCATCTGGCGCAGTTGGCAAGTTTGGAGTTTTGATATCAAGGAATTTCTCAGCACCAAGGTCTGCACCAAAACCTGCTTCTGTCACTGTGTAATCAGCCAAGTGAAGGGCTGTAGTTGTAGCCAAAACTGAGTTACATCCGTGAGCAATATTGGCAAATGGGCCACCATGCACAAAGGCAGGTGTACCATAGATTGTTTGAACCAAGTTTGGTTTGATAGCATCTTTCAAAATCAATGCCAAGGCACCTTCAACCTGTAAATCACCAACTGAAACAGGTGTACGGTCATAACGGTAGCCGATAACGATATTAGCTAAACGACGTTTTAAATCTTCAATATCAGTTGCCAAGCAAAGGATAGCCATGATTTCTGAAGCCACAGTGATGTCAAAACCATCTTCACGTGGAATACCATTAAGAGGACCACCAAGTCCAACTGTCACGTGACGAAGAGCACGATCATTCAAGTCCACTACGCGTTTCCAGAGAATACGACGTTGGTCGATTCCTAGCTCATTTCCTTGGTGCAAATGATTGTCAATCAAGGCAGAAAGAGCATTATTTGCAGTTGTAATAGCATGCATATCTCCAGTAAAGTGAAGGTTGATGTCTTCCATCGGCAATACTTGAGCATAACCACCACCTGCAGCTCCACCTTTAATCCCCATGACAGGCCCAAGAGAAGGTTCGCGGATAGCAATCATAGTTTTCTTACCAATCTTATTCAGAGCATCAGCAAGTCCGATAGTGATAGTTGATTTTCCTTCACCAGCAGGTGTTGGATTGATAGCTGTAACCAGGATCAATTTACCGACTGGATTGCTCTCGACTGCACGAATTTTATCAAAACTAAGCTTAGCCTTGTATTTTCCGTATAATTCCAAATCATCGTAAGAGATGCCAAGTTTCTCGACAACATCAACGATTGGTTTCAATTCGATACTTTGTGCAATTTCAATATCTGTTTTCATTCAAAACTCCTCTACCTCAAATGTATTAATTCATTATATCATAAAATAAGATTTTTAACAGTCATAAAGCTTGTTAACGTTCGTAAATATCACAACACTTCAGACTTTCTTGGCTTCTTTTTAAATTTTTATATGCCTTTATAGGTTTTAACTATAGTTGAAAGCTTAGATTTCACATAATATTTTATCGCTTTCATTTTACTTACTGTTCATTTTTTTGTACAATAGTTCTATGAAAATTTTAGTTACATCTGGTGGTACAAGCGAAGCCATTGATCGAGTTCGCTCCATTACCAACCACTCTACTGGTAGACTTGGTAAAGTGATAACTGAGACTTTACTAAAGGCTGGGCATCAGGTTTGTCTGGTTACGACAAAACAAGCATTAAAACCAGCACCACACTCAAATTTGTCCATCATTGAAATCAAAAACACTTCCGATTTACTTCAAGAGATGCAACGGATTGTTCCTGATTATCAAGTTTTGATTCATTCCATGGCAGTCTCTGACTATAGTCCTGTATACATGACCGGTCTTGATCAAGTCCAAGCAAGCCAAGATTTAAGTGAGTTTTTGCATAAGAAAAATATGGAAACAAAGATTTCCTCTAAGGATGAGGTGCAAGTCCTATTTCTCAAGAAAAATCCCAAAATCATTTCTCTTGTTAAAGAATGGAACCCAAGTATCCATCTCATCGGCTTTAAACTGCTTGTCGATGTTACCAAGGAAGATTTGATTCAAATCGCTAGAGAAAGTCTTGAAAAGAATCAAGCTGACTTGATTGTAGCTAATGACCTCACTCAGATTAATGTTGATCAACACCTGGCTTATCTAGTAGAGGAAAAAGATTATCAGATTGCTGCTAGCAAACAAGAAATCGCCGACTTATTAGTCGAAAGAATTCAAGGATTTGACTGTTAGAAAGGAAAGTTATGGCTCGTATTACACTCGCTGTGACAGGCTCTATCGCCTCTTACAAGGCTGCTGATTTGGTTAGTAACTTGAAGAAACAGGGACATTCTGTTACTGTACTTATGACCCAGGCTGCGACTGCCTTTATCCAACCTTTAACCCTTCAAGTCTTATCTCAAAATACCGTACATCTCGATCTTATGCAGGAACCTTATCCTGATAAAGTCAATCATATCGAGCTAGGAAAAGAAACAGACTTGTTTATCCTTGCCCCTGCGACCGCTAATACGATTGCGAAAGTCGCGCACGGTTTGGCTGATAATATGGTAACTGCTACAGCTCTTGCCTTGCCAAACTATGTTCCAAAACTAGTAGCACCTGCTATGAATACCAAAATGTATGACCATCCAGCAACTCAAACAAACCTAAATACTTTGGAAAATTATGGTTATACAATTATTGCTCCAAAAGAGTCCCTACTGGCCTGTGGCGATGTAGGACGTGGTGCTCTTGCTGATTTTGATACTATTTTACAACAGATAAAGGAAAAACTTCATGAACAAACGCTCTAATATTGCTCCCATTGCTATCTTTTTTGCCAGCATGATCGTCATTCATCTGCTGAGTTCTATTGTCTTTAATGTCTTGCCATTTCCAATTAAACCGACCATTGTCCATATTCCAGTCATCATTGCTAGTATCATCTACGGGCCACGAATTGGTGCAATCTTAGGTTTCTTGATGGGGATGATTAGCTTGACAGTCAATACGATCACAATTCTCCCAACCAGCTACCTCTTCTCTCCTTTTGTACCAAACGGTAACATCTACTCCCTAGTTATTGCGATTGTACCACGCGTCCTTATCGGTTTAACTCCATACTTTGTCTACAAACTCCTCAGAAACAAGGCGGGGCTTATCTTCGCTGGAGCACTCGGTTCCCTCACAAATACTGTATTTGTACTAGGCGGAATCTTCTTCCTCTTTGGAAATGTTTTTGACGGAAATATCCAAAAACTATTAGCTACTGTTATCTCAACAAATTCTATTGCAGAACTCATAATCTCAGCAATACTGACCCTAGTTATTGTTCCGAGACTTGAAAAAATCAAAAAATAAGAGGTCGGGAAAATCCCGGCCTCGATTTTTATTTGCACTGAAACTCTGCTCCAGCATTTAGTGGATCTTAAAGACTTAGAAAATCCTTTGAAAGAAGATTTTTTCTATCTAAAAGCATGATTGTAAAGACTCACTGGTATTGGAAAAGGCTTCAATCTTGGAAAAATAACTACTTTCCCATAACCTTTTATCTACTTATTATTGGGCTAGACGTGCTTCTTCTAAAATCTTTTCAATCTTTGTTGTTAGCAAATCAATAGCTACAGTATTGGTTACTCCTTCTGGAATAACGATATCTGCATAACGCTTTGTTGGCTCAATAAATTGATGATACATGGGTTTTACCACACCAAGATACTGGTCAATAACGCTATCCAGGCTACGACCACGCTCTTCCATATCACGTTTAATACGGCGAATGATACGAACATCATCATCTGTATCTACGAAAATCTTGATATCCATCAAATCACGAAGGCGTTTGTCCTCCAAAACCAAGATTCCTTCTACGATAAAGACATCCTGAGGTTCTTGACGATAAGTTTTAGAACTTCTGGTATGGGCAGCATAATCATAGGTAGGAATATCAACTGGACGACCTGCCAACAACTCTTTGATTTGCTCAATCATCAAATCAGTATCAAAAGCAAAAGGATGGTCATAGTTGGTCTTAATACGCTCTTCAAAGGTTAGATGAGATTGATCTTTATAGTAGGAATCATGCTCAATCATAGAGATTTTTTCATTTGGAAAATGTGACAAGATTGCTTTAGATACGCTTGTCTTTCCTCCTCCAGATCCCCCTGTTACTCCGATAATGATTGGTCTATTTTGCATTGTAGCCTCCTTGTATTTTCCCTTGTCTATTTTACCATATTTTTGATAAATTTTACAGAAGGAGTTTTCTTCAAAATAGAAGAAAAAATCCTCATAGCTAGAAGCTACAAGGATTTGTAATTGATTAATCGAAGTTAACGTATTCTTTAGAAAGTTCAAGCACTTCTTCCATTGTTGAACATTCAGTAAGAGCACGGTTAGCGTATTCTTGCATTTTAGCAGTGTCGAGTTTCTTCATCAAGCTACGTGTACGAAGTACAGATGTTGCTGACATAGAGAACTCATCCAAGCCCATTCCGACAAGAAGTGGAACAGCTGTTTGGTCACCAGCCATTTCACCACACATACCAGCCCATTTACCTTCAGCGTGAGCTGCTTTGATAACGTTATTGATCAAACGAAGGATTGATGGGTTGTATGGTTGGTAAAGGTATGAAACTTGTTCGTTCATACGGTCTGCCGCCATTGTGTATTGGATCAAGTCGTTTGTACCAATTGAGAAGAAGTCAACTTCTTTTGCAAATTGGTCTGCAAGCATAGCTGCTGCAGGAATTTCGATCATGATACCAACTTGGATGTCATCCGCAACTGCAACACCTTCAGCAAGAAGGTTAGCTTTTTCTTCATCGAAGACTGCTTTAGCTGCACGGAATTCTTTCAAAAGCGCAACCATCGGGAACATGATACGCAATTGACCGTGTACAGAAGCACGAAGAAGAGCACGGATTTGAGTGCGGAACATTGCATCTCCTGTTTCAGAGATAGAGATACGAAGAGCACGGAATCCAAGGAATGGGTTCATTTCATGTGGCATATCGAAGTAAGGAAGTTCCTTGTCACCACCGATATCCATTGTACGGACAACAACTGGTTTACCGTTCATTCCTTCAAGAACAGCCTTGTATGCTTCGTACTGCTCGTCTTCAGTTGGGAAGTCTTGAGAATCCATGTACAAGAACTCTGTACGGTAAAGACCTACAGCTTCTGCACCGTTGTCATTAACACCTTCAACATCTTTTGGAGTACCAATGTTTGCTGCCAATTCGAAGTGTTTGCCATCAGCAGTAACAGTTTGAGCATCCTTCAAGAGTGCCCACTCAGCTTTTTGTTGAGCGTAAGCTTCACCAGCTGCTTTAAATTCAGCCGCTTGTTCTTCAGTAGGGTTGATAATCACTTCACCTGTAATACCATTAACGGCAAGTAGGTCACCATCTTTAACGATTTCAGTGATATTGTTTGTACCCAAAACTGCAGCGATTTCAAGTGTACGAGCCATGATAGCTGAGTGACTTGTACGACCACCAATGTTTGTTACAAAAGCTTTAACAAAGTTTTTGTCCAATTGAGCTGTATCAGATGGAGTCAAGTCGTGAGCAATCACGATTACTTCTTCATTGATAGAAGCTGGGTTTGGCAATTTTTTACCAAGGAGGTTAGCCAATACACGTTTTGTTACGTCACGGATATCCGCTGCACGTTCTTGCATGTATGGGTTGTCTTCCATGCCTTCAAAGATTGTGATAAACATGTCTGTAACTTCTTTCAGACCTGCTTCTGCATTCACTTTCTTAGCACGGATAGTTTCTTTGATTTGACCGATCAATTCAGGGTCAGCAAGAACCATCAAGTGGGCGTCAAATACTTGTGCCGCTTCTTCACCAAGCGTACCTACAGCCTTCTCGCGGATAAGAGAAAGCTCGTTTTGAGAAGCTTCAAGAGCAACATCCAAACGAGCCTCTTCTGCATTTGTATCTTCGACTGTAACAGTCTCGAATGATAAATCCGGTTGAACGAGTAGATATGCTTTTGCAACTGCAACACCGTCAGATGCTGCGATTCCTTTAAGCATTTCTGTCATTTCCTTATGCCAATCCTTCTTTTTCCATTGTTTCTGAGATTGCAGCGATAGCGTCATCAGCGTCTGCACCTTCAGCAGTGATTGTAACGTCAGCACCTTGACCAACACCAAGGCTCATTACACCCATGATAGATTTAAGGTTAACTGATTTACCTTTGTACTCAAGAGTGATATCTGAAGCAAATTTGCTAGCAGTTTGTACCAACAATGTTGCTGGACGTGCGTGAATACCTGTTTCTGCCACTACGTGGAAATCTTTAGAAGCCATAGTTTGACTCTCCTTTAATAGTTTTCTTGTTGAGTTACATATCTGATAACCCTTACAATTTAGTATTATATCACCTTCATTGATATTTTTCAAGTATTTTATGGACTTTCTTCAATTTCCTTTCAGATAACTTGCTGAAAATCTTCTATTAAATTTAGCAAAACACAGTATGTAGTTTTTGTTAAGTTGTCTATAATGAAATCATTGATTTTTCTGTCGTTGTTTCTCAATACTACACTATATATTGTGTTTGTTAGTAAAATCAGTAAAATAAGTACACAAGATTTAGTTTTAGAAAGTTGACAAAGTTTTTTTTTCTGATATACTAAGAAAGTAATAAATTTTTAAAGAGGAGTTACAGAAATGGTAACCGTATATTCTAAAAACAACTGTGTCCAATGTAAAATGACGAAACGTTTCTTAGACAGTAATAATGTTGAATATAAAGAAATCAATCTTGATGAACAACCTGAATACATTGATCAAGTAAAAGAGCTTGGCTTTAGTGCTGCTCCTATTATTCAGACACCAACAGAAGTTTTCTCTGGTTTCCAACCAGGTAAACTCAAACAACTTGCTTAAGAATCAGGACAAAAGCTTCTATGTCTACCTTAGAAGCCTTTCTTTTGTAATTAGATAAAGGATTTTTTATGGGATTAAAACAACTTGAAGATGTGACTTACTTCCGTCTTAATAATGAAATTAACCGTCCTGTGAATGGACAAATCATGCTTCACAAAGACAAGGAAGCTTTAGAAGCCTTCTTTAAAGAAAATGTTGTACCTAACACAATGGTTTTTGACTCAATAACGGATAAAATTAATTTCCTCATTGAGCATAACTACATTGAGACAGCATTTATCAAGAAATACCGTCCAGAATTTTTGGAAGAACTACACCAATTTATCAAGGATCAGAACTTCCAATTTAAGTCTTTCATGGCTGCCTATAAATTCTATAATCAGTATGCTTTGAAAACTAATGACGGGGAGTACTATCTTGAGAGCATGGAAGACCGTGTCTTCTTTAATGCCCTTTACTTCGCGGATGGTGATGAAGCGATTGCTATTGATATTGCTAATGAAATCATTCACCAACGTTATCAACCTGCTACTCCTTCTTTCTTGAATGCAGGTCGTGCTCGTCGTGGTGAGTTGGTATCTTGCTTCTTGATCCAGGTAACAGATGATATGAATTCTATCGGACGTTCTATCAACTCTGCTCTTCAACTTTCACGTATCGGTGGTGGTGTGGGAATTTCCCTCAGCAATCTTCGTGAAGCTGGAGCTCCTATCAAAGGATATGAGGGTGCTGCTTCTGGTGTCGTACCAGTTATGAAGCTTTTCGAAGACAGCTTCTCTTACTCAAACCAATTGGGGCAACGTCAAGGTGCTGGGGTTGTTTACCTCAATGTCTTTCACCCAGATATCATCGCCTTCCTTTCAACCAAGAAGGAAAATGCTGATGAAAAAGTGCGTGTCAAGACCCTTTCACTTGGTGTTGTTGTACCAGATAAATTCTACGAATTAGCACGTAAAAATGAAGAAATGTACCTATTTAGCCCATATTCTGTAGAAAAAGAGTATGGCGTACCTTTCAACTATATCGACATCACTGAAAAATACGATGAATTGGTTGCAAATCCAAACATTCGTAAGACAAAAATCAAGGCGCGTGATTTGGAAACTGAGATTTCTAAATTGCAACAAGAATCTGGCTATCCTTATGTAGTCAACATCGATACTGCTAACCGTGCAAATCCAGTCGATGGTAAGATCATCATGAGTAACTTGTGTTCAGAGATTCTTCAAGTCCAAGAACCAAGTCTTATCAACGATGCTCAAGAATTCCTAAAAATGGGGACAGATGTTTCATGTAACCTTGGTTCAACTAACGTGGTCAACATGATGACTTCACCTGACTTTGGTCGCTCTATCCGTGCAATGGTACGTGCCTTGACCTTCGTTACAGATAGTTCACACATCGTCGCTGTTCCTACTATCGACCACGGAAATAGTCAAGCTCATACCTTCGGTCTTGGAGCTATGGGACTTCACAGCTATCTTGCTCAACAATTGATCGAATACGGATCACCTGAGTCTGTTGAATTCACAAGCATCTACTTTATGCTTATGAACTACTGGACCTTGGTTGAGTCAAACAATATCGCACGTGAACGTGGTGTTACCTTCCACAACTTTGAAAAATCAGACTACGCAAACGGAAGCTACTTTGATAAGTACACAAGTGGTGAGTTTGTTCCAAAATCAGACCGTGTTAAAGAACTCTTCAAAGATATCTTTATTCCTACTGCTGCTGACTGGTCTGAACTCCGTGATAAAGTTAAAGCAGATGGACTTTACCACCAAAACCGCCTTGCTGTAGCACCAAATGGTTCTATCAGCTACATCAACGATGTTTCTGCTTCTATTCACCCAATTACGCAACGTATCGAAGAACGTCAAGAGAAGAAAATTGGTAAGATCTACTATCCTGCTGCTGGTTTGTCAACAGAAACAATTCCTTACTACACTTCTGCTTATGACATGGATATGCGTAAAGTCATTGACGTTTATGCTGCTGCGACTGAGCACGTGGACCAAGGACTTTCACTCACACTCTTCATGCGTAGTGATATCCCAACAGGCCTTTACGAATGGAAGAAAGAAAACAAACAAACGACACGTGACTTGTCTATCCTTCGTAACTATGCCTTCAACAAAGGTATCAAGTCTATCTACTACGTCCGTACCTTTACAGATGATGGTGGAGAAGTCGGTGCTAACCAATGCGAGAGCTGTGTGATTTAATTCAACTCTCAAAAAAATTACATTTACTTAATCCATTAAACGAAACGTATTTTGCTGATAGAATCATGTAAGAACATAAAAGTCGGGCTACCGACTTTTTGTTCGATTATAGCATAGAATTATGATAAAATAAGAATGATTATGTTATCGCATTACTACACACAGAAAGAGATTTCAAATGAAAACTTACTACAAAGCCATTAACTGGAATGCCATCGAAGATGTCATTGACAAATCAACCTGGGAAAAGCTGACTGAGCAGTTCTGGCTTGATACGCGTATCCCTTTGTCAAATGACCTAGACGACTGGAGAAAGCTTTCTAACAAGGAAAAAGACCTTGTTGGTAAAGTTTTTGGAGGTTTGACCCTTCTTGATACCATGCAATCAGAAACTGGTGTTCAAGCCCTTCGTGCTGATATTCGTACGCCTCACGAGGAAGCTGTTTTTAACAATATCCAATTTATGGAATCTGTCCATGCCAAATCTTACTCTTCTATCTTTTCTACCTTGAATACCAAGTCTGAAATTGAAGAAATTTTCGAATGGACCAACACTAATCCATATCTTCAGAAAAAAGCTGAGATTATCAATGAAATATACCTAAACGGAACTCCTCTTGAAAAGAAAGTAGCTAGTGTTTTCCTTGAAACCTTCCTTTTCTACTCTGGTTTCTTTACACCACTCTACTATCTTGGAAACAACAAGTTGGCCAACGTAGCAGAAATTATCAAGTTGATCATTCGTGATGAGTCAGTTCATGGAACCTACATCGGCTACAAATTCCAACTTGGTTTCAATGAATTGCCAGAAGATGAGCAAGAAAAACTCAAAGAATGGATGTACGACCTTCTCTATACTCTTTATGAGAATGAAGAAGGCTACACAGAGAGCCTCTATGACGAAGTCGGATGGACTGAAGAGGTTAAAACCTTCCTTCGCTACAATGCAAATAAGGCTCTTATGAACTTGGGGCAAGATCCTCTCTTCCCTGACTCAGCGGACGATGTCAACCCGATCGTTATGAACGGGATTTCAACCGGTACATCAAACCACGACTTCTTCTCTCAAGTTGGTAATGGTTATCTACTTGGCGAAGTTGAAGCTATGCAGGATGATGACTATAACTATGGACTAAATTAATACCTAACCTAAAAAACATCTAAGTTTATTTACAAACTAGATGTTTTTTTTTGTTTATTTTTGTTTTCTTTAAGTTGCTTAGCTGTTTAAAATATGATAAAATAATATTAGATTTGGGGGTGGTTCAATGCTGAAGCAAGAAAAATTAGATACTATTTTAGAAATTGTTAATACAAAAGGAACTATCACTGTTAAAGAGATTATGAATCGCCTTGATATTTCCGATATGACAGCTAGACGATATTTACAAGAGTTAGCGGATAAGGATTTGCTGGTTCGAGTTCATGGAGGAGCTGAAAAACTTCGAACAGGTTCCTTATTAAATAATGAGCGTTCTAACGTTGAAAAACAAGGGCTACAAACAGCAGAAAAACAAGAAATTGCTCGCTTTGCAGGTCACTTAGTTGAAGAAAGAGAAACTATTTTCATTGGTCCAGGTACCACATTAGAATTCTTTGCGCGTGAACTTCCTATCGATAACATTCGTGTTGTTACCAATAGTTTGCCTGTATTTCTCATTCTAAACGAGCGTAAGCTAACTGATCTCATTCTAATCGGTGGTAATTATCGTTCAATTACTGGAGCATTTGTAGGTACTTTAACCCTTCAAGATATCGCTAGTTTGCAATTTTCAAAAGCCTTCGTTAGTTGTAATGGTATCAAGGATCATGCTATCGCTACCTTTAGTGAAGACGAAGGTGAAGCACAGAAATTAGCACTAGAAAACGCCAATAAAAAATATCTCCTAGCTGACCATAGCAAATTTGATAAATTTGATTTCTTCACATTTTACAATATCTCAGATATCGACACCATTATCACTGATTCAAAATTAAGTGACCAAACACTCCAATCACTGTCTAAACAAACTAAAATTATCAAGTCAAAACCTTAAACTCTACAACTAGTCATAGAATTTAGTAGCTACTACTAATTCCATGGCTAGTTTTTTTGCAATCAATAATTTCCTTGGTGAAAGAAATAAAGATATAGATTACATACAAGTTTTATAATGAAAACACCGCACAATCCATTAAGAAATTATCTCTAAAATCTATCAAAATTATAACGATAATAGCTAATTGATATAAACATAAAAAGCATCGAAAATTCGATGCTTTGCTATTAAACTCCTATATGAATTTCTGGGAATTTATCTGAAATTATATCCCAAAGTTCTTCCAGTTGTTCTTGAACTGTTTTAGTTCTTTTCAAGGTCATGTCTTGTTTCTTCTTAGCATTCTTACGAATATAGCAGAACTGATAGACTTTATTTGTGATTAGGGAACGGTTAATTCTCGTTTCAACTAGATAAAGTTGCTCAACATCTCTTAGGTCTAAAGCTTGCGTTCCTTTATAGTAGGTGATGAGGTGGTTTTTATAGAGAATTACTTTTAGATTTTCATCATAAAATTCTGCTAAACCAGCCATATTTTCAACGTTTCCTTGCAATTCTGGATAGGCTTGATAAAGCTCTTCAAAAGCTGCGATAGATTTTTTACGAAGAAGAAAGGCACTCACTAATGTGACTAGGCCAATTCCTCCAAAAATTGCAGCACTTATGATATGCCACCAGCCATCTTTTGAGTGTTCAGTCAAACTAAGATAGACACTTGAGTTCATGTTCAATGCAACACTTGAATCAGGTTCAAGTATAGAGTCAAGAAAGCCAGACAAATCTACAATTCTATTATTTCGAGATTTGTTGTTAACATTTTTACTTAGAGGTTGTAACTGTGTACCTACTAGAGTAGCTGGATTATCTATAAGTGTTTCAGTTGCAGCTTGATCCATAAGTTTTTGAATCTCTTTATCATTTTCTTTAGCCTCTACAACTGCAAATTTACCATCACCATCATTGCTATATTGCACAAGATATAAAACACTTCCACCTTCAACTTCTCCAACCACTTCTGGATAGATATCATAGACAGTCATAGTAACTTCTTTACCTGACCGTGTGTCGTCTGAAAATGGATCCATTGGATGTTGATGATGATTCCACATGAAGACAGTTCCTGCAGAAAAAGCAAAGAAAACTAGTGAAAGAATAAGCCCTGAAATAAAGCCTTTATTTCTTTTTTCTTTAAACATCATAATCTCCTTTAGTTTTATGATTAAATTATAGAAAAAATTCCTATAAATTTCAATAATAATCTTTAATACAAATGCTATTAAATAAGGAAAGAAAGCGCTTATCAAAAATAATATATGATATTTCAAAAAAAGAACTTGAGATAATCTCAAACTCTCCTATTATTTCAAATTCTATTTTCTTGCCATCTGTTCATCTTGCTTAAGTTGCTTAACCAATTGATCAACGCTATCAAATTTTACCATATCACGGATACGGTCCAACCAGGAAACGATGACAGTTTCGCCATAGATATCGTCAGAAAAATCAAAGATATGAACTTCAAAGCGCTCTTCTTCACCATCAAAGGTCACATTTTTGCCTAGACTAGCCATTCCACGATAGACTTTTCTCTGAATTTCAACATCAACAGCATAGACACCATCAGCCGGCATATAAGTCCGATCCAAATTGACTAGATTGGCTGTAGGAAAGCCAATAGTTCGACCACGAGCATTGCCATGAACCACTACACCTCTAGTTGGTAGTGGCGCACCGAGAAGTTTTCTAGCTTCTTTCACATCACCCTCTAAGATGGCTTGACGAATGCGCGTTGAACTAATTTTCCCCTTTTCGTCCTCAACTGGTGGAACAATAACTACTTCTCCATGGAAAAGTTCTTTTAAATCTTCAGCTGTTTTTCTATCTGAACCAAGAGTGTAGTCAAAACCGACTACAATCGTATCTGCCTTTGCTTCCTTGACGTAGGTATCAATGAATTCTTGGGCAGTCATATTTGCTACTCGACTAGTGAAATCCATCAAATACAAGCTCTCAACTCCAGCTCTCTTCAATCGACGCTCACGTTCACTAGCATTCAAAATATGCAATAAGTGTTCAGGTGAATATTGATTCAGAGTTAGTTTTGGTGATTCATTAAAAGTTACTAGAGCTACTCCCTGGCGCTTTTCAGCAGCAATGTTAGAAGCTATTTCAAATAATTTTTGATGTCCAAGATGAACTCCATCAAAATAACCAAGTACAAGGACGTTTGGTCCTGGTGTTGCAATATCTTTTTCTGTTTTAATAGGTACTGTAATAATCATAGTATTTATTATACCAAAAAAATGGCGCTTTCAAAACAATTTAGACTGAATTCAGCATATAAAACTTAGATCAAACTTTCTCTGACTTCATTTCGCAACATTTCTAGACTTTCGATCCCGTACTTATCCATGACTTTTGGTAGATTTTCGATAATATCTGGACAAGCATATGGATTGGTAAAGTTTGCTGTACCGACTCCGATAGCTGATGCACCAGCCAGATACATTTCTAAGGCAGTTTCAGCAGAATCCACTCCTCCCATACCAATGATTGGAAGCTTAGTTGTTTGAGCTACTTGACGGATTAGTTTAAGAGCTACAGGAAAGACTGCAGGTCCAGACATGCCACCTGTCCCATTTGCAATAATCGGCTTTCTAGTTTTGAGATCAAAACGCATCCCTACAAGGGTATTGATCATGGTGAGTCCACTAGCTCCAGCATCTTCTGCAGCCTTAGCAATGGTTACAATGTCAGTAACACTTGGAGTCAATTTGACGTAAACGGGCACTTCTGATGCTTCTACGGCAGCCTTCACCACATCATAGGCCAACTCAGGATCTTGTCCAATTAAAAGTCCATGATTCCCATGATCAACGTTAGGACAAGAGATATTGAGCTCAATAGCTTTCACGTTAGTTACCTTAGAAATTCCATGAGATACGCCCGCGTATTCTTGTTTTGAAAAGCCAGCAACATTTGCGATTATAGGGAGATTTGGATATTCTCTTTGAAGCCAAGGTAATTTTTCAGAGAGAACGACTTCTAAACCAGGATTTTGTAAACCAATGGCGTTTAACATACCTGCTGGTGTTTCTGCCACTCGTGGAGTTGGATTTCCAAACCTGGGTTCAAGTGTAGTAGCCTTAATCATGATAGAGCCCAAGAGATCCAAATCATAGTATTTGGCATATTCTTGACCGAATCCAAAACAGCCTGAAGCAGGAATGATGGGATTCTTTAATTCTAAACCTGGTAGAGAAACTTGTAATCGATTTGTAGTCATGACACTCTCCTTATAAAACAACTGTTCCTGTTTTAAATACAGGGCCATCTTCACACACACGTTGACTAACTGTTTCACTATCTGGTACTTTCAATACGCAAGCGTAGCAAGCTCCCATGCCACAGGCCATACGGGATTCAAGAGATAGATAAGCTCTTGGATGGTCGTAAAATGTTTGATTGATGTATTTCATCATACCAGGTGCTCCGCATGAGTAAATTGCATCGAATTCAGTGTCACATTCGTTAATCACTACAGAAATATTTCCTTTAATACCATAAGACCCATCATCAGTCGTTACAAAGACTTTGCTGTATTTGGATAATTCATCTTCCAAAATAACTGCATCTTTAGTAGCAAATCCTAGAACTGTTGTAACATCTACACCACGTTCATCTAATTGTTTAGCTACTTCAAGTAAAGGAGGCACACCAATTCCTCCACCGACTAGGAGAACATGACTCTGCTTATCTAAATCAGATAAGTCAAAGCCATTTCCTTGAGGTCCCATAACATCTAAGCTATCACCTGTTTTTAAGGTTGAAAAAATTGCCGTACCAGAACCTTCGATACGATAAATAAGATGGCATTGTTTTTTAGCCTTATCTATAGACGAGATTGAAATCGGACGACGCAAGAGATGGGCATCATCGGGCACACGTAAATGAAGAAATTGTCCAGCTTTCATAGCTTCAACCATTTCTCCTTCGAGAACTAGTTCAAAGATCGCTGGTGCGATTTCCTCTTGCTCAATCACTTTCATGTTTTCTAAACGAATAGCACCCATGCGTTTTTTACAATTTGGATTCATAACTTTTCCTCCTTAAATTTTAAGGGGATCAGATAAAGAAAAACCTTGCATTGCAAGGTTTCAGTTAAGATATTCACACAAAAGTAGCAAATAAGCACTTGCTTACTTGTTTCAATCGTAGTTTCTTTTCTCTGACACCTTGTAAGTCTCTCTGGACTTCCCTTAAAGGTTAAATTTTCACTAGTATACTGTATCAAACGTGAAAAGTCAAGTAAAAATAGGTAAGGTATCAGTTCATAAAAGTTGCTTACTTTTGTGAAGAAAGAATCTGCTCTAATTTTTGATAATCTTTAACACTATCGATTTCATAGATAGAGTTTTCTTCCAACTCTTCTACGTAAACATCTAGTTCTTTGATATTATCTTTAACCATATTGTCCCAATAGAGGTCAACAAACTCGCCACTTGCATAGGCTTCATCGATAAAACCAACAATCTTTTCAGCTGTTGGAGCATCCCAGAATGATACACCACTCAAGATGCGTCCATTTTTGCTATCGACAATAATATCTTGAACTTTGTAGTCATCACCGTAAACTAGGAACCATTCGTTGGTACAATCTTCACGATAAACACTGAAATAAGTCGAACGAGTCAAATCATTGCGGAACATATTCTTGAAAAGATAATTATCCGCATCAATAACATAGCTGTTAGCCAACTCTTCTTTCACCAAGTAAAGTGAGTAAAAGTTATTGTAATCAGCATACTTATCGTTGAATACCAACCGAACTCCGTACTTTTCTTTAAGATAGTCGAATTGTTCTTTTAAATAACCTACAACGATGATAATGTCATCAATTCCGCGTTCTTTTAAAAATTCAATTTGATATTCAACCAATGGCTTTTGATTGACTTTAACCAATGCTTTGGGAGTGTTTTCTGTCATGGGTCTCAAACGAGTTCCCAATCCGGCTGCTAAGATAATCGCTTTCACGCGTTTTCTCCTTTATTCTTTAATAATAATATAAACACCAGCCATTACGATAAGTGAAGTAATGATGGTCAGTAAATTAAGGGGCGAGCCCAAGAAAATTGCTGCAAACAAAACAGTCCATACTACATAACTCACATTTAGACCTGTTGCTTTTGCTGGCTGCAATCGATTAATAGCAATATAGTAGGCTAGATAAGAAATCATATTACATGCTGCAAAGACAATCAGAAGTCCCAACAATTGTCCATTTGCCACTTCTGCAAATGAATGATGCGAGAAGAGAACAATAACAAGATAGGACAGGAAGGAAGTTACTTGTCGAATCAAGAGGGCTTCGAGTTCACTGAGATCACTTTCCATAGCAAATGAGCTTAGAACACTTTCGCTTCCCCAAGCAAGAGCACAAATCAAGGCACACAGAATTCCGATATAGAAGGAATTAACTTGTTCAACCTTGTAAGTCTGAGCAATAATCCCTGCAATGATTAATAAAATTCCAAATACTGTATTCTTAGAAACCTTGTGCTTTAAAATAAAGAAGGCCAGAAGGACAGAAACTGCAGGATAAATTGCTGAAACCGAAGAAGCTAAAGAGCTACCAATATACTTAACCGCATAGAGATTGGCCTGCATACCAATCGGCCCAGCTAATAATGCTCCAATAATGACACTAACATTTCGAATGTTCAAGAAGATTGAAAAACGTACTTTTCCTTCTTTAACTAAAAGATATCCTAGCAAGATAAAAATACTAAGAAAGTCGTGTGCTGCTGCTACTACAAAAGGTGACAGCTCTGTAAAGATTGAAAAAATATAAGCACTAATAGTTAATCCTAATCCCCAGAATACACCTGATAGTAGACCAAAGGAAACTCCATTTTTATTTTTCATCTGAACCTCCATAATATGTCAAATCTTTAACAGCTCTATTATAACGAGAAATTCCATAATCTCCAAAATCTGCACCATTTTCTTCTTTGTAAATAGTCCAAAGGCTCCAAATAATGTCTTGTAAAATCTTATAAATACGAATTTTTTCCCTAGAAACTGGTGTCTGTTCACTCTCGTAATAAGCTAGAAATTCTTCCTCTTCTTCCGGTGTAAATTCAGACTCTAGAAAGAGAGCTGCCAAGTCCCACATAGGGTCATTCATGGAAGAATATTCCCAATCGATGAGGTAGAGATGTCCATCTGGCGCTTCAATAAAGTTTTCTGGAACCAAATCAATATGACAAGATTTCTTCTCAATTCCAATTTCTTCAAGTTGGTCTTTTAGAGAAATTACCGATTTTCTGACAGCTTCATAGTTTGGATAGGAAATCTCTCCTTGAATCAAGGATTCATATTTTTTGATTTCCTCAAATGGAGCAAACTCTCCTTTTAATTCTTTACCAGACGCATGAATCGTTTGTAGAATTGGCGCAATCTTTTCAAATTTGGTTTTAATGATAGTTGAATCAAGCGTTTCAGCATTTTCAATGTACTGATTAACCTTAATTCCTGCTTCAATATCGAAAAGATAATTTTCTACATCTAATTTTAAATCTTTCAACAATTCAAGATTGTACTTTTCATTCTGGCGGTCGATTAATTTATCCGTACCTTTACCGAAAAACTTAACGATGTACTGGTTTGAGGATGTTTTAACCAAATAGTTTTGATTAGTCATTCCACCCAACTGTTCAACGCTCTGAATTTCTTCATCACCAGCTAATAAAGAAACAATCTTTTCTTTAACGATTTCCTTCACAATAATCCTCCATTAGACTTTCCACTTAAATACTGTCTTGAAGGCAGTATTAAGGTCTGTTGCAAAAACACGATGAATGTCCTTGATTTCTCTCACTGGTTCTTCCAGATAAATGATATTTTTCAGACGATTTGCAAATTTTTTAACTTCCATCATCTGTATTGCATTTTCAAAGTCAACTCTTCCAGAACGAGAAGAGCCAACTAATAGTAGACCTTTTTCCAAGGAATCACGAGTATTGATATTAACCTTATACTCGCTAACGCCCATCATGAGAATGGTTCCCTGTGGTTTGATGTAACGAATCAAGTCATTAATAGCAGGCCCGCATCCATCACCACCACAGCATTCGAAACCGTGGTCAAAACTAAGATCTTCTGGGATGCTATCCGTAATATAGAGCTCTTTAGCAAAAGAGAAGAGTTCCAATTTCTCCCAGTGGCGCCCAATGACGATAATCTCTGCTTCAGGCAAGGTATAGTTGATAATATTAGCCATGACAAAAGCTAGACTACCATCCCCAATCACTGCAATACGCTGACGTCTACTGTGAGAAACTGTCAAGAAACGATTCATGGCGTGCATGCCAACACTGACAAATTCAGTAATGGCAGCTACTGTATCTTCGATGTCCTCATAAGATACCACACGATCCTTAGGTAGAGAAACGAATTCTCGCATAAACCCATCATAACCACTCGATAGGAAATAAGTTCCAGTCATGTAGTTTTCATAAAATTCCTCGTCACTCTGCATAGGTGGTTGATTTGGAATCATGACAACCTTCTGACCCACTTGATAAGTACCAGTTGGATCAGAAATGACCTTTCCACAAGACTCGTGGATCATAGCCATTGGAAGTTTCTTTGATAAGATTTTTGGATCGCGTTTACCTTGGTAGTAGCGTTGATCCGCATGACAAACTGCCATATAGTTTGGTCGAATAAGGATTTGATTCTCTTGATCAATCTCTTCTTCTTGATATTTGATATTGATAAACTTTGGCTTTGTCAGTTGATAAATTTGATTAATCATGTCTTTAGTCTTTCTCAATCATGCTTTTAGCAATCTTCAAGTCTGTAACTGTTGTAATTTTAAGGTTAGAGTATTCACCCTTAGCCAAGGCTACATCTTTTCCCTTAATGACAAAGATTTTACATGCATCTGTCAAAATTTCTTTTTCTTCTGCTGATAAAGAACCATAGAGATCTATAAAGTCCTTGCAACGGAAGGTTTGTGGAGTTTGTCCTTGATAGAGATGGGCACGGTTTGGAATATCTGTGATGAATTGTCCGTTTGTACTCTCTACAATGGTATCGACTGCTTCAACCACGGTATCGACAGCATCATGATTTTTAGCCAGTTCAATGTTGTCTTGAATCATTCGAAGTGTGATAAAAGGACGAACAGAGTCATGAGTGACCACGATATCATCTTCTGCGATTGGACGGTAAGCATCAATGGCTTCGATGATCTTTTCAATACTAGAATTTCGATCTGCACCACCTTTGGTGATAATGATACGATCTTTATGGAGTGGAAGGAATTTTTCAACTAAATCTTCTGCGTGTGTCACCCAGTCCCCGTGAACTCCAACTACAATTCGCTCAATACTTGGTTCCAAAACAAATTTCTCAATAGTGTGAATTAAGATTGGGCGATCTCCCAACTCAAGAAATTGTTTAGGCAAATTACTGATCCCCATGCGTGTGCCAGTGCCACCCGCTAAAATTCCAGCGTAGATCATTTTTATACTCCTTTAGTTCATTCTAAAAAAAACTTATTGTTAACTATTATATCACAATCTGGCTCTATCTTGAAAGAAATACAAAGACTTTATGCCTAGAAAACGCTCTTTTTAAACCTTAATCTGAACATTATTTCTTCCTAGTGAACTTTCTTTTATAAAATACAAATGATTTTCTCATTTCTCCTATCAAGATCTAATCAATTCTATTAATATAGAGTTCTTCAGAATAGTATAGAAACCTTAAAGAAACCTTAAAGTTTAAAGTTGGTTCTAAGATAATACTTAGATTTAAATTAGACTTTTCTAGTTAAAATTGTTAAAATAGTAGGGAAAATAATAGAAAAGGAAGCTATATACCACCATGATGAATATGCAAAACATGATGCGTCAAGCTCAAAAACTTCAAAAACAAATGGAGCAAAGTCAAGCTGAACTTGCTGCTACAGAATTTGTTGGAACTTCTGCCCAAAACCTTGTAACTGCTACACTAACAGGAGACAAGAAAATTGTTAGGATTGACTTCAATCCAGCAGTTGTTGACCCAGAAGATATTGAAACTCTATCAGATATGACAGTTCAAGCAGTCAATGCTGCTCTTGAGCAAATTGATGAAGCAACTAAAAAGAAACTAGGGGCTTTTGCTGGTAAATTACCATTCTAATAGTATAAAAAGAGGCTGATGTTCAATTCAGCCTCTTTTGTCTTACCTAGAAAGTAAATATTTCTGTTGCTTTCTTGAGAAGCAAGTCCGTATATTCAGGATCTTCCTGAGCGGTCTCAAGCTCTTCTTTAATTTTTTCCAAATCATCTGTTATCATACCATCAACTCCCAAACGTAGGGACTTATCAAAGGATTCCGAACCATTGATTGTCCATACATAGAGTTTTTGTTTTGTATTCCAAAGCTTGGTTACAAAATATTCATCTAAGGTAGAATATTCCATGGTATAACCTGTAGCATTTGTTCTTGGAAAAACGGAATTATAGGGCAGTATGAAATAGACTGGAATCTCTTTATCATACTGGGTAACTTTTTCAATAACATGATAATCCAAAGATTGCATCTGATGCCCATAGATTTTAATTTTTGCTCCATATTGATCTAGAAAATGATCCATCATCTGAGCACTATCTTTTCGACTTGTTTTTATTTCGATCAGCAATTTCTGATGAAGGTCATTGGCACGATTTATATAATCATCAAAGCTAGATATTTTAGTCTGATAACCATTTTCATAAATATCTAATTGCTTCAACTCATCTAAAGTTAAGTCTTGTGGTGTTACATTTAATCCCGCTAAACTTTTTAGGTTCGCATCATGCATCATGACAAACTGACCATCCTTGGTTTCCTGCACATCCATCTCAACTAAATCTGGTTTTAACTGAGCTGTTTTTTCTAAGGATTCAACTGTATTTTGGACACCATTCCCATTAGAAACTCCTCTGTGAGAGATGACAAGTGGAGGATTGACTACGGGTGCTTCGAGATAAATATAGCCTTCAATCGCAAAGAAGATACTTGCGCACCCCATTACACCCCATCTCATAATATGGTCCTTTTTCCGTCTTGGCATAATATCCAACTCCTCACCAGTTAAAAAGGAGGTAAACTTAACCAAGAAGTAGGTTAAAGACATATAGTGGATATTTTTAATCAAAATATAGTTTGAAATAGCTAGAATCAATGATTCTCGGTGTGTGAGACCATCTGCTAAAGACTGGATCATCAATAGAGGAATTAAAGGTAAATAAAAGAAAAGATTTGTTTTGACAACAATGAGAAAGAGATGCCAAGCGTAAAACCAAAAATGATTTCTGGTTTTTTCTAAACTGTAAACCACTGCTTCCTTAACCGTCATCTTTTCAAAAAAGATTTTTGGTAGAACAAAAACCAACTTAACAGAAACGCATAGGAAGAGGATTGACAAGATGATAATACCAATCCACCACATCCAGTATTTGTCTTCCATGTAGGTCTGAATAAACTCAGGTATCACTATTTTATTAAAATAATAAATTTTAAAAATCTTCCTGATAAACGGAAAAATCATAGCAATATAAACGAAGATAAACAAGGCCTTGGAAACAGTCAGACGT
The DNA here is from genome assembly GCF_040888305.1 of Streptococcus fermentans. NCBI lineage: Bacteria > Bacillati > Bacillota > Bacilli > Lactobacillales > Streptococcaceae > Streptococcus > Streptococcus fermentans. Next base: position 137,163 of record NZ_JBFNFG010000002.1, on the reverse strand, counting down.
TTCATGAAGGCTATACTTTCACGAAATACCTTGCGACTATACTCAATCAAGGTTCGTTTCTCGTGATAAAGAAGGTGTCGAGCCCCAATAAAGAGGAGACTAATTTGAAAATAGGCTACTAAAAGGTTAATGGCTATTAAGATTAAAAACCCAAGGCTGACTAAAGGCGCATGTTTTAAAATTTCAAAAACATTGTTATAGGAAATAAATAAATAGCCCGTCTGGCTTAGTAAAAAACCTGCTATCAATGAGTTCAGTGGCAACCAAATATAGTCTACCAGCATGAAGATTAGAAAAAATAGAAAGAGGATTTTATCAAGATTGAGGTAAATCTTTTTAAAACCCAATTTTTTAGGTTTTTCAGGTTTCATAAAACCTCCTAATCAAAAAACTGTGACAAATCTAGTCCACCAAAAGGATTAGAGTTCAGGCTACTCTTGGAGTCCAGTAAAATTCTGCTTTCATCAGATTCTAGAAAAGCTTCATAAACACGCGCAGTCATTCGTGCATCCTCTAAACTATTATGAGACTGCCCCTTGAATCCTAAAAATTCAGCAACAGTCTGTAATTTTAGATTTGCAATGCCGTGAAGATCCGAACTCCGTCGCTCAAAAGCTTCATCATAGAGATCGACTAGATATTGACGACTATAATCCAATCCATACTCTAGTAAGATTGGTAAATCACTCTTGGCTGCATTATAACCAACAAGGGGTAATTCACCAACAAAGTCTTGAAAATTCTTAAGAACTTCCTCCACCATCGGTGCATCTTTCAAGGTTTCAGACGTGATACCCGTTAAGCCGTTTATAAAACTTTTCAATGGTACATCGGTATGAACATATGAGTCAAATGCTCCTACTTCTTCACCATCTTTAAAACGGACTGCAGATACCTGAATCAAGTGAGTTTTATCTTGGTGTTTATTAAATTCCAAATCAAATGAAATATAATCTCTTAATTTTTCCATCTTATCCATTCCTTATTGTATTTGAAAAAGAAACTACTTGGTTATATCTAGAAACCAAGCAGTTTTTTCTTATCCTCCAAATAAGCGAGCAAAGAAGCCTTTCTTCGTTGCTTGTACTTCTTGCTTAGCCTGATCCAACTCCAACTGAAGGGTTTCTTGGTCCTTCATGGCTTGTAGGGTTAACTGTTGTTGTTGATCCAATTGCTTATCTTTTTCTGCGATTTGACGGTCTTTGACACGCATCTGTTCATCTTTTTCAGCTAACTGTTTGTCTTTAGCCTTTAATTGCTCATAAAGACGGATGATTTCAGCGTTCTTTTCATCAACAAGAATCTCCATTAATTCACGTTGCTTCACATCATCACTAACAGGTTCATCTTCAAAAATAGTTTTTTTGTAGATTTCTTCAAGCTTAATCAAGCCACTGCGAGTTACCACAGTGACTCCTTTATCATTTTTAGTCGTATCTTCTTCAGGTAATTCCTTGACACGGTTATTGATTGCTTGGCGGGACAAGCCCAAAACCTCAGCAATCTCACTTACAGTCATCTCAATACTCATAATATCCTCTGAAAGTTTTCTAGCTTTTCTTTATTTAAATATTATCATAAGCAAGCAAAACTGTCAAATATCACCGTGTTTTCAACCCTTTTTCAAAACAATTTCTCTTCTAAACTAAATTGTCTTTCAGCTTTTTTAAACTAAACATCAGTTTGCAATTTTACCACCGGTCCTAATCAATTGAAAACCTTTCTTGGTTTATAAAGAGTATCCCGTTTCTCTAAAATGGCTAATAACTTATCACCTTCAAAACCAGCCAATTCCTTCTCAGTTTGCTCCAATTCAATAAAGCGACCAAAACGCACTTCTTCAGCCTGCTCTGGGGTCAAATAAACCTTAACTAAGTCACCTGTACCAATCTCTAAGGGATGAAGAAAGTCTAACTCACCAGCTTGAACCTTTTCCTCAATTTCATTCAAGGTCAAAGCATCATCTAACTGTAAGCCCGCAGCGCTTGTTCGTGTTAAATAAGACATATGAGCTGCATAGCCAAGTTTTTCTCCCAAGTCAACTGACAAGGTCCGGATATAAGTCCCTTTGCTACATTTTACACGGAAGGTAAATCGAGCCAGATTATTTTCATAGAAAATGGAACTTGTTCGTTCAAAACTATAAATCGTCACCTGACGTTCTGGACGATCCACTTCCTGACCAGCACGCGCATATTCATAAAGTTTGCGCCCATTGACCTTGACAGCGGAGTACATAGGAGGAACTTGTATGATAGGTCCTGTAAGGCCAGAAATCGCTTGATCAACAAGCTTTTCATCTAAAGGAGACAATACTGGTGTCTCAGCAACCACCTCACCACTAGCATCCTCGGTTGTTGTAGAATATCCCAGAGTAATTTCACCCTCGTAAATCTTACCTTCGTCCTGCATAAACTCAACCATGCGGGTTGCCTTACCGACGGCAATCGGCAAAACACCGACAACATCAGGGTCTAAAGTCCCTCCATGACCAATCTTCTTAGTTCCTAAAATCCTACGCAGCTTGAAAACTGCATCATGCGAGGTCATCCCCGCCTCTTTTTTTAAGTTGATAATACCGTTCATTGATTAACTTTCTAAAAATACTAAAACTCTTTTTTGGAAATCCTTATTCTGTTCATAGAGTGCATGTCCACACCCTGGTAAAATAATCAGTTGGCTACCTCTGATATGATGATGCAATCCAAACGAACCATCTACGCCAAGAACATCATCTTTTTCTGTTCCAATGATTAACGTAGGGCAGTTGATTTTTTCCAAAAAATCTAGACTATCATGTTTCAAACAAGATACAGACTGAATATCAATACGTTGTTTATCTTTAATATGACCAAAAATTCCCATTATTCGATAAAGGTATTTAAATTTTCCAAAGGATTTAGTCGTGTAAGAATGACGAGCGATATCAATCATCAGATCTTTATAAGTTCCTGTTTGACTCAGGTTCAGCCAACAACTAATTCTATCCCTACCTAGATTACTTAGTTTTGCAGTTGTAACAGCCAAAACTAACTTTTCAACCTTTTCTGGAAAGTTTACAGCTAGCCATTGGGCAATCATTCCACCTTGCGAAATCCCCATAACATAGGCACTGGTAATATTCAATACCTCCATTGCTTCTGCTACATCTGCTGCCATATCTCGCGTCGTATAGCCCTGTCTCAGCTCATTGATTCGAGAAAAAACATAAATTTTGTAACGTTTGGCAAGTATACGGTATGTGATTGAAAAAGACATATCCATACCTTTAACCGTCTGAATCCCATCCCCCAACCCTGGTATGATAACGAGAGACTTCTTTCCTTTACCAAAGGTCACATAGTCCATGCTCTTATCGTTAAAATATAAGGTTTTCCCTTTTGTTGAAGACATTACTTCGTTCCCTCTACTATTTTTTCACGATTTATCTATGCTGAGTTTTTAAATGCAAGGCAAAGCCGGCAGTCACTTTTTCAAATCCAACTGCCTGATAAAACTGATGTGCAGCATTTCGTTCAGCGGTTAATCCACTATTTAGAGCCAGTGCCTTAACTCCTTCTTTTACAGCTTGTTTTTTCAATTCATCGATTAGCCTACTAGCAATTCCTTGTCGTCTTGTTTCTTTTGCAACTGACAAAGCTAAAATACGATAGTAAGATCCATCTTCTTCAAAAAAGAAGAGCTTTGCATAACCTAAGAAACCTAAAATTTCTCCGTTTCTTTCAGCTAAAAGACAGCCATAATGTGATTGAGAAAGAATCATTTCTAAACGTCGAGACAGATTAGAAGCGGTCGTTGGATAGCCCAAGTCTTCGTATAAAGACAGTAGGGCTTCAGCATCTTTCATGGTTGCTTTTCGTATCTGCATAGGATCCTCCTAGTCTTCCTTCAAGGCATCAAATTTCGCTTTCATAGTTGGATTTTTTCTTGTCAATTTTTTAACGGAAACATCATCCAATTTGTTGTTAGCAAGGCGCAGTTGGTTTTCTGATGTGGTCAGGAATTTCTTGACTTCTTCCATCCGTTTAATGGCCTTGTCAATTTCATCGATGGCCTTGCCGAAGTTGACCGAAGCTGAATTGTAGTTCTTAGCAAAGGCTACCTTGAAAGCATCCAAGTCTTCCTCGAAATGCGTAATGTCAATATTTTGTTCACGAACAAGTGCTAATTCCTGCTTGTATTTAAGAGAATTAAGGGCAGCATTTCGCAAAAGTCCAATCAATTGAATAAAGAATTGAGGACGAATGACATACATCTTTTCATACTCGTGGCTGACATCGACAATCCCTGTATTGAAGTAGTCGTTATCAGCCTCAAGCATACTTACCAAAACAGCATACTCACAGTTCTTCTCACGACGATCCTTGTCCAATTCCTTATAAAAATCCGCATTCTTATGTTTCTTCTCTGTCCCATCAGCTTCATTTTTCATCTCAAACATGATGGAAATGAATTCTAGTCCATTTTCATCAAAATCACGGAAGATAAAATCGCCCTTAGAACCACGTGCTGAAACCTTGTTGTCTTTTTCAAAGTAGGCATTTGGAAAGGCAAAGCTTCGAACCTTGTTGAATTCACTCTCCGCATAGTGTTCCAGACTTTCACCAATAGCCTTTGTAGATTGTTGGGCTTTGAAATTCTTATAGAACTCAACCTGCTCATTAGCCGCCTTAAGCTGGGCTTCGTAGTTTTTCTTAACTGAAGTCAGAGAAAGTTCGTTTTCTTTTTCTTGTAAAAGGAGCTGATTTTTTACCTGATCTCTTTCTTTCTCTAAGTCAGATAATGTTTTTTGAAGTTGGTTCTCATGCTCTAAGCGCAAGGTAGCCAATTGATTTTCGAGAGCTTGAACTTCTTTTTCTTTCTCTAGCAAGCTTTGGCTAGCACTTTGCTCCACTTCTTTCTTAGCCAATTCTTTTTCTGTATCAAAGTTGTTAATTTGACTTTGAAGCTGGGCAATTTCTTGATCTTTTTGAGCCAGTTTTGCCTGTTGTTCATTTAAGGATTTTTGTTCCACCAATGTCAACTCTTGTTTGATTCGTTCATGCAATTCTTTATCAAACTCTGCTGTTCGTACCTGCGACAAGAGTTCTGCATACTGGCTTTCATTGACCGTAAAGACTTCCCCACAGTTGGGACATTTAATCTCGTTCATATTATTCCTCTGTATCCATCTTTTCTACATTCATTATAGCATGGATAAACAAAAAGAAAAAGTTGGAATCTATCCAACTTTTAATCTACATATGTGTCTTCATTTTTGTTTAGGAAGGCGTAAGGTAATCCAATCAAAAGCCCACCACCGATAAGGTTACCGATGAAGGTTACACCCCAGTGACGAAGGATATTACCAATACCAAAGTTAGCGATTGTATCTGCAGCAACACTGAATTTTACGATAGCGAAGGAAGCAAAGTTAGCTGCGATGTGTTCGTTTGTCAAGAATACAAACATATAAATTGCTGAAAGAACCAACCAAAGTTTAGCACCACCATCTTTGACTAAAACAAATGAAAGAATTGCGATATTTACAAAGACATTAGCCAAGATAGCTTCAAGCAAGACTAGTTCATTTGAACGGCCCAACTTCATTTCCACAACTCCAGAAATAAAACTATCATGTGTTAGGTTTGCATAAGCTGCTGAATGGGCGAAGCCCCAACCTGCTATAAGAGCACCGATCAAATTAAAGAGTGTACAATATAGAAGGATTTCAGCTGTTTTTCTCCAGCTAATCTTTTTCAAAAAGCTACCAGCTGTCAAGAACATCATGTTAGATGTTACTAACTCAGCATTTAAGAAGACAATGTAAGCCAATCCCCAAGCGAAAACAAATGGGAAGAGGAAACGTCCACTACCTGGAGCAATCTTATTAATCAAGTCAGCTCCAACTGCACCAGCTGCTGTACTAAATGTTAAGAATGCACCAGCAAACATTGAACGGATAGCGTACTTGATTTTACTTTGACTGTAAAGACTTTCCTTTTTCTTACAAGCAAACTCAATTTTTGAGATAAATTCTGAAGAAACCATATAAACTCCTAAAACTTTTATTTGTGAATATTATAACATAAAATCGAAATTATGGGAAGGCTTTCTTAATTCTATTTACAATATTTTTATCACTTTTAGCAATCGTTTCCATTTGCTTTGTATCAGCATATTTAATATTTTCAACTCTTTATTTTCAAATTCTCTACTTTATATATTCACTATATGTTTTTAATTTGTTCTATATGAATTTACAAAAGAGTCTCTTTGATTTTCAGCTAAAGTCCATGTACTAATAATTTGTTTGAATTTATAGACAGAGAAAATAACGTTTTTATCAAAAGCTTCTTTGAAAAAAAAATCGAGGTCTGGATTTTTTTCACCGACCTCCTCTATTATTGATTTTCATTTTATTTAGTAAGAGCTAAGTGCTAATCAACATAAGTCTCTTCATTTTTATTAAGATAAGCGTATGGTAAACCTATCAGGAATCCTCCACCTATCAAGTTAGCAATGAAGGTAACACTCCAATGACGGAGGATATTTGGAATATCAAAGTTTGCAATCTGATCAGCTACAATACTAAATTTAATAATACTAAAAGACGAAAAATTGGCTGCAATATGCTCGTTAGATAAGAAAACAAACATAGAAATAGCTGACAAGATAATCCAGAGTTTGGCATTGCTATCCTTAACCAAAATTGAAGACAGAATGGCAATATTTACGAACATATTTGCCAAAATCCCTTCCAACAAGACCAACTCACTAGGTCGTGCCAACTTCTTGGCTACAATCTTTGAAAGATAACTGTCGTGTGTCAGGTGTGAAAAAGCCGATGAATTAGCAAAGCACCAACCTGCTAACAGAGCGCCAACTAAGTTGAAAAAGGCACAATAAAGTAAAATGATAAAAGCTTTTTTCCAATCAATCTTCTTCAAAAATGTTCCAGCTGTCAAGTACATCATATTTGATGTCACCAACTCGGCATTCAAGAAAACGATATAGGCAAGTCCCCAAGCAAATACAAAGGGAAATAGGAAATAACCAGCACTTGGAACGATGCTATTGAGTAGATCAGCACCTATGGCACCAGCGGCTGTACTAAAGGTTAAGAAAGCACCGGCAAACATCGAGCGAATGGCATATTTAAACTTACTTTGGTCAAATAAACTTTCTTTCTTATGGCAATAATAATCAATCTTTGAAATAAATTCTGACGAACTCATATAAACCCCTTAAAATATCATTGTTAATATTATAACATAAAACATTTTAAGTGGAAATAAATTTTTGTCCTTTACATTTGATTGTTTTTAGTGTTTGCAAAAGCTTCAATTTCTTCTGCAGTCAACCCTACCAGCTCTGAAACCCACAAGCCGACAATATCTGACAAAACAGAATCGCAGACATATTCATTCTCACCATGACCATATTTACAAGTAAATAGTGGAGTTCTTATCGCTGATTGATAAAAATTGAAGGCTAACTCTTGCAGTTTTTCTGGCTGAAATTCAAGTCCCAACTCTTGTGCAAGTAGAGTTCTCACTTTGTCCCACTTTTCGCCTTTTGACTGGTAATTTTGTCGTGCTTTGTTGATAAATCCCTGACAGAATTTTGCCAACAAATCCTTGTTTTGGTAGAGTAACCGACAAGAAAAGTCTGAGATAGAACCAGCATGAATTAAGAAAGTAAGCAAGTCATCAAGGCTTTCTGCTACCCGACCAACTTGGCCTTCACTTCCTATAAAGCCGATACTCTGATCTTCAAGAATTACATATTCTCCCCCGCTGCCGTCTTTAGCAAAGGCTATGGGCGAAAGAGAATAAACTTCATTGTTCTGAGAAAATTCAACCTCTTTCAACTGGTCATAAAAGAGAATATCGCATTCTTGCATCCATAAAATTCTTAGTTGTTTATCTTGTCTTATTACTTGTAGTTGATTCATATTAGCTACTCTCCTGGCTTTGACAATTGTCACAAGTGACAACAATCCAATTTTAGCAATCGACTCTTAATAATAATAATAGATTTTAATATGGCACTTCTTGGCCACATTGGCAAGATTTTTCACTAACTCCTCGTTTCTTTTGCTTTTCCCAAAATGAAAAGTAAAAGATTTTCCATCTTTCCTTGTAAAATACAGATGATACCTGTCCCCATTCATTCTTCTCCCTCGAACGTAATCAATATCAATCTGTCTAATTTCAGCTAGAGGAACAATCCTTTTTCTAAAAAGAATAATCGTGTGAATGTATAATCTTCCCTTTGCAATATGAAAAGGATCCAACATACTCCCACCACTTTTTAAAGATGTCTTAACTCTTTGGAAAAAAAGATAGAAATAAAATAGTGCTAAAAAAATAAACAAAAATCTAATGACCTGATTTTTCCAAAGGACTTCAAAAACTGAAATACGATAACCATACATATTAAAATAATCCCTTTTTTCTTTATTATACCACTTTTGTTGAGCTTCTAGGTTCATGGATAAAGAAAAAAACTGAACAAAGTTCAGCCATTTTCAATAATATTTCATGTGATATCTTTATCTAGTCAAATCAAGACGTTTACCGATTTTTCCGATAAGAATAGCACCAACAATCAAGGAAGCGAATTCTCCGATAGCAGTTGTAAACCAAGTTAAGAAGAAAGGTGCTTCAGCTACGATGTTCAATTCAGCAGCAATGGTGATCATTGAAATCGAAAATAGAATTGAAAAGAAGAAATGATCTTTTCGAATCAATCCATTAAAAAGATAGTCTTTGCTGTATTTGCTGAACAACCATACTCCCAGGCTAAGGAATACCAGTGTAGAACCGCCTCCAACAGCGACATCAATAATTCCAAAACTGAAGAAATTAGCAATCATACATCCAATAGTAACACCGATAATGTACTTAGGATTGTAGAAAGCCAAGAAATTCATCATTTCAGAAATACGGAACTGATAAGCACCGTAACTGATAGCATTAAGGGGTGGTGTGATTGTCAAAACCACATAAATGGCTGCGACAATGGCAATATCCGCCAAATCACGGACAGTAAGTTTTTTCATCTATTATTCTCCTTTAGCGATTAACCCGCGTAAAATATGCTTGGTGAAAGAAGCTAAGCACCAAGGGTTGAGCAAGTCAACCTTTCAATTATAGCACATTTATGTCCTTTATGCTATACTGTTTTTATGAAAATATCCATAAAAAGATTTTTCGACAATGAAATCCTCTCCTACTTATTTTTTGGAGTTGCAACTACACTTGTTTCTATCATTGTTCGTATCACTATTTTTTACTTTTTCCAACAAGAATTATGGGCGACTGCTCTGGGAAATATAACTGGAATTTTGTTTGCTTTTTTCACTAACGATACCATTGTTTTTAAACAAAAACGAAAAAATTGGTTCAAGCGTCTGATAAAATTTACGACCGCAAGATTCATTACATTCCTCTTAGACCTGCTTTTAACCTTTATTTTTGTGACGAGTTTCCCCCATATTATCGGTCAGTTTGTAGGTGATAATCTCAATACTATCAATACAATTGAGACTATTTTTGCACAAGTTACTATTATAGTCCTCAATTACATCTTCAGTAAAGTTTTTGTTTTTAAAAAACACTGAGCATATTTCTTGCATTCAACAGATGATTAAGTTATAATTTAAAATGTAAAATTTTGAAAGGAAAAAGATTATGTTAAAGGATCTTAAAGAATTTTTGCTCCGCGGTAACGTCGTAGACCTTGCTGTCGGTGTGATCATCGCTACTGCTTTTGGTGCTATCATTACTTCATTCGTTAATGATATCATCACTCCACTTCTATTGAACCCTGCTTTGAAAGCTGCAAAAATCGAACGTATTGCTGAACTTTCATGGAATGGGGTTGCTTACGGTAACTTTTTGAGCGCTGTTATCAACTTCCTTGTTGTAGGTACTGTTCTTTTCTTCATGATTAAAGCAATTGAAAAAGCTCAAAATCTTCGTAAAAAAGAAGAAGTTGTTGAAGAGGAAGCTCCAGCTGGACCAACTGAATTGGAAGTTCTTCAAGAAATCAAAGCTCTTCTTGAGAAAAAATAATCATATAGAGGATTCGGTTCAATACTGAATCCTTTTTTACTTCTCCTTTTACTGAGCCTAGAAAAAACTTGAGTTCAGCTCTCTTTTTTGATATAATAATTAAAGTTTCCACCCTTAGTGTAATGGATATCACGTAAGATTCCGGTTCTTGAGATGGGGGTTCGATTCCCTCAGGGTGGATTGATGAAAACAAAAAAAGCAACGGCGCCGTTGCTTTTTTTCTGTGTTACCCTTGTCTTTGAATATAGAACATTGATACCAACGAAAGTAAAATAACTCCAAGTCCGATGATTAAAAAGGAAACTAATTGCACACTTGGTAAAAATGTCATTACACCTTTCGCAATAGGCATAAAGAGAATTGCCAGTGTAAAAATGGTACTCAATACCCTCCCCAGATAGTCTCCATCAACCTTGGTTTGTACCTGAGTAAAGAAGTGAATATTAAAAATTGTCATAAATAATTCACAAACTAGGTTTCCTAAAAAAGTTAGAAAATTTGGCAGTGGTAAGCCCATCATGAAAACTCCTACTCCTGTGAGGATCAATAAGAATAAAAGCGTATTCATGCTCGATTTAAATTTATTTGCTATCAGTGCTCCGATGATTGAGCCAATTGCACCCATGGTTAAGATAGTCGCATAGGCTCCCTCTACACCATAAAGTTTATTTGAAAAAGGGAGCAAAAACTCAAAAGCTGCAAAAAAGAAATTCACACTGGAAGCCACTAACAAGAGAAAGAAAATTTCCTTTTGATGCCTGATATAGTGCAAGCCATCTTTGATATCCGCAAAAATATCTTTTCCAGTAAAAGGTTTCTGCTCTTGAACCTTTGGTTCTTCTTTTGGAAGTAAAGCAACCAGAACAAAAGCGATGAAAAAGGTCAGCGCATCCAGTAAAAGAGTCGCATGGAGGCTTGCGAATTGTAAAACGATGAAGGAGAGCACAGGAGAACTTACAGCAACAACCTGCAAGACTAACTCTAAACGAGCATTATAGGTCACAATCTCGTCTTTCTCTACAACCTCAGTTATAATGGCCTTATTGGCTGTACGAGAAAATGCAAAGGCAACCGCCTGAACAATATTAGCAAAAATCAAAGCGCCAATCATCCAGCTATCATTTCTGATAAAAGAAATAGCTAAACAGAGAATCCCACAAACCAAGTCTGTTGTCATCAAAATCTTGCGACGCGAAAAACGGTCTGAAATCACGCCTCCAAATGGATTAGCTAGTATAGCTGTCACCAACTCTGAAATTTGATAAATACCTAGAACGGTTTGCCCAATCGTTCCCATCGATGCCGACCAAACACTATTTCCATAATCATAGAGCATATTTCCTATCTTGTTTATAGCTCCACGACTAATCAACTGTACTGCATATCGATTCATAAAAACTCCTCTCAAATTTTGAAACTATTGTATCAAAACTTGAAGGAGTTTCTCATTTTTCCCTTATTTGGGAAATTAATTTTTGACAAATTTCTCGTAGTGTTCCTGATAGTAGGCTACTTGCTCTGGAAGACCTAGTAGGTCAAAAATACGCATTGCTTCCTGCATTTGTTTACAACCTTCTTCTTTTTGCCCCTTCTGATAAAGAGCAAATCCCTTAAGAAAGTGGAAAACATTACGCTCATAGAGTTTGATGCTCTTACCTATAATCTTCTCTATATAAGCTTCAAAGTAGCTGGCATTTTCAAAAGCAAGATGTTCTAAACAATGCTGGTAACAGTTAAGAGCTAAAATCAAGACCAGTTTTCGATGGCGGCCAATTTCTTTGTAGAAATCTTCCCTCTCCATCACTTCTCTACCAAGGCGAGTAACATAGTCCACATCATAAAAGCTATAGAGATTGCCAAAGAGGATCAACTCATACATGGTCCATTCATCTGTTTGGAAAAGATAATCTGCCACCTTATCCAGATCACCTTGCTTCATAGTGAAGCTAGCATCTCTTTGACAAATCAGACCTTGTAACAAAATCCAGTTCAGCTCAAAATAGAGGGGATTTGTTGAACTCTTAGCCTTTTCAAGTTGTTCTTCTTGAAGTTTTTGAAAACCTGCAATATCATTTGAGTAGTAAAGTGGAATAATCTGAGCCATCAAGCCAACATGCTCATGATGTTGAAAATTTCTAGTCTTATCCATAAAATTCTCAATCGTCACATGAATATTATCTAATATTTCAAAGAAACGAGATGCAGCCAGATCCGACTCCCCCAATTCAAAGCGGGATAATTGGGAGGTCGAACAGGCCTCTCCTGCAGCTTCTTTTAGAGAGTAATTTTTACTGATTCGAAATTCACGAAAAACTTTTCCAAGATTTTCCATCTTACACCTGCTCCGATAATTCTTCCCACTCTAGCATTGCTTCTTCTTGACGCTGGCTAATTTTATCCAGTTCTGCTTGTAATTGCATGAGTTCATCTGCATCATTGGTGGTATGCATTTGTTCAGAGATAGCTTGGGCTTGAGTTTCCAGTTCTTCGATTTCTGTCTCAAGACTTTCGATTTGTCTCATCAATTTACGAAGTTCTTTTTGACTTTCCTTTTGAGCTTGGTAGTCATTAACTGGAGAAGCCTCTTTTTCTTGGCTAACAGCTGCCGCTTCTTCTGCTTGGCTAGCTGCTAGCTCTGCTTTTTTATCAACATAATAGTCATAATCACCAAGATAAAGTGTTGATCCATTTTCAGACAATTCTAGCACATGAGTCGCTACACGGTTGATAAAGTAACGGTCGTGGCTGACAAATAGAAGAGTCCCATCAAAGTCAATCAAGGCATTTTCCAACACTTCCTTACTATCGATGTCCAAGTGGTTTGTCGGCTCGTCTAGAATCAGGAAGTTATTATTTTCCATTGAAAGTTTAGCTAGGAGCAATCGAGCTTTCTCTCCACCTGACAGCATACCAACCGATTTCTTAACATCGTCACCAGAAAAAAGGAAGGCACCTAGGCGATTACGAATTTCTAGTTCAGGAGTCAGCTTGAAATCATTCCAGAGTTCGTCTAAGACTGTATTACTCGGTGTTAGTTTGCTCTGAGTCTGGTCATAGTAACCAACCTCAACATTAGCACCAAAGCGCTTCTCACCCTTGATAAAGGGAATTTGGTCCACAATGGATTTAATAAAGGTTGACTTACCAATACCGTTAGGACCAACAATGGCAATAGCGTTCATCCTACGAAGATCAAGGTTGATGGGTTCTGATAAGATTTCACCATCATAGCCAATAGCAGCATTTTCAACTGTCAAAACGACATTACCAGATACCCTGTCAGAATGGAAGGTCATATTAGCTGACTTTTTCCCAGCTTCAGGCTTGTCCAAGCGATCCATTTTCTCCAGTTGCTTGCGTCGAGATTGAGCACGTTTGGTTGTTGATGCTCGAACAAGATTTCGGTTAACAAAGTCTTCTAAGGCAGCAATTTCCTTCTGCTGCTTTTCATAGTTTTTGGCTTCAGTTGCGAGCTTCTGCTCCTTCTGCTCCACAAAACTTGAGTAGTTTCCTGCATATCTATCTAAAGAATGTTTGGTTAAGTCGAGTGTTATGGTCGCAACCTTATCGAGGAAATAACGGTCGTGGCTGACGATAATTAAAGCACCGCTATAATTAACTAGATAGTTTTCTAACCAAGCAATTGTATCAATATCCAAGTGGTTAGTCGGCTCGTCCAAGACCAAGAGATTAGGCTTTTCAAGGAGCATTTTGGCAAGGGCTAAACGGGTATTTTGACCACCGGAAAGCTCAGCGATTCGCATCTGCCACATAGACTCGTCAAACTTGAATCCATTTAAGATAGAGCGAATATCAGCTTCGTATGTAAAGCCTCCAGCCTGACGGAAATTTTCTGATAGGCGATCATAGTCAGACATTAGTTTTTCTAGTTCTGAACCAGTTCTTTCCCCCATCTCCAACTCCATCTGTCGAAGTTGTCTTTCAGTACGACGCAAGTCATCAAAAACATGAAGCATCTCATCATAGATGGTGTTCTCAGACTCAAATCGACTATCCTGAGCTAGATAAGAGAGGGAAATATCTTTTTTCTTATTGATTTCACCAGTGGTTGGCTCCTCTTCTCCAACCAATATCTTGAGCAAAGTAGACTTTCCAGCACCATTTTTCCCAACGAGAGCAATGCGGTCTCTTTCATCCACTTGTAGGTTTATATTATCAAAAAGAACCTCTCCAGCAAAAGAACGTTCAATTTTATTAGCTTGTAAAATAATCATACAGTTAGTATAGCATGTTTCGGTTAGCCGTTCAAGACTTGTGGTTTAGGTACATTTCATAACTTTTTCAGAAACTCATGCTAACGTTTTACTAAAACTTCAAATCGTGGTATAATGTAAGCGATTAGATTATATATTAAAGGAGATTTCCTATGGCTTATCAAGAAAACTACCAAAAATGGGTTGATTTCGCAGAACTTCCAGACTACCTTCGTCATGATTTGGAAAACATGGATGAGAAAACTAAAGAAGACGCATTCTATACCAATCTTGAGTTTGGTACTGCAGGTATGCGTGGACTGATTGGTGCTGGTACTAACCGCATTAACATCTACGTTGTTCGTCAAGCAACAGAAGGTTTGGCTCGTTTGATTGAGTCAAAAGGTGGAAACGAAAAAGAACGTGGTGTAGCGATCGCTTATGATAGCCGTCACTTCTCTCCAGAATTTGCCTTTGAATCTGCAGCAGTTCTTGCTAAACACGGTATTAAATCTTATGTTTTTGAAAGTCTCCGTCCAACACCAGAACTTTCATTTGCTGTTCGTCACCTTAACTGCTTCGCAGGTATCATGATTACTGCTAGCCACAACCCTGCTCCATTCAATGGTTACAAGGTTTACGGTGAAGATGGTGGCCAAATGCCTCCACACGATGCGGATGCTTTGACAACTTATATCCGTGCTATCGAAAATCCATTTGCAGTTGAAGTTGCTGATGTAGAAGCTGAAAAAGCATCTGGTTTGATTGAAGTTATTGGCGAAGCAGTCGATACCGAATACCTCAAAGAAGTCAAAGATGTGAACATCAACCCAGCTTTGATTGAAGAGTTTGGCAAGGACATGAAGATTGTCTACACTCCTCTTCACGGTACCGGTGAAATGTTGGCGCGTCGTGCTCTTGCACAAGCAGGATTCGACTCAGTTCAAGTTGTTGAAGCTCAAGCTACTCCAGATCCAGACTTCTCAACTGTTAAATCTCCAAACCCAGAAAGCCAAGCAGCCTTTGCACTTGCAGAAGAACTTGGTCGTCAAGTAGGAGCTGATGTGCTTGTCGCAACTGACCCTGATGCTGACCGTGTCGGTGTTGAAGTTCTTCAAAAAGACGGTAGCTATCTTAACCTTTCAGGTAACCAAATCGGTGCTATCATGGCCAAATACATTTTGGAAGCCCACAAAAACGCTGGAACTCTTCCAGAAAATGCAGCCCTTTGCAAATCTATCGTATCAACTGACTTGGTAACGAAGATTGCTGAAAGCTACGGCGCAACTATGTTCAACGTCTTGACTGGTTTCAAATTTATCGCTGAAAAAATCCAAGAATTCGAAGAAAAACACAATCACACATACATGATGGGATTTGAAGAAAGCTTCGGTTACTTGATTAAACCATTCGTACGTGATAAAGATGCTATCCAAGCTGTTCTAGTCGTTGCTGAACTTGCAGCCTACTACCGTTCTCGTGGTTTGACTCTTGCAGATGGTATCGAAGAAATCTACAAAGAGTATGGCTACTATGCTGAAAAGACAATCTCTGTTACTCTTTCTGGTGTCGACGGTGCTGAGCAAATCAAAGCAATTATGACTAAATTCCGTGAAAATGGTCCAAAAGAATGGAACGCAACAGAAATCACTGTCGTAGAAGACTTCAAAGCACAAACTTCTACTGCCTCTGATGGCACTGTAACAGCCTTGACTACTCCCCCAAGTGATGTCTTGAAATACACACTTGCTGATGGTTCATGGATTGCAGTTCGTCCTTCAGGTACTGAACCAAAAATCAAGTTCTACATTGCAGTTGTTGGTGAAAGCAACGAAGATTCACAAGCTAAGATTGCTAACATCGAAGCTGAAATCAATGCCTTTGTAAAATAAGCAACTATATAAAGGTCGGGAAAAATCCTGACCTTTATTTTTGATGATAAAGTAAAAGATGACTGTAATTTATGTCTTTTTTTAACTCTTTTGACCAAAACTTCAGTTTCGATATCTTTAAAGACACAGGGATATCGGACTAGAAAATCAGACTTAGTCTACTAATTTCTGCCCCACCATCTATTTCCGTATCAAAACTGAGCAATTTTAGAAACTTTATGGCATACTAGACATATCAATGAAAGCGAGGTAATCTCATGGAACAATTTTTAGAAAACATCAAAGATCTTGAAGTTACAACTGTAGCGCGTGCTCAAGAAGCACTTGACAAGCAAGAAACTGCAACTTTCTTTATCGGACGCAAAACTTGTCCTTACTGCCGTAAATTTGCTGGTACATTGGCTGGTGTAGTAGCTGAAACCAAAGCGCACATCTACTTCATCAATAGCGAAGAACCAAGTCAACTTGAAGCTTTACAAGACTTCCGCTCACGCTATGAAATCCCTACTGTACCAGGATTCGTCCATGTTGCAAATGGACAAATCAAGGTCCGTTGCGACTCTTCAATGTCAGCTCAAGAAATCAAAGAATTTGCTGAGTTGTAAGATAGTCTATAAAAAAAGAAGGCAAAGGCCTTCTTTTTTTATATCTCAGTCAATGGTGTTGCGGTGTCTGGTGAAGTATCGTAAACTTGAAAATCTACTCCTACTCCTAGATCTGCTTGAGCTAGCTGATTGACCATTGTCATGTGAGCCAGCTCCTTGATATTATTTTCCTTAGACAAATGGCCTAGGTAAATCTTCTTGGTACGATTACCTAGTGTGCGAATCATGGCGTCTGCGCCATCTTCATTTGAAAGATGTCCAAGATCAGACAGGATGCGTTGTTTGAGTCGCCATGCGTAGGATCCTGCTCGCAGGATTTCCACATCATGATTTGACTCGATCAGATAGCCATCTGCATTCTCGACAATGCCAGCCATACGATCACTAACATAGCCTGTATCCGTCAGCATGACAAAGCTCTTATCGTCCTTCATAAAACGATAAAACTGGGGAGCGACTGCATCATGACTCACACCGAAGCTCTCGATATCGATGTCGCCAAAGGTTTTGGTTTTTCCCATCTCAAAAATATGCTTTTGCGACGAGTCAACCTTACCGAGATACTTACTATTTTCCATAGCCTGCCAAGTTTTCTCATTGGCATAAAGATCCATGCCGTACTTACGAGCAAGGACGCCCACACCGTGGATATGATCTGAATGCTCATGGGTTATTAAGATAGCATCCAAATCCTCTGGTTTACGATTGATTTCACTCAAGAGGCTTGTAATTTTTTTGCCTGAGAGTCCCGCATCTACTAAAATTTTCTTTTTTGGTGTTTCCAAGTAAAATGAATTTCCACTGGAACCCGATGCTAAAATACTGTATTTAAAACCGATATCACTCATTCTAGTCTTCTAGTTCATCCTCCCAAATCTCTTCTTTCACGGCATCTTTATCGTATGGAAGTACGATGGTAAAAGTAGAGCCCTTGCCATATTCACTCTTGGCCCAGATAAAGCCCTTATGTTGCTTGATGATTTCCTTAGCAATAGCCAAACCTAATCCTGTTCCACCCTGAGCACGACTTCTTGCCCGATCAACTCGATAGAAACGGTCAAAAATCTTCGGCAAATCTTGCTTTGGAATTCCTAAACCTTGGTCAGAGATAGACAAAATCATCTGATCATCTGTAGTCTTCATGCTTACAGTGATTTTTCCACCATCTGGTGAATATTTGATGGCGTTATTTAGGATATTATCTATCACCTGAGTCATCTTATCTGTATCAATCTCAATCCACACGGAGTTAATCGGATAATCTCTCACCAACTCGTATTTCTTCTCATCGTCCTGACTTCTCATCTTATCAAAACGATTGAGAATAAAAGTGATAAAGGCAGTAAAGTTAATCAACTCAACATCCAAGTGACTGGTCTCATTGTCAATCCGTGAGAGGTGCAAGAGGTCCGTCACCATCCGCATCATACGGTTGGTTTCATCCAGAGAAACCTTGATAAAATCAGGGGCAACTGGTTCTGTCAGGGCTCCTTCGTCCAAGGCCTCAAGATAAGATTTTACACTTGTCAAGGGTGTACGCAACTCATGACTAACGTTCGAAACGAAAAGCCTTCTCTCACGTTCTTCCTTCTCTTGTTCAGTCGTATCATGTAGGACTGCTACTAAACCAGAGATAAAACCAGATTCTCTACGAATCAAGGCAAAACGCACGCGCAAACTGATATACTCGCCATTCACATTTTGGGAATAAATCATCAATTCAGGACTTTGGGTAATGAGATCTCTCAGCTCATACTCTTCTTCAATTTTGAGTAACTCTAAGATATTTTGATTAAGAGCATCATCCCTTTCAACTCCAAGTTGTCTCTTGGCCATATCATTGATCATGGTGATCTGGCCACGACGATTGGTCGCAAGTACTCCGTCTGTCATATAGGCTAGGATACTATGCAACCTCTTACTCTCTTGTTCGAGATTTTCCTGAGTCAGACGGATTACTTCAGACAAATCATTAAGATTATTGGTGATATTTGTAATCTCTGAACTTCCCTGCATATCCAAAACCTGAGAATAATCACCAGCAATCAAATCCTTAACCTTCTGGTTTAATTGTCTAAGGCGAATATTATCGCGACGGCTCTCAAGCAGAAGAAAAGTCACTAGCATAATAAAGCCAATTAGGATGAGGATAAAGATAAAGTCACTCGTCAAAATTGTTTGTTTAATTACTTCAATCATTATTTCTCATGTAATATCCCACTCCACGACGAGTTAGGATGTATTCAGGTCTACTTGGTGTGTCTTCGATCTTCTCGCGCAAACGTCTAATAGTTACATCAACTGTACGGACATCTCCAAAATAGTCATATCCCCAAACAGTTTCAAGAAGATGTTCTCGGGTAATAACTTGACCAAGATGAGAAGCTAAATGATGTAAGAGTTCGAATTCGCGGTGGGTTAGGTCTAACTCTTCACCATATTTCTTAGCCACGTAGGCATCTGGTAAAATCTCCAAATCGCCAATCTGCAGACTTTGTAATTTCGTTTCAGGTTCTTGGTTATCAACTGATACAATATCTGTACGACGGAGAAGAGCTTTAACACGGGCCTGTAGTTCACGATTTGAAAATGGCTTGGTTACATAGTCATCCGCTCCAAGTTCAAGCCCAATAACCTTATCAAACTCGCTGTCCTTTGCTGAAAGCATGATAATAGGAACACTACTTGTCTTACGAATAGTTTTTGCAACTTCAAGTCCATCAATCTCTGGAAGCATCAGATCCAAGATAATAATATCTGGTTGCTCAGCTTCAAATTGTTCAAGAGCTTCACGACCATTAAAAGCAGTTACAACTTCATAACCTTCCTTGGTCATATTAAATTTTATAATATCTGAGATGGGTTTTTCATCATCTACAATTAGTATTTTTTTCATTTAGTCACCTTTTTCCTTATCTCATTATACCAAAAAAATGTAAAGAAGACACGAAAGACCGATACTAGCAGCTTCTTTTCAAGTAGGCTTGCCAAATCTTTTGCTGGGGTTTGGCTAGGGGATAATTGATAAATTCTTCCGGACTTAACCAAAGGACTTCTCTATCTGCATATTCCTGTGTTTCAGTAACTCGCCCTGCAATTATCTGGATATGCCATTTACGATGGCTAAAAATGTGCTTAACCTCTTCAAAACGTAGATCTTGCCAATCAACTTCAAGGTCATAGTCCTGTTCAAAACTCTCCTGTGGAGATGGTCCCAGTTCTAGAATTGGCTCCGCTACTTGACTAAAAAGGTCCAGGTCCTGAGTCTGGTCTGAGAATTCATCAACTTCAATCAAGGGAAAATGCCAAAATCCAGCCAAGAGTTTTTCACTCTCATTCTTCTCTAATAGAAACTGACCTTGACTATTTTGAACTACAAGAGCCTTTAGAAAAATAGGAATTGGCTTTTTCTTTGGAGCCTTAATGGGATAGCAATCCATGGTCCCATGTTGGTAAGCAGCACTGAACTCCTTAACAGGACTCTCCTCAGGTCTTGGATTAACAGGAGCCTCAATATCTGAACCTAAATCCATCAAAGCCTGATTGAAATCACCTGGACGATCAGGATCTATTAGAACTTCCATCATCGCTTGAAATAGTTTACGATTGCTAGGATTTCCAATATCATGATTGACTTCAAACAAACGTGCCAAAACACGCATGACATTGCCATCTACTGCAGGCTGTGGAAGGTTAAAGGCAATACTAGAAATTGCACCAGCTGTATAAGGACCAATCCCCTTTAAGCTTGAAATACCTTCATAAGTTGACGGAAACTTGCCTTCAAATTCACTCATAATCTGTTGAGCGGCTGTTTGCATATTGCGGACACGAGAATAATAGCCAAGTCCTTCCCAAGCTTTTAATAAGCGCTCCTCAGGAGCATTTGCTAAGCTTTCAACAGTCGGAAACCAGTCCAAAAAACGTTCATAATAGGGAATAACGGTATCAACTCGAGTCTGCTGCAACATGATTTCAGACACCCAGATATGGTAAGGATTCTTACTCCGTCTCCAGGGTAAATCACGCTTATTTTCGTCATACCAGGCTAATAATTTTTGACGGAAAGAGAGAATCTTGTCCTTTTCCCACATGGTCACACCATATTTCTCCAAATCTAACATATTTCTAGTATAGCATAACCTTTAATGATACTCAAAAATTCAAGATAGGACTTGTTAAAACACTCTCTTAAACTCTGTTAGATTAATAGCAATTTAACCTTTCCAAACCAGCTGATTCTATCATTTTCCCTTCTTTTTTGATATAATAAATTTAATGATTCTTCAAAGGAGGCATCTATGCGTTTTAATCAATTTAGTTACTATCCTGTAAGCCAGCGAGAAGCTTTACAGGAATTATCCAACCTTGGGTTCAAGCTTGATCAATCAAATTCTGCGAAAGAACAGTTTGAAGCTTTTGTTAGAACTTATTTTTTCAATTATAAAAATACGGATTATCCCCTCTCAACTTTAGCGGTTGATAAAGAAACTGATCTGCTCACTTTCTTCAATTCTAATCGTGAATTAACTTCAGAAATCTTTTATACCGTAGTTTTTCAGTTGCTTGGATTTAGCTACCTTATAGACTTCGAAGATGCTCAAACCTTTCATCAAGAAACAGGACTTCCTATCGTCTTTGGTGATTTAGTTGATAACCTCTATCAACTCCTTAACACGCGCACTAAAAAGGGAAATACCTTAATTGATCAGCTTGTTAGTGATGGTTTTATCCCTGAGGACAATGATTACCACTACTTCAATGGAAAGAGTTTGGCTACTTTCTCAACTAACAATGTTATTCGTGAAGTTGTTTATGTAGAAAGTAGTATTGATTCTGATAATGATGGACTGCCAGATCTTATCAAGGTAAACATTATCCGTCCATCTTACCACGGCAAAATTCCAGCTGTTATGACGGCAAGTCCTTACCATCAAGGAACCAATGATAAAGCTAGTGATAAGGCCCTTTACAAAATGGAAGCTGAACTAGAAGTCAAAGAGCCACACGAGATTAGCTTAGAAGATCCGAGTATTAGTTTTATTGAACCAGTTGGCCAAGCAGACCTCGTTCTAGAAGCTGAAGAAAAACTGACTCATATCAATAGCAGCTACACACTTAACGACTACTTCCTTCCAAGAGGATTTGCAAACATCTACGTATCTGGTCTTGGTACAAAGGATTCTCAAGGTCAGATGACTAATGGTGACTACCGACAAGTTGAAGCCTATAAAAATGTCATTGATTGGCTCAATGGCCGTTGTCGTGCCTTTACAGACCATAGTCGTGAACGTCAAGTCAAGGCTGACTGGTCCAACGGTAAGGTAGCAACTACTGGTCTTTCTTATCTAGGAACAATGTCTAACGGTCTTGCTACTACAGGAGTTGATGGTTTAGAAGTCATTATTGCTGAAGCAGGTATCTCATCATGGTACAACTATTACCGTGAAAATGGTCTTGTGACAAGCCCAGGCGGCTATCCTGGAGAGGACTTCGATTCATTAGATGAATTAACTTATTCTCGTAATCTCTTAGCTGGTGACTTTATTCGTGGAAACGAGGCTCATAAAGCATCCATAGAAGAACTCAAGAAAAATCTAGACCGTAAAACTGGAGATTATAACCAATTTTGGCATGACAGAAACTACCTTCTTAATGCTAAAAAGGTTAAGGCTGAAGTTGTCTTTACCCACGGTTCACAAGACTGGAATGTCAAACCACTTCACGTCTATCAAATGTTCAATGCTCTTCCAAGTCATATTAAAAAACATCTCTTTTACCATAACGGCGCCCATGTTTATATGAACAACTGGCAGTCTATTGATTTCCGTGAATCTATGAATGCCCTTTTGACGCAGAAATTATTGGACCAAGAAACTGACTACCAACTTCCAAGAGTCGTTTGGCAAGACAATACTGCTCCTCAAACCTGGCTGTCACTTGAAGATTTTGGAAATCAAACTGACCATAAAACTTTCTCTTTAGGTACTGAGGAAGCTGTCATTGAAAATCATTACCAAGATTCTGACTTCGAACGATTTGGAAAAACTTACCAAACCTTTAACAATGAACTTTATCAAGGTAAGGTCAATCAGATTACCATTGATCTTCCAGTGACTGAAGATCTTCATATCAATGGTCGTGTTAAACTAAACCTTCGTCTCAAGTCAAGTACCAATAAAGGTCTTCTCTCTGCTCAACTTCTCGAACTTGGTCAAAAGAAATACCTTCAACCTTATCCTGGAGTCTTGTCTGCTCGTACGATTGATAATGGTCGTTACCATATGCTGGAAAACATTTGCGAGCTACCATTTAGCCCAAATGCCCAACGTGTTATTACCAAAGGCTACCTCAACCTCCAAAATCGTCATGATTTATTAAAAATTGAAGAAGTTAAACCAGATGAATGGATGGAATTCCAATTTGAATTACAGCCAACTATTTATAAACTAAAAGAAGGCGATACTCTCCGTCTCGTTCTTTATACTACTGACTTTGAAATTACTGTTCGTGACAATACAGACTATCACTTGACTGTCGACCTTGCACAGTCCAATCTTGAGATACCTTTTCAAAGGGAGGTAACTGTAAATGAACAAAGCCGAGCAAAGACACCAGCTCATCCGAGCCCTAATCACTAAACAAAAAATTCATACCCAAACTGAATTACAAGAACTACTGATTGAAAACGGAGTACAGGTCACACAAGCAACACTTTCAAGAGACATCAATCTGATGAATCTTTCTAAGATTCGTGAAGGTGAACACTCCTATTATTCAATCAACACTGGCTCTACATCCAAGTGGGAAAAACGGCTAGAAGTGTATATGGAGGAATCCCTCTACATGATGCAACCTGTCCAACACCAGGTTGTCATCAAAACCTATCCAGGATTAGCACAGTCCTTCGGATCCATCTTGGATGCCCTAAACTTCCCTGAAATTGTAGCTACTATCTGTGGAAATGATGTCTGTTTGGTTATCTGCGAGGATAAGGAACAAGCTCAATCTTGCTTTGAGCGCCTCAAACAGTTTGCACCACCTCTATTTTTTGATCGCTAACAAAATCCCGTGATGATAGTCATCACGGGTTTATTTTATGAATTGTTGTTTTCAGCTTGTTTTTTAGTTCTTGCTAGTCTCAAAGCACGATTTGGATTGAGGCGATTAAATAATTCTTCTAACTTCTTCTCATTCCAGACGTCTGCTGCAGAAACAAAATTTCCATCAGCATCACGGAAAGATATCGGTTTATCTCCCATCGCTATCTCCTAGTCCACAAATTCAAACTCAAACTTACCGATACGAACCAAATCTCCATCCTTGGCACCACGGGCGCGGAGAGCTTCATCGACTCCCATACCGCGCAACTGACGTGCAAATTTCATAACAGACTCATCGCGGTCAAAGTTAGTCATGTTAAAGAGTTTGATGAGTTTTTCACCTGAAAGTACCCAAGTTGCATCATCATCACGACTAATTTCAAATGGTTTTTCTTCTTCATCAAAGCCATAATAAACTTCTTCTTCCATTTCTGACTCATCATAAAGAAGGAATTCTGGAGTCTTATCAAGAAGTTCAGCCGTTGCGTCTAATAAAGGTGCCAAACCTTGTTTTGTCAAACCTGATATTGGGAAGATTGCTGGTAATTCCTCGAACTCATCAAAGTTAGTTGCCAATTTTTTCTTGAATTTTTCAAGGTTTTCTTGGCTTTCTGGCATATCCATCTTATTAGCAACAATAATTTGTGGACGCTCCATGAGACGAAGGTTGTAAGATTCCAACTCTTTGTTAATAGCTAGATAATCTTCGTAAGGATCGCGACCTTCACTGGCTGACATATCGATGATGTGAAGGATAACGCGAGTACGCTCAATATGGCGAAGGAATTGAGTTCCCAAGCCCACACCTTGACTTGCTCCTTCAATCAAACCAGGAAGGTCTGCCACTGCAAAGGACTCACCTGATTGGGTACGGACCATACCAAGATTTGGAACGATTGTTGTAAAGTGGTAGGCACCAATTTTAGGTTTTGCAGAGGTAATTACGCTGAGCAGAGTTGATTTCCCAACTGAAGGGAAGCCAACCAAACCAACATCCGCAAGGATTTTAAGTTCTAACTGTAATTCGCGCTCCTGACCAGGTTCTCCATTCTCAGAGATCTCTGGAGCAGGATTTTTGGGTGTCGCAAAACGGATGTTTCCACGGCCACCTCGACCACCGTGAGCAACGATAAACTCTTGGCCATGCTCAATCAAGTCCGTGATAACTTTTCCAGTTTCTGCATCACGCACAGTTGTACCTTGAGGTACTCGAACAATCAAGTCTTCTGCACCGCGTCCGTGCATTCCTTTGGTCATCCCTTTTTCACCCGATTGGGCTTTGAAATGACGATTGTAACGGAAGTCCATCAAGGTACGTAAACCTTCATCTACAACAAAGACAACGTTACCACCACGACCTCCATCACCTCCCCATGGACCGCCATTAGGGACGTATTTTTCACGGCGAAAGGCAACCATCCCATCGCCACCATTTCCAGCCTTGACCTTGATCTTGGCTGTATCTAAAAACATACTCATATTCTTTTCTCACTCTAAAAAGGGCTGGGAAATCCCAGTCACCAACTATTACTACTTGCTAGAAAATCTAGCATTTTAAAATCTGCTAAATACACCGATAGCTGTAGCAAAGATACCTGCTAAGGTTACAAATAACATGATTAATACGACAAACATCGTTAGTTTTTCAAAGAAAGTTTTTTTACGCTTCCCATTATCACCAAATGCCATTTTTTCTCCTTTACTATAATACTCTAATCTTAAAATTCATCTGATACAGGAGCGATTGCCCACAAGATCAAGTAAGCAATAAGGCCAGCACCATAACAGAAAGCTAGAACTCCCCAAACTACACGTACAATTGTAGGGTCAATATCAAAATAATTAGCTAAACCAGCGCATACACCACCGATTTTTTGATCTCTACCACTTCTCATAAATTTCTTTTTCATTTTTTTATTTCCTTTCTTTTATTCGATTAATCGTTCAAATATTTTCTTAAATGGCTCAACTGTTTTCTAGAAGCTTTCAACATACGTCTTGACCCCTTGACCGGCATAGACACTGCTTGTTGTGGTATATAAAATACTGTCTTTAAAATACGTTTCGTAACAGGTTCATCTGCAGTCAATTCTTTTTCAAAATTATTTGAAATAATAACATCTAGATAGAATTCATGCACTCTCTTAGCAAAATTCTCAGCTGAAATTTCATACAATTTTTCAGCCAAAAGTTTTTCATCCATCTTTGGAGTTACAATTAAAGCTTCTAAAATAGCCCCTGCTAGATCTCTCTCTTCATAATAAAGAGTTCCAAACATTTTATGATTGACGAGGTTATCAAGATAGGGATTTCCATGAGCTATTACCGGAGTCTTACTTGCAAGACTTTCAAGATAGGTCAAGCCTTGCGTCTCACTAGTTGAAGCTGAAATGAAGAAGTCAGCAGCCTTATAGTAAAGTGCGGTTTCACTTGGGGCAATCATCCCTGTAAAAATAACAGAATCTTGAATCTGTAAATCTGATGCTTGCTCCTTGAGATTTTCCAGATAAGGACCATCTCCAGCTACGACTAATTTAACATTTTGCTCTTCTTTTAGAACAGCTGGAAGTGCTGCCAGAACAGCTTGAATGTTCTTCTCGTAAGAAACACGTGAAAGGCTAAGAAGCATCTTTTCATCTTTCTTAATGCCTAATTTATCACGTAAGTCTGCGATATGTTCTGGTCCAATCTCAGGTCGTTCAAACTTGGCTAGCTCAATCCCTGTAGGAATAACTCGTTTTTCTACTTTGACCTTATAATCTGATAGAAGGTCTCGCACAATTTCACTTGGACAAATCACTCCATCAACATCATGAAGGAAGCCTCTCACAAGGTACTTAACCATACCTGGACGAATCAACATCCCCTTAGCGATATAGTGGACATAATCTTCGTACTGGGTATGATAGGTATGAATGACTGGAATTTTCAATTCACGCGCTATCCAAATCCCTAATAAACCAAGAGAAAACTCAGTCTGCGTATGAATAATATCCAGCTTGTATTGCTTGGCAATCTCAAGAGCTTTTGTAAATCCACGATAGGCGAAACGTCGATCCTTAAAGGCAAAGAAAGGAACACTAGGGATACGGATAATCTGCCAGTCTTCATAACGATTAACATCCTTGTCTGTTGTTGTAAAGATAAAGACGGCATGTCCTTGCTTTTCAAGTTCTGTTTTTAAGGTTCGAATACTGGTCGCAACACCCGAGACCTGCGGGAAATAAGTATCTGTAAATAAACCAATTCGCATATACTACCTCATTTTTTTCCTAAAGCTGCTTGCTCCCGATAGAATTTTAGCCAGATTTCAAGAAGATGCTCTTCTGAATATTCTCTTGAAATGGCCTTAGCCTTTTCTTTCAATGCTTTCAACGCTTCTGGATGCTCTCGATATTCCAAGATAGCTTCTTTCATCTCTTCTACATCACTTGTTGGTCTGTAATTTCCTTCAAGAATGACCTTGTAAAGATCTAGATCACGAAGCATAATGGGTGCTTCACAACTCGCAGCTTCTAGAATAGTCATTGGAAAGAGCTCGTTATAACTTGGAAGCAAGAAAAGATCAGCCAAGGCATAGAGTTCTCTCATCCGTTCTGGATCAACAATCCCTGGGAAAATTAGATTTTCAGGAGGATTATCCATAATCTTTTTATATCGTTCATAACCATCGGTTATTCCCCCAAAAGAGAAGCCACCAGCCCAAATAAAAGTGATATCCGGTAATTCCTCAGCTAGAGTGATAAAGTCATCTATTCCTTTACGCTTCTGAACCTGACCTGCACCAACGACTACAAACTGATTCTCATCAATTCCCATATCTTTACGAAGTTGTTCAACTTGCTCTATAGGAAGTGAATGCCATTTTTCTTTATTGACAAAGTTAGGAATATAGGTCACTTTTTCACGTGGAATTCCAGCAGCCACTAAATCCTCAATGAAGGTAGGATTGACCACAACCAGATGCTCCATACGGTCATAAAAAGAAAATACATAGCGTTTGACAATCCCCTTTAAGAAGAATGGAATCTTCAAACTACCTTCCAAGGTATCAGGTAAGAAGTGAACATAGCCAATCTTACGTCCAGAACGTTTTTTCTGAAAGGTCGAGAGATAATAAGGAAAATCAATCGTATGAAAATGAGTAACATCCGCTTCGATTGGAAGATTTTCTGTTACGATCAGTTGGTCTTTCGCATCTCGTTTTAAAAGCTGTACCAGTTCACGGTAAGCACCAGACACACCTTGGCCCGCCACTTTTTCACTTGAACTTAGCATATTGATGCGCAATTTCTCTTTTTCCATAGTAATCATTATACCATTTTCTTCAAATAAAATCAGCAAATAAAAAGAGAGATAGCATAAAAGCTGGGAATTTCCTGGCGTCTACACTATTTCTCTTTTTATAATTTACTCACTTGATGCCTAAAGCGATACGAGCGTAACGGCTCATTTTCTCAACTGTCCAAGCTGGATACCAAACTAATTTGACTTCAACGTTAGTAACCTCTGGAACATCCGTCATAGCATCATAGATTTGGTCGGTTAAAAGATCTGCCAAGGGACAACCCATGGTTGTCAAGGTCATATCAATTTCAGTCTCACCTGTATCGCCATCAAAACGAATCTCATAGATCAAACCTAGATTGACGATATCAATCCCCAACTCTGGGTCAATCACTTCTTCTAGTGCTGTCAAAATACGTGTTTTGATATTTTCAATCTGTTCTTCTGTGTAAGCCATCTTCACTCTCCCTTAACTTAATCTTCAATGAAATCACGAAGTGGTTTGCTTCGACTAGGCTGGCGAAGTTTTCTCAAAGCTTTGGCCTCAATCTGACGGATACGTTCACGCGTTACGTTAAAGACTTTACCAACATCCTCCAAGGTACGCATTTTCCCATCATCAAGACCAAAACGGAGACGCAAGACATTCTCTTCACGGTCAGTCAATGTGTCTAACACTTCATCCAACTGCTCACGCAAAACAATACGAGTTGTATAGTCCACTGGATTTTCAATCACTTCATCCTCGATAAAATCACCAAGGTGGCTGTCATCCTCTTCACCAATTGGTGTTTCAAGAGAAACCGGCTCTTGGGCAATCTTGAGGATTTCACGAACCTTGTCAGGTGTCATATCCATGCGTTCAGCGATTTGTTCAGGAGTTGGATCTTGTCCCAGCTCTTGAAGAAGATTACGTTGTTCACGAACAAGCTTGTTAATGGTTTCCACCATGTGAACTGGGATACGGATGGTACGAGCTTGGTCAGCAATGGCACGAGTAATAGCCTGACGAATCCACCAAGTCGCATAAGTTGAGAATTTGAACCCTTTAGAGTAGTCAAATTTATCAACGGCCTTCATCAAGCCCATGTTTCCTTCTTGGATCAAGTCAAGGAACTGCATTCCACGTCCAACATAACGTTTAGCAATAGATACTACCAAACGAAGGTTAGCTTCTGCAAGGCGTTGTTTAGCTTCGATATCACCTGCTTCAACAGCAAGGGCCAACTCTTTTTCCTCTTCATTTGTAAGCAGAGGCACAACTCCGATTTCTTTCAAATACATACGGACAGGGTCATTGACCTTAGCAGAGGTTGAACCAATCAAATCTTCATCAGTCAACTCTGGTTCTTCCTCAGTGCTCAAAACACGCGCACTTGGATTTCCTTCGTTGTCCGTAATTGAGATACCAGCATCTTGAATGCGTTGCAAAAGATTCTCAATACCTTCCACATCTAAAGTGAAGGGAATTACGAGGGCGTTATTGATTTCATCATCAGTTGCTGTACCAGTTTTTTTATGATTGCGAATAAATTCCGCTACTTGGACGTCAAAGGTTGTTACTTCTTTTTGTTTTGTTGCCATTCTTACTCCATTCTTCTTTTTTGGGCAATTAAGCGTTCTAGCTCTTCTAATGCGGTGTCTGTATCACCGACATGGCTAGCTTCCTGAACTTTCTTTTTAATTTGCAGATTTTCCTGATTCAAAAGAGCTCTTTTTCTAGACTCTTCCACTTCGGCTAACTCGTGAGGGGACATCTCAGGTGGCAAATCTAAGGCTAGGACTTGATACCAAGCACTCTCCACTTCTCTGGTCTGATGAGCCAAATCCTCAGATGAGATACTTCCATTATCAATCAATAGTCCATACAAGGTTTGAAACTCTGGAGTTTCAAAGATAAAATCCTCTCTTAAGTGATAGTCATTAAGCACCGAGGGATGTTCCATCATTCGGTAGAGGATATGAGCTTCCGCTCTCATCACTGCTGTCAGCTGCTTGGTAACAGACATAGTGACAGGACTCGGACTATAGGTCTCCTTGACCTTCTCCTTTCTCTGTCTGACACGACTTTCATTGACAATATGTTCGACTTGCTGATAGTCAAAAGATGGCAAGTGATCCGTCAAAATGTGGATGTAGGAATTCTGAGCTGTGATAGAGGGTTCCTTGGCGATTAAGGGGGCAATTTTCTCTATAAATTCAATCTGGGCTTGTAGATTTTCACTATTTTCAGGTCTGAAGTGATGAATGTAAAACTCAACAGGACTAATGCGTGTATTGGTTAATAGATAAGCCAGGTCTTGAGGAGAGTTTTTCTGCAAATATTCATCCGGATCCATTGCGTCAGGAATCTGGACGACTTGGACAGATAAATCTTTAAGCTCATCCAAGGCTTTCGCTGTGGCAGCTTGCCCAGCCTTATCTCCGTCATAAGTGACGATAATCTTTTTAGTAAAGCGTTTCAAATGCTCCACATGTTCGCTCGTCAGTGCAGTTCCCATGGAAGCAACTGCATTTTCAATACCAGCGCGATAAGCCGCAATGACATCCATAAACCCTTCCATCAAGTAGATTTCAGGAGCCTTGCCCGAGCCTTTTTTTACTCTCTCCAAATGATATAATTCGTAACTTTTGTTAAAAATTGCCGTCGCTCGACTATTTTTATACTTTCCAGTTTGAGAATCAGTCTCTTGCCAAATTCGACCAGAAAAGGCAATCACCTTTCCTTGATCATTTGAGAGTGGAAACATAATGCGATTATGAAAGGTATCAAAGAATTGATTACTCTCAGATAGATAAAACAAACCTGAATCCAGCAAGTCATTCTCACTATAATCGTCTGCTAAACGCTGATAGAGATAAGAGCGTTCTGCTGGAGCCAAACCAATCATAAAATGCTTTAGAACATCATCTGTTAAGCCACGTTTATAGAGGTAGTTCCTCGCCTCTTCACCCATCTTAGTCGTCATGAGGATGGCATGATAAAACCGAGCGGCCTTGTCATGCATATCGTAGAGATTTTGATGGGGTGACCTAGGCTGTACAGAACTTTGAACAGGCGCTGCCATCTGAATTCCAAGTCTCTCAGCTAATATCCTCACCGCATCCGCAAAGGTTACCTGCTGATACTCCTCGATAAACTTAAAAACATCTCCAGAACGACCACATCCAAAGCAGTGGTAAAATTGCTTATCCTCAACCACGTTAAAGGAAGGGGTCTTTTCACCATGAAAAGGACAGAGCCCTAAAAAGTTCCGTCCAGATTTTTGTAAGGAAATCACTTCTCCTATGATTTCGACAATATTGGTATTGTTTTTGATCTCTTCGATGAGTCTCTTGTCAACCATAGACAATACCTCCATTTTATCACAGTTTACTCTAACTAGTATAGCTTATTTCTGAAAAAAAGTAAACCATTTCATACACTTTACATGAGACTATTTCATAAGTTTCCAGCTGTCATGAAAAAGTGAATCTTTTGAACAAACCATTCTAATATTTGAAAGAAAAATAGAAAAAATTAAAGACTATTTCACTTGATTCTCGAGATTATTTTTTAATATCCTGCTAATATACTGACCATCTTTTCTACTGATACAAGCTGTTGCATAAGTCAATGGTGCTTTGTATACCACTCCTCTATAGGATGGATCAGTCAAGACAGGCATAGAATAATAGGCGTTCTTTTTATTTTTAAGGTCAATATACCATTTACCTCCTAGGTGTTTGCGAAAGGTTTCGCCGATATAAACGGTCAAATAATCCAACATCTTGCGGTCTGCTATCAAAGCATGGTGGTCTTCGTAGTGAGCTAAGATCCAAGCCTCCAAATCATCCAAGGACTGCATACTATAGTCTAAATTTAGCCCTTCTTTCTCCGCAAACTCCCTTGTGAAATAGTCCATCTTAAATCCAATCTGAAAAATCCATTCCTGATAATCTTCTTGTGTGTATGCCATGTTTTTATCTCCTTACTCCTCTATCAAAGTTTAAGATTCTTAGATTGATTATATTATAAAGTAAAACTGGCAAAAAAGGAAATATAAATAAAGTTTAAATGCCACTAAAAAAACCTAGAAGTAAAAATTCCACTTCCAAGTTTTTATATCAATTATTTAAAATTATCTACTCGAACAACTGATAGTAATCTGAAATCTTCATCTTGGCTTTTTCATCCTTATTCAAATCTTGGATGATTCGTCCTTCCTTCATAACAATGAGACGATTTCCATACTTGAGAGCATCTTCCATATGGTGGGTAATCATCAATGCTGTTAGATGGTCCTTGTTGACAAAATCATCTGTCAATTCCATCAAGGCCACACTTGTTTTAGGGTCAAGCGCTGCTGTATGTTCATCCAACAAAAGGAGTTCTGGACGCTTCAAGGTTGCCATCAAGAGGCTCAAGGCCTGCCTTTGTCCACCTGACAAAAATTCAATCGGAGTATCTAAGTGCTTCTCTAGCCCATTGCCAACCTTCTCAATAGTTGCTTGAAATTCTTCCTTGTAAGCTGAGAGTCTTCTTGGAAAAAGACCACGATTTTCTCCACGAAACTTAGCAATCAAGAGATTTTCTGCAACGGTCATACGAGGGGCAGTTCCCATCTTGGGATCTTGGAAAACACGAGAGAGGTACTTGGCACGCTTTTCAGGGCTGAAATGAGTCACATCCTCCCCCATGATGCGAATACTCCCGCTAGTCAAGGGCAGAGTTCCTGCAATGCTATTAAAGAGGGTTGACTTGCCTGCACCATTTCCACCCAAGATTGTGATGAAGTCATGTTCATAAATATCAAGTGAAACATCGTTTAGAATAATCTTTTCTTCGTCAAAGCCATTTGTCACAATTTTTGTGGCATTTCTTAATTCTACAATTGCTGTCATTTGCTTAACTTGACTCCTTTCAAGTATTTATCCTTAAGGGTTGGAATTACCAAGCAAGTTGCTAGGATAAGGGCACTATATAGACGGAGGTAGCTAGTGTTAAAGCCGAGAGCAATGACTCCCCATACCAAGAATTGATAGCTGATGGAACCAACTACAATTGTAACCAAGCGTTCTGCTAGGGTAAGACTCTTGAAGAGGACTTCACCGATAATCAAGCTGGCAAGACCAACAACGATAACACCGATACCACGAGAGACATCGGCATAGCCTTCTTGTTGAGCGATAAGGGCACCAGCAAGTGCGATTACACCATTTGACAAGACCAAGCCCATAAGCTCCATACGTCCTGTATTGATACCAAAACTACGAGCCATGTCTGGATTATCCCCTGTAGCGATATAGGCCTGTCCAAGTTTGGTATCTAGGAAGAAAAGCATGAGAAGGATAACCAAAGTCACAAAGATTAAACCTGTCAGTAATTGATTAACCTCTGATGAAAATGGAAGAACATCCTGGATTTGTTTTGTTCCTAAGAGCCCAAGGTTAGCTCGTCCCATAATCATGAGCATGATAGAATGACAAGAAGTCATGACTAAAATTCCTGATAGAAGAGTTGGAATCTTTCCTTTGGTATATAATAACCCCGCTGCTAAACCAGCAAGACACCCTGCCCCTATAGCCGCTAAAGTAGCAAGAAAAGGATTAACCCCTTGGGTAATGAGAGTCACTGCTACCGCTCCTCCCAATGGGAAAGAGCCCTCCGTTGTCATATCTGGGAAGTTCAAGATTCGAAAGGTCATAAAGATTCCCAAGCCCAGGATAGCCCAGACCAATCCCTGTGAAATAATTGATATTAGCATGTTTGATTCATTTCCTTTATTCTAAAAATTGGAGGAGATGTCTCCAACTCCTCCTTCATTCTTATTCGATTACTTGACCAGCTTCTTTGAGAACTGATTCAGGAATAGTGATTCCAAGTTCTTGAGCAACTTTTTTGTTGATCACTGATTTACCAGTTGAGAAGACATTGACTGGTGTATCTGCAGGTTTTTCACCCTTCAAAACTTTGGCAATCATTTTACCAGTAGCAACACCAAGATCGTGTTGGTCAACAACAACTGATGCCAAACCTCCAGCTTCTACCATGGCAGTCGCACTTGGGTAGATTGGTTTTTTAGCTGTTTGATTGCTTGAAACGACAGTTGAGAATGCAGATGCGATTGTGTTATCGATTGGAACCCAGATTGCATCTACTTTACCAGTCATAACGTTCACTGTTGAAGCAATTTCGTTCGTTGAAGGAACTGCGAATGTTTCGACTTTCAAACCAGCTTTTTCAGCGTATGCTTTGAATTCTTCAACTTGTGATTTTGAGTTATCTTCACTACTTGAGTAAAGAGCTCCAACTGTTTTCACATCAGGAGTCAATGTTTTGATCAATTCAACCTGTTGTTCAGCAGGGTTGTGGTCAGATACCCCTGTGATGTTCCCACCTGGTTTTTCCAAGTTTTGTACAAGGTTAGCACCAATTGGGTCTGTGATAGCTGCCATGATAACAGGAAGGTCTTTTGTTGCACTTGCAAGACCTTGAGCTGCTGGTGTTGCAATACCGACAACGACATCATTTCCATTTGCCACCAATTGTTTACTCATTGTCGCAACCTTACTTTGGTCACCTTCTGAGTTCATAAAGTCGATTTTGACTTGGTCACCTTTATAGCCTTCTTCAGCAAGTCCATCTTGGATACCTTGGTAGATCAAGTCAAGCGATGGGTGGCTTACAAACTGAAGAACACCAACCTTAGCTGTTTTATTAGCTGTCTCAGTTTTAGTTTCTTGTTTCGTTAAGCTAGAATATACCAAGCTTCCTCCAACTACAAGTGCTAATGCTACGATAATACCGAGTAGACGTTTGTTTTTCATAATTTTCTCCTTATTTCTTCTTAACTTATTATTTTTTTATTCAATCACTTATTCAAGCGACGCCATCGTTTGATTTCCATAATTTTTTCCTCCCCATAGAAAAAGTCCTCACACAAAAAACTTGTGTGAGGACGTCGATGCGCGGTGCCACCTCAATTATAGGAACTAGTCCTATCGCTCTTACTCGCTAAAACGAGTTGCACTGTAAGGTGTGCTCACCGAATTCTTATGATTTCAAATTCTTAATAACATTCAGCCCAATTTTCATCACTTCCACCTATCTGTTTCCACCAACCACAGACTCTCTAAAAAATTTCAATGATTACTTTCTGAATGCTTAAATTATATCATTTTACTAAAACTTGTCAAGGGTTTTCATAAAATATTTTAAATATTAACAAAAATTCCTACGTTTTTTATAAAATCTAACTTGTATCAACCTGAATTACGTAAACCTGTAGCAATTCCGTTGATAGTTGTATGGATTAATCTTTCTTCATCTGAAGATAGCTCGCCACGACGTTGACGCTTAATCAATTCTAACTGAATATAGTTAAGAATATTGAAATAAGGCATGCGGTAGTTGAGACTGTCTTTCAAATAGGTATTTTCCGCCAAGAGCTCCTCATGGCCTTCAATAGCCAAGATAACGTCCTTAGTCAACTGCCATTCATCTAAAATGGTATAGTAAATTGCTTGTACTTCTTCACTTTCACACAGTTTAGCGTATTCAAAGGCAATGTTCATATTTGATTTTGACAAGACCATATCGACGTTGGATAGGAGTGATTGGAAGAATGGCCAATTTTGATACATATCACGAAGGAATTCGATATTTTTAGGATCTTGATCGATAAATTCCTTAAAGCTTGAACCAACTCCATACCAACCTGGGAACATAACACGACTTTGTGACCATGAGAATACCCAAGGAATAGCACGTAGACCACCAATTTCAGTGATTGTTTTACGAGCTGCTGGACGAGAACCAATATTGAAACTTGAGATCGCCTTGATTGGACTAGATTCAAAGAAATAATCATAGAAATGTTCATTTCCAAATACGAGCTCACGGTAGATATCGTAACTACGTTCTACTACTTGGTCCATGATGGCTTCATAGCGATTTGACGTATTGGTATCACTCTTCTTCTTGGTAATCATACGGTTGATAGCTGCTGAAACCAACATTTCAAGGTTATAGTAGGCAGCATCCTTGTTTCCGTATTTGTTGCCGATAACTTCTCCTTGCTCAGTCAAACGGATACGATCCTTGATGGACTTGAGTGGTTGAGAAGCAATGGCATCATAAGTAGGGCCACCACCACGACCAACGGTACCACCACGACCATGGAAGAAGGTTACTTTGACTCCAAATTCATCACCAATAGCAGTCAATTGTTGTTGTGCCTTATAAAGTGTCCAACAAGATGACAGGTAACCGCCATCCTTGTTACTATCAGAGTAGCCGAGCATGATTTCTTGGTAGTTGTTTTTAGAAGCAATCCATTTCTTAGCAAGTGGTAGAGAGAAATACTTTCTCATAGTTTCTTCAGAATGATCCAAGTCTTCAATCGTCTCAAAGAGTGGAACAATCTGAACACGCGCTTTTTCAGCATCTACCAGACCAACTTCTTTAAGCATGATTGCTAATTCCAGCATATCAGACACGCTGGTTGCATGAGAGATAATCGTTTGACGAATGACATCTTCTCCTAAACGATCTTTTAATTCACGTGCAGTTCGGAAAATGGCTAATTCCTTTTCGAGAAGTTCAGACTTCTCAGCATGAGTCGCTGACAAGATTCGAGGATCTTCTAACAATTCATGCAAAAGCAAGTCGCACTTTTCATCTTCTGACAAATCGCTATAGTGGTCATTGATTCCAGCAGATGCTAACAATTCAGCTACACAGGCTTCGTGGACGCTTGAATCTTGACGCATGTCGATGGAAGCCAAGAAGAAACCAAATACTTCTACAGCTTCTAAAAGTTCTGCAAATTCACCTGTGAGTAAGGACTCTGCCTTGTTTTCAAGTAATGAATCCTTAATGGTATATAGATCTTTTTTGAACTCTTCAACTGTTTCGTAAAATGGTGGACGATCTTCAGCCAGTTCTTGAATAGCTCCTGAAAGTCGATTACTAATATAGTCTGTAATCACTCCTTGTTGATGCCCTTGAGTACCAAGAAGACGTTCAACAGGATGACGTTCATCAGCTGACGAGCCAACAACAGACCATTCTTTTAAATTCAAGAGAGTTTGAATCAATTTGGACTGAATCAAATGAAAGGCACGACGATAGGGTTCTTTCTCACGAAAGACTGATGTATCTCCAGACTGAGCAGCCATTTCTTCAACAGCTTTACTAGTTTTTGATAAATTAGTCGAGAGAGAGAAGGTACGATAGAGACTAGAAATCTTGCTAATATAGTAGTTCAAGATCACTTCACTTTGGATAGTAGCAGAACGCATAAGTGTTTCAGCTGTTACAAATGGATTTCCATCACGGTCTCCGCCGATCCACATTCCCATAGTAATTGGTTTGGCTTGTTTAAGATCAATTCCTTGCTCTTTTGCTAGACGTTTGTACTCTAACATCAAGTTAGGAACAGCCTGTAGGAAGGAACTATTATAGTATTCCATCACATTGGTGATTTCGTTGGTTACTTTTAGTTTCTTCTCACGAATCATATCTGTCTGCATGATGATTTCAATATAGCGACGAAGATCATTATGCCATTTTTCCTTGTTAATGAGCCCCATTCTCACGTCACGGTATTTACGTAAAAGGGTATGGATATGAGTGGTCAAATCTAACATACTCTTACGTTGAACCTGAGTTGGGTGGGCCGTCAAAACTGGTACCACGTTCAAGTGCTCAAGAATCTCAGCAGCGTTTTCTTTTTCAGCCACCATTTTGATCGTTGTTGACAATTTACCCAGATAGTCTTGATCGACATTATTTAGATGGTTAATCTCATAAGCCAAGTCAACATCTTCTGAGATGTTAATTAAAAGAGGCAAAATAGAGAAGTATCTAGAAATGTAGACCATCTCATCATTTGAAAGACTTGTTACTACTTTATCTAGCCCTTGATAGTCAAGTTTTGACGAAAGTTCCTTCAAGTGCATAATCTTATCAAAGGTTTCAGCAGGAAGCATATTTTTTGTGATATCTTCCAGCATATCTGTCAAGATTTGAACTTCTTCTTGTACGACCGTTTTGTTACTATAATTTTCTAACTTTTGAAGAGACATTTTTTTCTCCTTGTTATCTATGTCTTAAAGCTGTGCTTCGTATTCACTAAAAAGTCGCGCACGCTTCTCACTGGCATCAATATTTAATACAAATGCTATGGCTACTGATAGGACCAAGAGACTGTTTCCCCCTTGCGATAGGAAGGGGAAGGTTACCCCTGTTGAAGGGATCAAGCCTGATATACCGCCAATGTTAACGAATACCTGTATCAGAATCATACCACCAATACCGATTGCTACCATTGAGTTGAAAGGATCCCTTGCTCGAATACCTACCAAAATGATTCGTAGAATTAAGAAGAATAGGAGAGCGAGAATAAGACTTGCTCCTACAAATCCAAACTCTTCGATGACAATCGAAAAGACAAAGTCTGTATGGGCTTCTGGCAGATACCCTCGTTTTTCAATAGAATTTCCTAATCCCAGACCGAACCATCCTCCATTAACCATGGCATAGTAGGAATTGGCCAACTGGTGTCCAGCTCCAGCCAAGTCATTAAATGGGTTGAAAAAAGCACTGAACCGCTTGGCAACATAACCAAATACGGGAATTTTAGAGAATTTCTCAACACCGATTATCCGAATGGCTGTTAAGGAAATCATAGAGACACCAGCTAGTAAGCCCAGAATAGTTGTGAACCACCGATAAGCTATTCCACTGATGGTATACATGAGCAAGGATACCAAAATCAAGATGGTAGCATTCCCAAGGTCTGGGAAAATCGCCAAACTACCAATCATAACCAGTAGAACAAAACGCCAATCATTGAATGCTCGAGGAAGCCACTGATTAAGGGTTAAAACTTGGAAGTCGTAAACAGCTATCTCATCCTGTTGTTTCGAAAAACGCTGTGCTAGATACCAGACAATAATAATTTTCAAATACTCTGCTGGTTGAATCGTGATGGGACCAACCTTAATCCAGCCATAGGCACCGTTGACAGGAATCCCAATTAAACGCGCTAGTGCCAGCAGTATCAGCTCAACAAACATGACGATAAAGAGTAATCGCTCATTTCGCAGAAATCCTAATTTCAATTTATAAATCAAGGCAATTAAAAACAAACTGGCTATCCAGAAAATTCCTTGGTTTCGAACCAGTTGTAAGGTGCTTTTTCCCTCTTGGATAAGAGTTGCACTCGTTGTCGAATAAACTACTATCAATCCTAAAACGGATAACAGTAGATAAGGAATCAAAATGGAATAATTCAGCAGGTGCCTTTTACTTATTTTCATATGTCACCTATCTTTCGGAAAAATATTTTTATTTTCCCTTATTATTTCTAGTTTTACATGCTATTATACCATTTTTTAGGCTAGAAAAAAACTCTTACAGTATAAACATTCGAATTTTACTCAAAACAGACTCTGGACTAGAATGTCTTGAGTGTTCCCCTTATGCGACCTATCGAGCGTTTTAAGTTACTAGGACTTTTAAAACTATAATCTTGATATTTTATAAACTTAAAAACTACCTTCCAGACAGAGGAAGGTAGTTCATTACTATCTTAGTTTGAGGCGCTACTGCTGCTGTCAGAAGTTGTTTCGCCTTTGATGTATTGTGTAAAGATATTTTGGAAGGCCGGATCTTTAACTTTAATGTTGGCATCTTGTAATTCTTTACTAATAACACCTTGAACAAAGGTTGCATCATTTTGTTTTTGGGTCAAAATGATTGTTTTAAGTTTTTCTTTATAATCATCCAAGTTAGAAGATTTTTCTGATTTCTTCGTCAACTTAACAATGTAGAAACTACTTGTATAAGCTTGAGTTCCTGGAGCAGTGATAACATCTGAAATTCCGTTGACATCAAGCGCAAAAGCG
The DNA here is from genome assembly GCF_040888305.1 of Streptococcus fermentans. Taxonomy (NCBI): domain Bacteria; kingdom Bacillati; phylum Bacillota; class Bacilli; order Lactobacillales; family Streptococcaceae; genus Streptococcus; species Streptococcus fermentans. Next base: position 97,106 of record NZ_JBFNFG010000002.1, on the reverse strand, counting down.
GCTTTCTTAACTACGTCTGGTAATTCTGTTGATGCAGAGTCAAAGGTGATTTCTCCACCATTTTCTTTTGTCTTTTCATCTGTAGAATTGTCTTTTGCAAGTTGTGCAAAGTCAGCTCCAGACTCTTTTGCTTTGGCAAGAACTTCCTTAGCCTTATCTTCACTATCAAGTTTAATAATTTGAGCCGTTACTTCTGGAGTATACTCTTCAAAAGCTTTTTTGTAGTTTTCATCTGTTAATTCAGCTTCAGCAGCTTTCTTAACAGCATACTCAACTAATTTACTTGTACGAATTTGAGCTTTACGGCTTTCTGCAGTCATACCTGAACGGGCGAGAATCGTTTGATAGCTATCACCGTATTTCTTTTGTTCTTCTGCAACTGCATCATCTACTTCTTTATCACTTACTTCTGAACCATATTGTTTTTCAAAAACTTTTTGAATGGTCATATTCAGCAAGACTTGTTGAGCAGTCGCATTATTTTTGACTTCTTCAAAGAATTGATGCTCAGTAATAACATCGCCTTTCATGCTAATCAAGTCAGTTCCTTCAGAACTGTTTGAACAAGCAGCCAAAGTAGCTACTGACAACAATGTGATGGCTCCTGCCATTAGTTTTTTCTTCATGTTTACTCCTTTTGTATACTAAATAAAGGTTTACCTTATCTATTTTACCAAATTGTCTTAAAAATATCTGAAATCAATCAATATCAGGCAGTTCTACTTCTGCTTGATTCTTTCTTAGCATGAGAATCCCATCTCCAAGTGGAACCAAGCTAGCGGTTAAGCCAGGATTGTCTAAGGTTGCATCAAATAGTCTTTGCAAGCCACGATAAATCGTCCGTTGTCCACGTCGAACTTCCATAATATCCCTCGCAATATCTCCTCCTTGGAAAATATCATCCAAGACAACGACTCCACCTACTTCGAGGTGTTTGAGGATTTCTGGTAGAAAGACGATGTATTTGGACTTGGCAGAATCCATAAATACAAAATCATAGGTCTCAGTCAACGTTGACAGGACATCTACCGCATCACCTTCTAAGAGAGTGATTTGTTTGCGGCTATCAAATTTTGCAAAATTTTCTTTGGCAAAACCAATCATCTCAGGATTTCGGTCAATAGTGGTGATTTTTGACTTAGGTGAATGCTCTGCCATCAAAAGGGCAGAAAAGCCAATAGCCGTCCCGATTTCTAAAATGTTTTTTGGTTGAATGGTTTCCATAAGGAAACGAAAATAAGCGACGGTTTCATGAGGAATGATAGGAATATTCTCCTTGCGAGCAAAGTTTTCTAGCTCTTTTAGGGAACCCGTCACCTGCTTTTGTCTGTGGCGCATGAACTCGACAATCTCATGCTTGACAACAGGACGTCGCATGTTATGATTGGCATTTTTACTATAAGACTTTACCATCTGCCTTATGCCAATCCTAATTTTTCAACAAGGGCTTCAAACTCATCCAAACGGCGTTCAAAGACTGCAAAGGCATCGTTGAGGTAATCTTCTTTTTCCATGTCAACGCCCGCTTTACGCATGATATTGAGTGGATAGTCTGACTTCCCTGCTTTGAGGTAGTCGATATAGCGATCACGATCCTCTTGGCTACCATGAACAATCTTTTCAGCCAAGGCTGAAGCTGCTGCAAAGCCTGTTGAATATTGATACACATAGTAGTTATAGTAGAAATGCGGGATACGAGCCCACTCGTACTGGATTTGAGGATTGTCTTCCTTGCTCAAGCCATAATATTCTTGGTTCAAGTCAGCATAGAGATTGTTTAGGAACTCACTTGTCAAGACTTCCCCATTTTGGTCAGCTTGATGAATAGCATGTTCAAATTCAGCAAATTGAGTTTGGCGGAAGACTGTTCCACGGAAACCATCTAGGAAGTTGTTGAGAATTGCAAAGCGTGTTGCATCGTCTTGAACTTCTTGCAATAATTTTTCTGTTAGGATGTTTTCATTAGTAGTTGAAGCAATTTCTGCCAAGAAGATTGAGTAGTCTCCGTATACATAAGGCTGGGTTTCACGTGTATAGCTAGAATGCATACTATGTCCTGTCTCATGTACAAGAGTAAAGAGATTATCTAGGTTATTCTGCCAGTTAAGAAGCATGAAGGCATTTGTATCGTATGATCCACCTGAATATGCACCTGAACGCTTGCCTTGGTTTTCATATACATCAATCCAACGTTCGCTGAAGGCACGTTTAACACGACTCAAGTAATCCTCACCAAGAACTGCCAAAGATTCTTCCGCTTTTTTTAAGGCTTCCTCATAAGTAAAGCTGTATTCCACTGAAGACAATGGAGTGTAGACATCGTACATCTTGAGGTCTGGAATACCCAAGATTTTTGAACGAAGAGCCAAATAACGATGCAAGAGTGGCAAATGCTTACGAACAGCAGATACTAGATTATCATAAACACTTTCTGGCACAAAGTTTGCCGCAAGAGCTGCTTCACGCGCACTCTTGTAGTTACGGACTTTGGCACGGTAGTTTTGCACTTTAACATTGGTCTGCAAGGTTTTAGCGTAAGTGTGCTGGTATTGCTCATAAGTAGCATAGAGGGCTTCATAAGCTCCACGACGAACCTCACGATTCTTAGATTCTACCAAGCGCATATAAACGCCGTGTGATAATTGAACTTCATTTCCATCTTCATCTTTAACAAATGGAAAGACGATATCTGCATTATCTAAAATAGCAAAGGTTTCACTAGCAGCACCGAAGATTTCCCCAGCACCTGCAAGCAACTCTTCTTCACGTTGTGAAAGGACATGGTCCTTATTTTGCAATAGTTTATCAAAGAAGTGTTTATAAGGCTGGAGTTTTGGTTCTTCTGCTAAAAAGTTTTGATACTGGTCTTCTGTAATAGCCATAAATTCTGGTTCATAGAAAGAGAAGACTTGATCAAGTTGACTATAAAGAGTCATTGCTTTTGCATAGTATTCTTGATATTTAGCTACTCGTGTATCTTGGTCGTTTTTCATATGTGCATAGACATAAAGTTTTTCAAGACGACGACTCAAGTCCAGATAACGCTCTGTAATGTCAAGAAGGCTTTCTGCACTATCCAAGAGATGTCCTTCAAGACTAGCTGCTTGTTTTGTATCTTCCGTTAAAAGGGCGAGTTCTTCTTCCCATTTCTGGTCAGATTCAAAGATCGTTGATAGATCCCATGTATCTTTTTCATTGATTTCATTTCGTTGTAATACCATAAGTTTCCTCCATCCTTTCTATTTTACCATATTTTTTAAGAAATATTGCTGATAAAAGGCAGGTGGATAGAGCTTTTGTAACTCAGTTTGAGGATTTTTTTGATAATAAATTCGAAAGTTGCGATAATAATCACTAATATTCTGTTTAATTTGACAAAAAGAATCATGTTCTATCGGCCTTACTTGAGGATACCAGTCTTGATTCTTCAGATTCAAAAGGTTCTCCCCTCTCAAGTAGGCCTTGGCTTGTTGCTTCATCCAATAGGGATTTTGATAGTAGAGTTGTTTTTGAATGTAATGACAAATGTTCCTGTCCTGTTTCACTGAAAAAGTGATAATATTTTGTTGCTGATAAGGAGTCCGTAATATTTCTAGAAGATTTCCTTTGCCATAAGGAAATTCCTTGACCTGATAATGGAGTTTCCCTTTCAAATCTTGGTGGAGGAGGTACTTGAGTCTCAAAACTTGTTTTTTATGGTCTAACTCCCAAATATGAAAGCCCATGTTATTACTAAAGTAAAGAAAATCTCTCTGAAGTTGAGTTAGTCGTTCTTTTAGCCAGAGCTTTTCTCCTAGTAGCCAAAGAACTTGAATTCCCAAACTTCGATAACCATTGCTTCTCTCCCGTAAAAGTTCACAAGAAATGGGACTACACTGAATTTCTAGAGCTAGTTGCTTGTTGATAAAGATATCAGCAATCTGCTTCAGTTCAGGTATGGGATATTCCATTTCAACCTCATCATTCTCCTTAGCCCAATAAAACAGTCTTTTCTTGTTTTCCAGATGCTCTGGTCCTTCATTTTCATGGAAAAAATCACATTTTTTGAGACTTTCATGCGCAAAATGCCTTCTCACATTTTTCCCTTTTCTCATGCGAACACTTGTTCCACAAGCTGGACAATAATAAGCTTGTTTGACTAGTTCATCCTCCAAGGCATTGACTAACCTCCCATTTTCATCTCTAGCTAAGAACATAAAACCTCCTCTTCTACTTTATTCGAAAAGTATAAGAAAAAGGCTGAGAAAACCAGCCTTTCCATTATATTTTGAGGATAATTCTTTAACCCAGCTCATATTTTATGCTTTTTGATCTGTTTTTGTAACATGGGAATCAAATTTGAAATTTGATCTTGTTTAATCACCAACACACCGTACTCTTGACAGCGATGGTTATATACGGGATTGATTTTGCCAGAGCAAACAATTAATTTCAAACAAGTTTCACCAGCAAAATGATTAGCATATACCTCTAGTTCATTAATAGCTTCCACAGACAAGTCTGTCATTTTACAAGATATAAAAATAATAGATTGACCTTTACGGAGGACAACATCAATTTCATTTTGTACATTATCAACTTCAGGGAAAATACCATTCCAGTCAATTTCTGCCCCTATCATACATTCATCAAAATACTCTGACTCTATCGCTAAAAGATAGAGATATAATTCTAAAATATGACCTTTAGTGCGACAGAGCAATTGTGCCTCGGGGCTAGAAAAAGTGTAACTAATATGATCGGAACTTTCCTCATCAATATGAATCAAGTTAGCTTCTGTTAGTAGAGGAATCATAGATTCTGGATAAGGGTACTTTTTACCGTTACTTTCCAAAACTCTTGCTGTTTCAGCGTGGAAATCAGTTGTTTTTGCTAATGCAAAGAATTGAGTGATCAGATACCATTCTTCTGGGTTTAAAATTGCATAGTTTGCTAGTTTTTTGATGGTAGTAATTTGTTTCGGACTGTATTTAGGTTGTTTCGCTTTGATGAGTTTACCACCCCTTAAGGCCATCAACTGTTCAATGGTTAGGTTAGGAATCACTAACTCTTCCTTCTCCACTTTACCCATTTTCCATTTAAATTGTTTTCCTTTCTCAATATCTATTGCAATAATCGGTAATTGCTTTTCCAAACCATACTGATACAGAAAAATAGCTAATATCGAATCTCCTCCAAAAACATCTAAGGTCACTGAATCATAGTTAGTCAAGAAAAGATTCAAATCATCCGTAATCTTATCTAGACTTATTTGCCGAAAATGCACTTGCTTTACATGGGAAACTTGATTCAGCAAAAAATGTTTCAAGGCCAATCTTTCATCTTCTGCAATTTTTTTCAGGGAGAGAAATAAAACCTCATCACAACCACAAATAAAAGTCTGATAAACATTTTTCTCGATAGTGTGATGATCAAAAAGTTCGACTAAAAGACTAGGCATATCGCTACCTCCCTATTAAAAATTTACTAGTTGTATGGAAAATTTAAAATTACTTAGAATAAACTTCATAGAAATATGGGTTAAGAGATTGTCTTAAGCATTTTCTACACATCTAGTATAGCATAATTCAGTTGATTGGCCCTCAAGTCTTTATATGAAAAAACGAATAGAAATGGATAGCTATTCGTTTTAAGATTTTTATTTTACTTTTCTTGCCAACATGGTCGCAAAGCGTAGTTGGATACGATTGCCATTTTCGTCACGACGGTGCAAATGACCAGGATTTTCATTATACTTGATCAATTCCCAGTCCTTGTAGTAATTTGCCAACTCACCCTCTTTGAAGGTAAATGGGAAATTAACAGAACATGGATAATCCTCTGTATCCATAGCACAAACAATCAAATTATAGCCACCGATAGATGTTTGTTCTTGCATATTTTGAATTATAGCAGGAATACGATCTGCTTGTAAAAACATGAGTACAACTGTCGATACGATAAAATCGTAAGTTTGTCCTATGCTAGCTGAATTGATATCGTAGAGACCGACAGGCATCTCTAAATCTTCTTGCTCTACGATACTTTGCAAGATTTCAAGGGATAACTCATTTTGATCTACAGCTGTGACATCAAATCCATGTTGAGCGAGAAAGAGGGCGTTTCTTCCTTGACCACATCCTAGGTCTAGTGCCTTACATGGCTTGACCGTCTGCATAGCTTCTAAAACCTCCGAATGAACTGGATTGGTATTGTATTTCTTAGGGAAATAATCTTCCGGCTTACAATAAAATTCTAAATACCACTCCACATCATCTGTGGCAGCTTCTACACGGTGCCAAGCTTGAGGTTGCGCCATCGGATTATCAGCACCCGCTTCAAAGAGGTACTCAGCTATAACTTCTCCCTCCTCAGTCAATTCAATAAACTTAAGAGCCCCTTTTAATACGGTAATCTTGCCCCAGGTTCCGACCTTGGTATTGTGTTTTCTTTGAACAGCTTCAGGCATGGTGTCTTTATTCCATACTGGCATTCGTTTATAGGCAACTAGTTTTTCCATTTCCTTCACTCTTTCTATCGATGGTTAACTGCTTTCATAACACGCGCAATGTCTCGGTCTTGCTCACGACGTTTAATCGACTCACGTTTATCGTAGTCATGTTTTCCTTTAGCAAGTCCTAAAAGAAGCTTGGCATAGCCGTCTTTGATGTAGACTTTAAGTGGAACCAGAGTCATCCCTGTCCCTTTGGTTTCTTGCTCCAATTTCTGGATTTGCTTTTTATGAAGGAGAAGTTTACGACGACGTTCTGGTTCCTGATTCCAGATGTTGCCCTCCTCATAAGGAGCGATATGGACATTGCTCAGCCAAACTTCCCCATTCTTAACCTGAGCAAACCCATCTTTCAGATTGATGCGGGCTGCTCGAACACTCTTGATTTCAGTTCCTGTCAGGACCATTCCTGCTTCTAGCGTATCTACGATAGTATAGTCGTGGTGCGCTTTTTTATTTTGCGCGACGACCTTTCCCTCGCCCTTTGCCATGCTTAGCTCCTTTCTTTGCTACTTCCTTATAAAAAGGTTTCTTACTTTTTTTCTTCTTGTCTTTTGAAGAATGCTTACGCTTATCATTTGAGCGACTAGCTTTTCTCTTGTCTTCTTTCTTATCCGAACGACGACCTCTATCCTTACGGCCAGAATGTTTCAAGCCTTTCTCAATGACATCAAATTCACTTGGAATAAAGGAGAAATCAATCTCACCAGTCATCTTATCGGCTCTTTCAACACGAATACGTATCTGTTGTCCCACACGGAAGGTTATCCCTGATTTCTCCCCACGAAGAGTCAAATCACGTTCGTTAAAATGATAGAACTCAGGTAAATTAGTAATGTGAATCAAGCCTTCGACTGTATTTGGTAATTCAACAAAAAGACCAAACTTGACGATACTTGAAACGACTGCATCATACTCTTCACCCACAAACTCTTCCATGTATTCAGCTTTTTTCATGGCTTCAACTTCACGCTCTGCCTCAATAGCTCTGCGCTCACGATTTGAAGACTGGGTCGCAATCTCTGGAATGACCTGTTCAAAATGTTCTGCTATTTCCTTGGAACGTCCATAGTCACGAATCATTCGGTGAACCAAGAGGTCCGGATAACGGCGAATCGGACTGGTAAAGTGAGTGTAATAGTCCGCTGCTAGGCCATAGTGACCATGATTATGCTCAGAATAACGAGCCTGTTGCATAGAACGCAGAAGCATCATAGAGAGAACATCCGCATAAGGCTCACCTTCAACAGCACTCATGATGTCTTGAAGAGCTTCCTGACTAATCTCACTCGCAGTCCCATAGATTCTCAAGCCAAAACTAGAGGCATAATCAATAAACTTCTGAACTTTTTCAGCTTTAGGTTCCTCATGGATACGATAGATAAAAGGTAAATCAAGCTTGCTGAAATGCTCAGCAACTGTTTCGTTTGCCATCAGCATAAAGGACTCAATCATACGTTCTGCAGTCCCACGATGACGAAGAACAATATCTACTGGTTTCCCTTGTTTGTCAACCAAGATTTTAGCTTCATTGGTATCAAAATTAAGAGCTCCACGCTTAATCCGCATACCTTCAAGAATTTCATGGAGCTTAGCCATGAGTTCAATGCTAGGAACAATTTTCTTATATTCTTTTCTCTTCTCCTCATCACCTGCTAGGATATCATTGACATCGCTATAGGTCATACGGAAACTTGTCTTGATAACTGTCTGCGTAATCGTATAATTACGAACCCGACCATGTTTATCAATTTCCATGATAGCTGATTGGGTCAAACGATCTACTTGAGGATTGAGGGAACAAATACCATTTGAAAGGCGTTCTGGTAGCATTGGAACTACACGGTCTGTCACATAGACAGAGGTCGCACGATTGAGGGCTTCTTTATCAAGAGCAGACCCCTCTGTCACATAGTAAGAGACATCCGCGATATGAACTCCAAGTTCAAAATTTCCATTCTTCAAGGACTTGATGTGAACTGAGTCGTCCAAGTCCTTAGCATCTGCTCCATCTATGGTAAATGTAATTTCATCTCTCAGGTCCAGACGCCCCTCCATGTCCTTTTGGGATGGAGCATCAGGTACACTTTCAGCTTCATTGAGAACTGCCTCCGGAAACTCTGAGACAATATCCATTGATTCCAAGACCTCAAGAACGTCAATTCCTGCATCTGTTGAATGTCCAACCACATCTAGGACACTCGCCACAAAGAAGTCATGTTTCTTACTTGGGTACTTGTCAATAAAGACCTTGAGTACTTCTGTCCCTTCTAGTTTGAGAGATGGCTTTTTCACATAAATCGGTTGACTTATTTTTTGGTTTTTAGAACGGATATAACCTGCATACTTAGGCTTTTCCTCATCGAGAATAATTTGCCCAACAACTGTCGTTAAACTGTGCTCTAGGATGTCGATAATCTTTGCTTCTGCAGCAGTTCCTTTGTTACGGTCAGCAACTTTCTTAATGACAACTTCAACAGTATCACCATCAATGGCGTAGTTAACATCACTTTTCCCAACAAAAAGATCGTCTTCTTCGCCTTCAAGGCTTACAAAACCGAACCCATTTTTATGGGCATGGAAAATTCCTTTCAGGGTAATCTCATGTTTTTTCTTCTGTTCTAGGGTTAAACTACCATCTTCTTCAAAGCGAATCTGGTGCTTACGTTCCATCAAGGAAAGAGTTTTGATTAACTCACGGAAGTCCTTTGAACCATCCTTTCCGAGAGCTTGAGCCAAGTCATTTACAGTGACTCGTCCCTTTTCTTGTATATATTCTTTTATTTTATCTTTCATGTTTTCTTTCTAGATTTTTTTTATTTTCATTTTGAACTATAACTTAGGTGTGACCACTTTTAAAAACAAAAATAGGCAAAGACCTAGTCCCGCCCATTATTTTCTTATCTACTTGATAATACCGTCAATGCTAAGGCAATGGCTAGCCAGAAAAAGACTAAAATTCCTGTCAAACGTTGCATCACAGCTTCAAAACCGCGCGCTTTGCTACGTTCAAACAAATCACCTGCACTGGCATCAAATACATTGCTAGATTGGTTTTTAGTTGGTTGCATGAAAATTGCAATCACAATCACAACAGATAATACTAATAGAATGGTTAATAATAGGTTATACATATCAAACTCCTTAAAATCCCTATTATTCTACCATAATTTCTACTTAGATTCAAGATGTAGAGTCACTTTTCTTTCTTTTGGGCAATACTTTAAGACCTCAATCTTGTCTGGATGGGTTTTGGAGTTCTTACTGGTTAGATAATTGATGCTGCCACAAGAGGAGCATTTGAGATTGATTTTTACTCGCACTAGATTTCCTTCACTTTTAATAATGTTCTAAATTGGATAAGATTAAATAAACAACTGAGAGCTACACAAAGAGCTGTTGCATAAAATACTGAGTGATAGCCAAATTGTCCCGCTACTGCTGATCCTGCTAAGGGACCTATCACTCCTCCTAGATAAAAGAAGACTTGATTAAAGGCAAATACCCTTGAAATGCCAACTTTAGGAGTCATTTTGCTTAGGAGAGCATTGACACCAGGGATCAGAGCTCCTGTTCCCAAACCAAATAGAAAACGATAGAAGCCTAATTGGAATGGGCTAGTCGCATTTGCACATAGTAGATAAATACAAACTGAATATACCTGAGCTACGACAAGGAGTCGATGATTGCCCACTTTATCACCTAATTTACCCATGATACCTGCGCTCATCATACTTGAAAATCCCATGCTGGATACAATCAAGCCAGAGACAAAGAGAAGGTTCTCTTTCTGTCCAAGATCTCGTACATAGAGGGCAAGGATGGGACCGATAGATTGGGCAGCAAATTGAATCACAAAGCTGGTTAGAAATAGATTTATCAAGAGAAAAGGATATTTAACAGAAGTAAAGAGCTCTTTTGTAGGGAGTGCTTTTTCTTTTGGCACTGGTTGAAAGTTTTCTTTGATAAAAAGAATGGTTAAGATAGCTGCCAAGAACAGGAAACTACCAACCAATAAAAAGACATTTCGAATTCCAAAAATTTCGGCAATGAAACCACCGACAAAGGGACCAGTCAAAGTTCCAGCGACAACACCAGTTGATAAAGTCCCTAGAGCGTATCCCGATCTATCTTTGGGGACTTGACTTGCAATTAAAGCTGTCGCATTAGGTACAAATCCTGTAAAAACTCCATTAAGCAACCGTAAGAACAAGAGCCAGAAAACATTTGGAACAAAGGCCAGACCACCCATAGTAATAGTCATGGCTAGCCCTGCACGAATCATCATAGGTTTTCGACCATACTTGTCTGCTAATATTCCCCAAATTGGTGATACAAAGGCTGCAGAAATAGCCGAAACTGAGATAGCCAAGCCTGAATAAAAGGCTACTTGATCCCCTTCAACTCCTAACTGTTCAACAAAAATAGGCATGAAAGGAACAACAAGAGAAATGCTGGCCCCCGTTAAAAAGCAACCAAACCAAGCAATACGAAGATTATTCTTCCAACTAAGCTCTTGCATGGATAGCGCCTCCTTCAAGTAATTTCACTACTTGACTCAAAAGTTGCTCTCGACTGCCATTATTATCTATTACAAAAGTAGCCAATTTTTTCTTTTCTTCTAAGGGCCACTGGGAGGAAAGACGGGCTTTTGCTGCCTCTATAGTCAAACAATCTCGTTTCACTAAGCGATCCAGCTGGGTATCCCGACTTACATAAACTAGCCAAGTTTCATCAAACCATGAAGCATAGTCTTGCTCAAAAAGTAAAGGTATATCCATGAAAAATAGGTCCTCAGTCTGAGCTAACTTGCCTCTCAAATCCCACAATTCTTCACGGATAATTTGGCCTTGAGTTTGTTTAGACCATTCTCTCTCCTCAGAGTTAGAAAAGATAAGACTGGCAAGTAATGGTCGATTCAATTCATCATTTTCAAGAAGGACCTTCTCCCCAAAATGCTCCACTAAAATCTGATAAAGTCGTCCACCGTTTTTTTGTAGTTGGTGGACAAGGGCATCTGCATCCACAACTTGAAACCCTTTCTGTCTTAAAAATTCTGTGACGGTAGACTTCCCGGATGCAATGCCACCAGTGATTCCGATTATTTTCCTCATCACTTTCTCCTTTGACATTTTGGACAAAAATGGGTTCCACGACCACTGAGTTGAATTTTTTCGATGATGGATCCACAACGTGAACAAGCTTGTCCAGCTTTATCATAGACCTGATGAAACTCTTGCATGGTGCCATCTTCTCCAAATGCATTGGTATAGGTGCGAATGGTTGAACCGCCTTTCTCGACAGCCTGCCCCAATACTTCAATAGTTTGATCATGGACTTTTCTGGTCTCTTGCGCTGTTAAACTATTAGAGGTTCTAGAAGGATGAACTTTTGCTCTCCAAAGCACCTCGTCTACATAGATATTTCCCAATCCTGCAACGAGAGTCTGGTCCAGCAAATGAGATTTTATGGGCTTTTTAGATTTCTTCAGGGCACTCATAAAAATCTCTAAGTCAAAGTCTTGTTCTGTAGGCTCTGGTCCAAGCTTTTTAGATAGAAAGTAAGCTTCTAAAAGTTCAGGAGCAAGTAAGTCCATAGTTCCAAACTTACGGACATCCTCGTAAACCAGAGTCCCACCATCTTCAAAGTGGATAAAGACATGGGCATGCTTGCGTTCAGGGACTTGACCTGGATAATAAAAATACTTCCCTTCCATCCGCAGATGCGAAATCAAGACCTTTTCTGTCAGATAAAAAAGTAAATATTTACCACGACGCCCCATAGACACGATAACCTGACCAGGCAATTCTTTCTGAAACTGATCCAAATCTGTCTTAATTATCTTGGGATAACGAATATCAAGACTAGCAATCTTCTTCCCTAGAATCAGTTTTTCAAGACCTCGTCGAACCGTTTCGACTTCAGGTAATTCAGGCATAACTCCTCCTTCTCTAAAAACAAGAAGCAGGCTACTGCCCACCTCTTCTTAATATTCTTTTTCATTATAGCCAAAGTCAGCCAAATCTAGCTTCTTATCTCGCCAGTTTTTCTTGACCTTGACCCAAGTTTCTAGGAAGACTTTGTCCCCTAGCATAAGCTCGATATCACGACGGGCCATAGTCCCAATTTTCTTGAGCATGGCGCCACCTTTACCGATGATAATCCCTTTTTGACTATCACGCTCGACCATGATGGTTGCTCGAATATGAACTTTATCAGTTTCCTCATCTCGCTTCATCGAATCTACTACTACTGCAACTGAGTGTGGGATTTCTTCACGAGTAAGGTGCAATACTTTCTCACGAATCATTTCGGATACCAAGAATCGCTCTGGGTGGTCTGTAATTTGATCGGCTGGGAAATATTGGAAACCTTCTTCAAGATTTTCACTGAGAATATCGACTAAACGTGAGACATTATTCCCCTGAAGGGCTGAAATCGGAACAATTTCCTTGAAATCCATCTGATTACGGAAGTCATCGATTTGCGCCAAGAGCTGGTCTGGATGAACCTTATCGATTTTATTCACCACCAAAATCACAGGAACCTTAGCAGCCTTAAGACGTTCAATAATCATGTCATCGCCCTTACCACGTGGTTCATCTGCAGGCACCATAAAAAGAACAGTATCCACTTCACGAAGGGTGCTGTAGGCAGATTCTACCATGAAGTCTCCAAGAGCCGTTTTTGGTTTGTGAATTCCCGGCGTATCAATAAAGACAATTTGTTCCTTATCAGTGGTGTAAATCCCCATGATTTTATTGCGTGTTGTCTGTGCCTTATCACTCATGATGGCAATCTTTTGCCCCATGACGTGATTCAAAAAAGTTGACTTCCCAACATTGGGACGTCCTAAAATGGCTACAAAGCCTGATTTAAATGTCATAATTTCCTCTTACTGTTTAAAATAATAAATCCCAAATCCGTGGGAGAAAGATGAGTGCACCTGTCAACGCGGCAAAAAGTGAGACTACAAGTACGGCGCCAGCTGCCATGTCCTTAGCTTTCTTTGCCAACATAGAAAAGTGATAGTGACTAGCCAAATCTACTACATTTTCAATAGCTGAATTAATAATCTCAAAAGCTACCACCATGAAAATGCTCATAAGTAGAAATAACCATTCGATTCGTGACACCTGAAAAACAAAACCTGCAAGAACAACTACAAGAGCTGTCGCTGCATGCTTTCTCATATTACGTTCTTCCTTAATCGCAGTAAAAATCCCTGTAATGGCAAATTCTAAACTGGATATTAGGTCACGATTTTTCCATTTTCGTTTATTGTCTTGTGAGTCCATAGGCTGTCAAAATTTCTTCTTGTAAACCGAACATCTCCGCTTCTTCTTCGGGAGTGTAGTGATCATAGCCGTTAATATGTAAAAATCCGTGCACTGCCAAGAAGCCCATCTCACGCTCAAAACTATGACCGTACTCCTCAGCCTGCTCATGTGCCTTGTCAATGGAGATGAAAAGCTCACCAATGTAGGCGTCAAATTCTGACATCATTTCTGCCAAGTCGGGATCATTTTCCAGATCTTCCTCATCAAAGGCAATCTCTATCTCTGGTTTATATTCAAGACTGATGACATCTGTTGGACGATCAGTATCACGATACTCCAAATTAAGCTCATGACTACGTTCATTGGTCACAAAAGTGACTGCCATCTCCTTGTCTTCTTTTCCAATTTTTTTTGCAGCAAATTCTAAAATTTCCTGTGTTTGTTCTAGAATTTCCTTTGAAACCTGACCAGTTTCATCTACCATTTCAATATACATGTATTTCTCGATTCTCTTTACTTGGCTTTATTATATCACATTTCTATGATTTTATTCTACCTTTTTGATATAATACTATGGAATACATTCACGAGGAGAGAACCATGTCATTTGATGGATTTTTTTTACACCACATGGTTGAGGAATTGCGAACTGAGTTACTAAATGGTCGCATCCAGAAAATCAATCAGCCTTTTGAACAAGAGTTAGTCTTGCAAATCCGTAGCAATCGTAAAAGTCATCGTTTGCTCCTTTCTGCGCATCCAGTTTTTGGACGCATTCAGTTAACAGAGTCAACCTTTGAAAATCCCGCTCAGCCATCTACTTTTATTATGGTATTAAGAAAGTACCTTCAAGGAGCAGTGATTGAGTCAATCGAGCAAATCGAAAACGACCGTATCGTTGAAATCACGGTTTCCAATAAAAACGAGATTGGGGACCATATCCAGGCTACGCTCATCATCGAAATTATGGGAAAACACAGCAATATTCTACTTGTAGATAAGTCTAGCCACAAAATCCTTGAAGTTATCAAGCATATAGGTTTCTCTCAAAATAGCTACCGTACCTTATTACCTGGTGCTACTTATATCGCTCCACCAAGTACAGAGGCTCTCAATCCTTTTACGGTCAAGGATGAAAAATTGTTTGAGATTCTACAAACTCAAGACTTAACTGCTAAAAACCTCCAAAAGCTTTTTCAAGGTCTAGGCCGTGACACAGCAACCGAGTTAGAAAGACAACTAGTTAGTGATAAACTAGCTACTTTCCGGAACTTCTTTGGACAAGAAACCAATCCTTGTCTAACAGACAAATCCTTCTCTTGTGTGCCTTTTTCTAGTAAAACAACGGAGAATTTCGACAGTCTTTCTCAGTTACTTGATGTCTATTACAAGGATAAGGCAGAGCGTGACCGCGTGAAGCAACAGGCAAGTGAACTCATTCGCCGAGTTGAAAATGAACTCCATAAAAATCGTCAAAAACTTAAAAAACAAGAAAAGGAACTTCAAGCTACTGAAAACGCAGAGGAATTTCGTCAAAAAGGTGAGTTGCTGACTACCTTCCTTCATCAAGTTCCAAATGACCAAGACCAAGTCGTCTTAGACAATTATTACACCAATCAGCCTATTACCATCACACTTGATAAGGCCTTAACACCTAGCCAAAATGCTCAAAAATATTTTAAGCGATATCAGAAGTTAAAAGAGGCTGTTAAATATTTAACAGAATTAATCGAAGAAACAAAATCTACTATTCTTTATCTGGAAAGTGTAGAAACAGTCCTCAACCAAGCCGGACTCGATGAAATTGCTGAAATTCGTGAAGAATTGATCCAAACAGGATTTATCCGCAGAAGACAAAGGGAAAAAATCCAGAAACGACAGAAACCTGAGCAGTATCTAGCTAGTGATGGAAAAACAATCATCTATGTGGGGCGCAATAACTTACAAAACGAGGAATTGACCTTTAAAATGGCCCGTAAAGAAGAACTCTGGTTCCACGCTAAGGATATTCCTGGAAGTCATGTTGTTATTTCAGGCAATCTCAATCCTACTGATGAGGTTAAAACAGACGCTGCAGAACTTGCGGCCTACTTCTCTAAGGGACGTCTCTCAAACCTCGTTCAGGTGGATATGATTGAAGTTAAAAAACTCAACAAACCAACTGGTGGAAAACCTGGTTTTGTCACCTATACTGGGCAAAAGACCCTCCGTGTTACACCTGACCCTGAAAAAATTCAGTCCATGAAAATCAAATAAGTCTTGTATACCGGTGGGCTGTTACTGCTATAGACTCAATTAAAAATGGGAGGTGCGTTCAATGCTACGGCATATTAAATCTATTTTAACCATTATATTCGGAGCTGCCATTTATGCCTTCGGACTCACGTATTTTGTTGTGCCCCACCACTTATTCGAGGGTGGAGCAACGGGAATCACCTTGATTACCTATTATCTCTTTAACATCCCTATCTCCGTGATGAACCTCATCATCAATATCCCATTATTCATTTTAGCCTGGAAAATATTTGGTGCAAAGACCCTATACAGCAGCCTGCTTGGTACTATTTCCTTATCCATTTGGCTAGCAATCTTTGAAAAGATTCCTCTCAGCTTTAATCTTGAGGGAGATCTAGTTATCGTTGCCTTGGTTGCGGGTGTTCTTTTGGGACTTGGTCTAGGCGTTATCTTCAATGCTGGTGGTACGACTGGTGGAACAGATATCGTGGCTCGAATCCTAAACAAGTACACCAATATCTCCGTTGGAAAATTACTCTTTGCACTAGACTTTCTTATCCTAATGCTTATTTTAATTATCTTCCAAGACCTTCGTCTCGTAACCTATACACTTTTATTTGACTTCATTGTCTCTAGAGTTATTGACTTGATTGGTGAAGGCGGATATGCTGGCAAAGGTTTTATGATTATCACTCAAAAGCCTATGGAAGTGGCAGATAAAATCAATGAAGAGTTAGGTCGAGGTGTCACCTTCATATCAGGGCAAGGTTACTACAGTCAAAAAGATTTAAAAATTATCTACTGTATCGTAGCAAGAAATGAAATGATTAAGATGAAAGAACTGATTCATACAATCGATCCTAAAGCCTTTATCACCATCACTGAAGCTCACGAAATTCTTGGGGAAGGCTTCACATTTGTGAATGAAGAAAGTTCCTAATACATAGACAACAAAAATAGTAACTTCGAATTTGAAGTTACTATTTTTTTGATGATAAAAACGGAAGAAGCAAATCTTCCGTTTTACAAATCATTATTTTTCAGCTGTAAGTGCAGCCATTGTGATGTAGTTGTATGGTTTGTTGAAGTGTGGCAAGAAGAATAGGTCTGTCAAGGCCAATTTTTCAATTGTAACATGTTCTTGGATAGCCAATGAGAACATGTGAATTCCCATGCTGATTGCTGAATCACGAGATACCATTTGAGCACCAAGGATTTCACGGCTGTCTTTATCAAAGACAATCTTGATTGCTACTTCATAGTTGTCATGTTTCATGAATTCTGGTTTTTGAAGATCGTTGAAGCCTGTTTCAACAGCATTGTAGCCTGCAGCTTTAGCTTTTTCAAGAGTCAAACCAGTTGAAACCATGTGAAGACCGTAGATTGAGATACCGTTTGATCCTTGAACACCGATTCCTTCAAGTTCATGTCCACAAGCATTGTAAGCACCTACGATACCAGTACGTACAGCATTTGATGCAAGAGCGATGTAGCTAGTGTCTTTACGAGCGTTGTCATAAACAGTCGCACAGTCACCCACAGCGAATACTCCTGGAAGTGATGTTTCTTGTTTCTTGTCTACAAGGAAGGCACCGTTGCGGAAAAGTTCAATCTTGCCATCAGCAAGAGCTGTATTAGGACGGAAACCAACTGCAAGAACAACCATGTCAACATCGAATGTTTCTTTATCAGTGATCAAGCGTTCAACTTTACCGTCACCTTCGATAGCTTTAACAGTTTGTCCAAGTGCCAAGCGGATATTGTGGTCTTCCAAGTTCTTAGCCATCAATTGCGTGAAGTCTTTATCGTAGTAACCGTTCAAGACTGTATCTACGATATCAACAAGGACAACTTCTTTTCCAAGACGTTCAAATGCTTCAGCAAGCTCAACACCGATGTATCCACCACCGACAACAGCGATACGCTCAAGATGTTTGCTCTTGTCAGCAAGTTTGTTGATAACTTCTTCTGCGTTTTGGTACAATTTAACGAATTGTACATTTTCAAGAGTTGCTTTGAATTCGCGGTTACCTTTAACAATTTCAACACCTTCGATTGGTGGTAAAATTGGAGTTGAACCAGTCGCAAAGATCAATTTTTCGTATGATTCTTTGTGTTCTTTTCCATCAACTTCAGCAGTAACAACTTTATTATCATAGTCAATTGAAAGAACTGGTGAGTTCATATAAACTTTAGCACCTTTTGCTTCCAATTTTTCTTTATCTGAGTAGAAGAGACCTTCTGGACCATCGATTTGCTCACCAATCCAAAGAGCCATTCCACATCCTAGGAATGAAATGTTTGAGTTTTGGTCAAAGACAACGATTTCATTTTCACTTCCAAAATTGTCCAACATAGTGTTGATACAAGCAGTTCCAGCGTGGTTAGCACCCACGACTACAATTTTACTCATAAGATAATTCCTACCTTTAATTTTTTATTTACTTTTCTAGTATATCATTATCTGTGAGCGTTTACAAGTTTTTTGACTAGTTTACTGTTTTTTTGAAATTTTTTTGAAATATATATCAATTTATTTTCAATCTTTTCAAAGTTTTTTGCACATTTTTTATTTATTCAAGCATATTTCTTGACTTTTTATAAAAAATAATTTGTGAAAACGCTGACTTTATGATATTCTATTTATATGGAAATGAAATATAAATCTTCAGATTGCTTTCATATCTGGATTTACAACTATTTCCAATTGATTTGAAGGGAGTTGATTTTTTGCCTCTCAGTTCATTATCTGAACGGTTAATGGGAACTACGATTACTATTTCCTTGGTACATGAACAAGCGGATAATCTTCTCCGTCAAGCTTTTGATTTGCTCAAGGAACTTGAATTTCGATTTAATGCGAATAGCACCGAATCGGAATTGATGGAAATTAACTATCAGGCGGGAATTGCCCCAGTTAAGGTCCATCCTGATTTGTTTGAACTGATTTCTTTAGGATTAGAACACAGTCTAGCTCCTGGAAGTCATCTCAACATTAGTATTGGTCCCTTGGTACAAACCTGGCGTATTGGTTTTTCCGATGCAAAAGTTGCTAGTCCTGAAGAAATTTCTTCGGTTTTACCATTGATAGATCCCCGTTTTATCAAGCTTGATTCAATTGATTCTACTGTTTTTTTAGAAAAAAAAGGGATGAAAATTGACTTAGGTTGTTTAGCAAAGGGCTATAGCGCAGATAAGGTTGCTACTTTCTTAAAAGAAAATGGTGTCACTTCTGCTCTTATCAATCTTGGAGGAAATATCCTTACCATTGGTAATAACCAATCCAGAAATGGACAACCTTGGCAAATTGGTATTCAAGACCCTAATCATCCACGTGGTAATCACCTGATGACCTTGTCTATTACTGGAAAGTCAGTTGTTACATCTGGAATTTATGAACGGCATCTTGAAATCGATGGAAAGGATTATCATCACATTTTTGATAGTGAAACTGGCTATCCTATTGAAACGGATTTGGCTAGTTTAACGATTATATCTGACCGCTCAGTTGATGGTGAGATATGGACCACACGATTGTTTGGTGAGCGCAGCGCTTCTATCATGTGGCAAATCGAAAATATCGATGGAATCGAAGCCATCCTTATTGATAAAGATGGACATATCGCTTGTTCATCCGGTATCCAAAGATAATTAATAAATAATGCAAAAAGAGAAAGGAAAGCTCATGCTAAAACTTATTGCTATTGTAGGAACTAACTCTAAACGTTCCACAAACCGCCAACTGCTTCAATATATGCAAAAACACTTTGCTGATAAAGCAGAAATCGAATTGGTAGAAATTAAAGACCTACCAGTCTTCAACAAACCTGCAGATAAACTTATTCCTGCAGAAGCCTTAGAAATTGTTGCAAAAATTGAAGCAGCTGATGGTGTGATTATCGGTACTCCTGAATATGATCACTCAATTCCTGCCGTTCTTATGAGTGCTCTTGCTTGGATTTCGTATGGTGTATTCCCACTTTTGAACAAACCTGTCATGATTACAGGTGCTTCATATGGTACACTCGGTTCATCACGTGCTCAATTGCAACTTCGTCAAATCCTAAATGCGCCTGAAATTAAAGCAAATGTTCTCCCGGATGAATTCTTGCTTTCTCATTCTCTTCAAGCTTTTGATAAGAATGGTGACTTGGTAGATCTTGATGTCATCAAGAAATTGGATGCCATCTTTGATGACTTCCGTATCTTTGTTAAGATTACAGAAAAATTGCGTAATGCACAAGAACTTCTTCGTAAAGATGCAGAAGAATTTGACTGGGAAAATTTGTAAGATAGGAGATCGAAAGAATGAAATTTGTTGGACTTGTTGGATCAAACTACGACCAATCATATAACCGCAAACTCTTGGAATTCATCCGTCGTAACTTCAAACTTAAATTTGAATTAGAAGTTCTTGAAATCGATGAAGTTCCAATGTTTAACCAAGACGAAAAATGGGACGAAAGTTTCCAATTGCGCCTTCTTTACAATAAAATTACTCGTGCTGATGGTGTGATTATTGCTACTCCTGAGCACAACCATACAATTTCTGCTTCACTCAAGTCAGTTCTTGAATGGCTTTCATATGAAGTACATCCATTTGAAAACAAACCAGTGATGATCGTGGGTGCTTCTTACTACGACCAAGGAACTTCTCGTGCTCAAGTTCACCTTCGTAAAATCCTTGACGCACCAGGGGTGAATGCCTACACATTACCAGGTAATGAATTCCTTCTTGGAAAAGCTAAAGAAGCTTTTGACGCAAATGGAAACATTATTAACGAAGGAACAGTTAAATTCCTTGAAACTTGCTTAGATAACTTTGTCAAATACGTAGGAGTCGTTTCTAAATTGAAAAAACCAAAACCAATTGAACCAGAAGACTTGGATTGTGGAAAACCAATCGCTACAACTATTACAGAAGTTGATCCTGACGATCCAAACTGGGTAGAAAAAGTTGCAGAAATCACAGGTGCTGTTTCAGGTGATACATATGTTAAACTTGACCATGGTATCTTGACTGTTAACCAGATTGATATGTTCTTGAAAGCTATGCCTTTTGAATTGACATACGCTGACGATAACAACCAATTCCTCTACTACAACAACGCTCACCAAGATCCTGATACAATGTTTGCAAAACGTGTACCATCTCAATCTGGTAGCCGTATGTCAACAGTTCATGGATCACTTCCACCTGCACGTATGAAAAACGTTGAGTGGGTTATTGGAACTCTTAGAAACGGTAACCAAGAATACGTACGTACCATTGTTCCAGGTTCACCTGCTGGTGTTATCAACACTCACAACTACCAAGCAATGTACTATCCTGATGGTTCATATGCTGGTATCAATGAAATTGTCTTTAACTTCCAACCATGGCTTGACTGGTACTTGAAAGAAACAGGTCAACGCTTGGTAGGAGGAAGCGGTCCGTTTGCTCCTGCTGGAGGTCACGGAGATGCCGATGCTACTTCTGGGGCATCTGACGCTGGAGGACATGGTGATGGTGGCCACGGAGATGCTGATGCTACTTCTGGGGCTAGTAACTAAAATCTAATACTAAAGGAACCTCTCTTGGTTCCTTTTTTTTAAAACAAATACTCGGTTAGCATAAGCTAACCGAGTATTTAATTTATTCAACTTATGAATTTGGATCGTCAAGACTACGACCATGCAAACCCTTTTCACGTTGTACCTGACGAAGTTTTTCAGGAGTCACATCATTACCATCTTCATCGACAATTTTGATTCCTTCAATGTGGTGACGTACTGAACGACGATAGCCTTCGATATATTCTTCACGAAGTTTAGCTTGTTCTACTTTTTCTTCCGCAGTCAAGCCTTCTGTTTTTTTCTTTTTCGCAAGCTCATTAATACGAGCGATTTTTTCTGGTGTCATATTTGGACCTCCAATCTACTTTTTAATTTTTATTTTGTATTAAGAAGATTAAAAGCAGCAACTGTTTTCGCTTTATTCACAAGTTCAGTTAGAATAGCTAGACGATTATTCTTAACATCAACATCCTCTGCCATAACCATAGTATTATCAAAGAAAGCATCAATAACAGGACTAAGGGCAAATAGTTGCGTCAATTTATCGTTAGCTGAACCTTTCAATTCAAGACTTTCGACAGCTTGAGCTAGTTCTTTTTCTTGTTCATTTTCAAAGAGGCTAGTATCAACTTTGACGGAGCCTTCTGCTTTTTCCGCTAGGTTAAAGGCACGAGATAAGGATTCAACTGATGATTTGTAGTTTTCAGTTTTTGCAGCTTCAGTTAAGGCTTCTGCTGCTTCAATCATATCTGCAACAACAAAGTTTGAACTTGCAAGAACAGCTTCCTTAATATCTTTTGCAGTAGAACCCATCATCTTATCAACACGAGCTTTGATGAAGTTAAGCACTTCTTCTTGATTATCGTAAGTTAGGCTATCAAATGATAAGGCATAAAGGCTAGCAATCAATTCGTCCATTGGAATATTCCATCCAAAGTCTTCCAAGATACGGACAATCCCTTGTGTTGCACGACGAAGGGCATAAGGGTCATTTGAACCAGATGGAATCAAGCCAACAGAGAAGAAGGACAAAAGAGTATCCAATTTATCGGCTAGTGCAAGTATTGCTCCAACTTTAGATTCAGGAAGAGCACCGTCTGCTGAATCAGGAAGATAGTGCTCACGAATAGCTTGTGCCACTGCTGCGTTCTCACCAGCGAGAAGAGCATATTTCTCACCCATGATCCCTTGAAGTTCATCAAATTCACCAACCATACCAGTCAAGAGGTCAAACTTATAAATAGCTGCAGCACGAGCAAGATCAATAGTTTCATCAAGTGATAAACCTGCTTTTTCTGCCAAAAGGATAGCAATTTGTCCAGTACGAATCATGTGTTCACGTAATGAACCAATCTTTTCATGGAAGGTTACATGTGATAATTTAGCTACAAGATCTTCAATCTTCAATTTTTGGTCTTCACGCCAGAAAAATTCACCATCTTCAAGACGCGCAACTAAGACTTTCTCATTTCCTCGGATGACATTATCCAAATACTCTGCATTTCCGTTACGAACAGAAATAAAGTTTGGTTTTAGATTTCCATCAAGGTCACGAACTACAAAGTAGCGTTGATGAGTCTCCATTGAAGTGACCAAAACCTCTTCTGGAACCTCTAGGTACTTAGGGTCAAAATTTCCCATGAAGGCAGTTGGGTATTCAACCAAATTCAGAACTTCATTCAAGAGTCCTTCATCAATTTGTACCAGAACACCTTCTTCAGCTTCAATAGCCTTAATTTGCTCACGAATCATATTTTCGCGCTCAATGCTATCAGCAATAACATAAACTTTGCGCAGGTCTTCTTCATAGCTGTCAGCATGCTGAATTTCTACTTCGTGACCAAGGAAACGATGTCCACGGCTAACTCTTCCTGAATGAATATCTAAGAAATCCATATCGAGTGCCACATCATCCAAAAGAACTGTCAACGTATGGACTGGACGAATATATTCAAAGGTATTGTTTGCCCAGTGCATACTTACTGGGAAGCTTAAACTAGCCAAAACTTCTGGAATTCCAGCCAAAACTTCCTCAGCTGGTTTTCCAGCCTCATGCTTAGTTACGTAGACATATTCTTCACCTTTGATTTCACGAAATTCGATATCATCTACAGTCAAGCCTTTACCACGGACAAAGCCTTGCGCTGCTTTAGAGAAATTTCCTTCTGCATCCAAGGCAATTTTTTTAGAAGGTCCTTTAAAATCTTCAGTCAAATCCGTTTGTTGGTCTGCCAAACCAAGTACGCGAACAGCCAAACGACGTGGAGTTGAGAAGGTTTGAATTCCTTCGTATGAAAGACGGTTATTATCCAAGAAAGCTGTCATTTTTTCACCTAGTTGTTTTTCACTTGGTGTGACAACGTAGGCAGGTAACTCTTCGAGTCCTAGTTCTACTAATAAGTTTTTTGTCATGTTTTTTCCTTTACAAAATTAATTTTCTTCAACAAGACCTTTAGTAGTGGGGGACGCAAGCAAACCTTCGGTTTCATTGCTAACTGCCAAGCCTTAAGTCTCGTCAGTTCCCCAGTCGGATAAGAAACTTCTTATCCGACTTTCACTACAGCGGTCTTGTTTTATTTAGCGACCTACGGTCGACTTTCAGT
This sequence comes from Streptococcus fermentans, assembly GCF_040888305.1. Lineage (NCBI taxonomy): Bacteria > Bacillati > Bacillota > Bacilli > Lactobacillales > Streptococcaceae > Streptococcus > Streptococcus fermentans. The sequence continues at coordinate 72,942 of NZ_JBFNFG010000002.1, read as the reverse complement.
CATTTATTCCTGTAATTCTGTCTATTCTTCCTCTTCTGATAGAAGTTTTACGCGTGTAGCTTCGTCAAGAAGTGGGTATCCAAGTTTTTTGCGTTCTGCTACGAATGTTTTAGCTACGACACGGGCTAAGTTACGGATACGAGCGATATAACCAGCACGTTCTGTAACTGAGACTGCTCCACGAGCATCAAGCAAGTTGAAGGTATGAGAACATTTCAAAACGTAGTCATAGGCAGGGTGAACAAGTCCCAATTCCAAAGCACGTCCTGCTTCTTTTTCAAATTTTTCGAAGTTTTCAAGAAGCATGTCTTGATCTGAAACTTCAAAGCTGTATTTTGAGTGTTCATATTCTGGTTGAAGGAATATTTCTCCGTATTTAACGCCTGGAGCCCACTCAATATCGTAAACTGAGTCTACCTCTTGGATATAAGAAGCTAAACGTTCCAAACCATAAGTGACCTCAGCAGTAACAGGACCAGTTGCCAAGCCACCGACTTGTTGGAAGTAAGTGAACTGAGTGATTTCCATACCGTCAAGCCAAACTTCCCATCCAAGACCAGCGGAACCAGTTGATGGGTTTTCCCAGTTATCTTCAACGAAACGAATATCGTGTTCCAAAGGATTGATTCCCAATTTCTCCAAAGACTCAAGGTAAAGCTCCTGGATATTTGCTGGAGAAGGTTTCATAACCACTTGGAATTGGTGGTGTTGGTAGAGACGGTTAGGATTTTCCCCGTAACGACCGTCCGCTGGACGACGAGAAGGCTCAACATAAGCTGCATTCCATGGTTCAGGACCAATGGCACGAAGGAAAGTGTAAGGACTCATGGTTCCCGCACCTTTTTCATTATCATAAGCCTGCATAAGCATACAACCCTGATCATTCCAGTATTGTTGCAAAGTAAGGATGATTTCCTGGAAAGTCAATTTTTTAGACATGTTTTACTCCTTTTTCTATATGATTGAGTCTGACTCAGGATACAAAAAAAACCGTGTCTTTGCTCCTAAGTCAAGTGACCTAGGGGCGTCAAAAACGCGGTTCCACCCTAATTTATTACTTCATTATCTTTATTAAAATACCAAAAGCGCCACACTTATCTCTCAACCACCTGACTCTCACTATCTCAGGCTCGCTTAGGATTTACCAATAAGATATTCTTTCTTGCGTCTATTATATCAAAAAGTAATTAAGAAGTAAAATTATTTTATCACTAGTCCTATATATTTCTTAGCCAAATTAATTTAACTGCCCCTTTTTGAACAAAAAGAAAAACCGCTACTCCTAAGAATAGCGGTTTAATCATGTTTTTAAGCTACAAATGTAGTCGCTCTATTATTTAAGAGTAACTGAAGCTCCAGCTTCTTCCAATTTAGCTTTGATTTCTTCAGCTTCTGCAGTTGGAACGCCTTCTTTGATGACACCTGGTGCACCATCAACAAGTTCTTTAGCTTCTTTAAGTCCAAGACCAGTGATTTCACGTACAACTTTGATAACGCCAACTTTTTTGTCACCAGCAGCTGTCAATTCAACGTCAAATGAATCTTTAGCAGCTTCTTCAGCGCCACCAGCAGCAGCTACAGCTACAGGAGCAGCTGCAGTTACACCAAATTCTTCTTCGATAGCTTTTACAAGGTCGTTCAATTCAAGGATTGAAGCTTCTTTAATTTCAGCAATAATGTTTTCAATGTTCAATGCCATTGTTATTTCCTCCAAATAAGTTTTAAAATTAGTTTTTTATTTTTTTCGTAGCTAGGCTACGCTGCGTAGCTTAAGATTAAGCTGCGTCTTCTTTGCTTTCTGCAACCGCTTTGACTGCAAGAGCAACGTTGCGCACTGGCGCTTGAAGTACAGAAAGGAGCATAGAAAGAAGTCCTTCGCGGTTTGGAAGAGTTGCAAGAGCAACGATTTCTTCTTTTGATGCGACAGCGCCTTCGATTGCACCACCCTTGATTTCAAGTGCGTCAGCAGTTTTAGCAAAGTCGTTCAAGATTTTCGCTGGTGCGATAACATCTTCGTTAGAAAATGCTACAGCAGATGGTCCAACAAAAACAGATGCCAATTCTCCAAGTCCAGCTTGTTCAGCTGCACGACGTAAGATTGAGTTTTTGATAACTTTGTACTCAACTTCGCTTCCACGAAGCTCACGACGAAGAACTGTATCTTGTTCAACTGTCAAACCACGAGCGTCTACAACGACGATTGATGCAGCAGCTTTCATTTTCTCAGCTACTACGTCAACTAGTTCCGCTTTTTTAGCAATAATTGCTTCACTCATTAGTGTGTTCACCTCCGTAATTATTTTGCTTGGGGAATTTTTCCAAAAGAAAAACGCGCCCAAACCTAGACACGAAAGTACAATACGCTTCTTTTTAAATGATACGTTTTGTCCTCGGTAGGATATTTATGAGTCGAGCTCCCCTACTGTCTTAGGCAGTTTTTTCAAACCGTTTATAAGTATACCACACTACTTTGATTAGTGCAAGAGTTTTTGCTTATTTTTTTAAATTTTATTGATTCTTTTTAGCATTCTTTTTCCTCATTTAAAAAAATCTTCTCTAAAATCAATTTTGCTTCTTGACTTGCTTGATTTTTTATTGTACTATACAACTGTATATACAGACAAAAAGGAGTTATTATGAATACACAAAAGAAAACACAATTCATGACCTTGACCGCATTACTGACAGCTATCGCTATTTTGATTCCTTTGGTGATGCCCTTTAAAATTGTCATTCCTCCCGCTTCCTACACTCTAGGAAGTCACGTTGCTATTTTTATCGCCATGTTTCTTTCTCCCTGGATGGCTATCTTTGTCATTATAGCTTCTAGTTTAGGATTTCTCATGGCTGGGTATCCGATTGTTATCGTACTTCGTGCATTTTCCCATATCTTTTTTGGAAGTCTGGGTGCTTTCTATCTTCAAAAACATCCTCAAACCTTGGACAATAAGAAATCTTCATTGATTTTTAACTTTGTACTTGGCTTGGTTCATGCTATTGCTGAGGTCTTAGCTTGTATAATCTTTTATGCTAGTACTGGAACCGACCTAAAAAATATGTTCTATGTCTTGTTTGTATTAGTTGGATTTGGTACTATTATTCATAGTATGGTAGACTATTACTTAGCATTAGCTGTTTATAAAGCATTGAAAAAACGCCATTAAGAAAGAGACTATGACAAAAAATAGAAAAGAAACCCTTTTACAACTCTTAAAAGAAGCTCAAAAACCTCTAAACGGAAAAAGCTTAGCAGACCGTTTTCATGTAACTCGCCAGATTATTGTTCAGGACATTGCTGTTCTTCGTGCAGACGGTGCTCCTATCTTATCAACCAATCGTGGCTATATTTATAAAGAAAGCAAAACCAATCCGTATGTTCACAAGCTGTTTAAAGTAAAGCACGAGATGGAAGAAATCGGTCAAGAACTTCTAGCAATCGTCGATAATGGGGGACGTGTTCAGAATACCTTGATTGATCATCCTGTCTACGGAGAAATTGAAACCTTGCTGAAACTGTCTTGTCGCAGAGATGTGCAACATTTTCTAGAACAAGTCGAGCATTCTGATTTTAGACCTTTATCTGAATTGACAGATGGCATCCATTACCACCTAGTCGAAGCCGAAACACAACAAGACCTCCACTATATCGAGGAGGCCTTGGATCAGCTCGGTTATTTAGTAAAAGATTAAAAAATTTCTTTCTCCCAGCCATCTTCTGTACGGTGTCGGTAGAAAAACTCTGACTTATCAGGAGCTTCCATCATCTCCATCAATGGTAACATATCATAGGCCAGATCCAAGTTTGGAATCTGGTCTTTTTGCACCCAAGAAACTTCTCCTTCATCTGAAGAGCGAAGAGTACCAGAGAACTCAGTCGCCTTATAACAAAAGACAATATAGCGTTCACCCGAATCTAAAGGCCAATTTTTAATGCCGACCAGTTGAGGATTTTTAATCGTCAGACCTGTTTCCTCGTATATTTCACGAATAACAGATTCTGCAAAAGCCTCTCCATTTTCAACATGTCCCCCTGGGAAGGCATAACCAGACCAGCGATTGGTTTCAGGAGTGCGGTACTGCATAACCACGCGCTGAGTTTCGAGGTCTTCAATCAGACAAATATTTGTTAAAATCGTTAATTGGGAACGGGACATAAATTTACTCGCTTTCTAATGTTTAATTTTTTTCTACATACTTAACTTTAGATTTCATAATCAAAGGATTAACTAAGTCATGATATTCATGAATTTCATGGAGTAAGAATCCTCTGATGATTCTGATTTCATTTTTTTCCCTAATCACATAGTAGTCTAAATTGATAGGCATAGATGAATCTGGAACCGTGGATAAAATGAAAAATGTCATGAACCAGATCAAGAGCGCAAAGAATCCACTAAGAGCCTGAAAAATTAGATGATGCCATTGAAAGATTCTAGATTTATAGAAGATAGTCCACGGATGGATAAATAGGGTTAAACAAAGACCAAAGAACCAGATATTCCACAAGACTGGGGTAAAAGCTAAGCCAAACAATCCTAAGATAAAATGAATCAAGGCGAATACCAGGAACAGAAGGTAAATTACCCTAAATATAGTTAGATGTTTTATCATGATTGACTCCTTTTCTTTTCAATATAATTCATTACTAGAGTTATAATAGATGCCAAACTGAAAAAGATCAGATAAGTTGCAATTGGAAACCAGATGTAGCGGTGATCTAGGGATAAGAGAGAAGGCAAAACTTTGTGAGTCCGTGTTCTAATTCTCATTGTCAAGTGAATTATAAAAAAGAAACTATTGATATAAAGAAACGGTTCCAGATAATCTTTAAAATTTTTCTTAGTTGAACAAATTTCTCGCAAATAATAAGCGTACATCCTACCGAATATAAAGAATATATTAAGAAAAAGCGGAAACATGTAGTCCATATGTTTATAATGACTTGGAAGGGGGATAAATTGACTTAAAACAATACTTACTATCCCTACTAAGACTAGGTAAACTGTAAAATCCACTAAGAAGGCCAATAGCTTGTGAGATTCTAACCATAGATTGAATTTCTCTACCCTGGATAATTTCTTTTTCCTTTTTAATTTTCTTTTATGATTTTTCATTTGAATGAATTTTCCCCATTTCCTTTTGTCCTCTTTTCTTTTCAATATACTTGGAAAGAAAACCTATCAAAATCGCTACTAAAAAGAATATTAAATAAGTAACGATTGGAAACCAGATGTAGCGGTGATCTAGGGATAAGAGAGAAGGCAAAATTCCTTTACTATTTTTCCCACCAATCCCAATAAAGAGATGAACTATTAAACCGATACTATTAAGATAGATAAATAAATCTGCATATCTTTTTATCGTCATTCTTGTTCTAGTCAAGTCTAGGAACCAAAAGTCAAATAATCGATACACCAGACAAAAAATATTTATATATAGTGGAAAACTATAGTTGATATCTCTGTAGGGCAACGGAATAGGAAGGAGTTTAAAAACAAGAGTAACACCTAAGCCTATTCCTAAGACAAAACAAAGGACTATGAGGAATCCTAAAAATTTATGAGAATCCAGCCAAAGCTGAAAACTTTCTTTCCTTGGGCGATTCTTTTTTGTATTTGAATTACTTTTATTATTTTTCATTTTTTACTCAAGATTGGAATTACTCATTCTTCAACAAAATTTAAAAAAATGTAAATCTCTAAACTCAACGATAAGGAATTTTCGAACTTTCTATCTCTATATCAGGATTGGCAAGTTTGAGATATGGAGCAATATAGTCTGCATCCGTAACCTTTGGACCTAGAATAACTTTTGAGTATTTCAAAGGAGCCAGATTAATGTATACAAATAAAGCATATCGCCCATCCTCCTTTGATTCTAAGTGAATATATTTCCTAAAATCATCATAACCAGATTCCTCATTTTCACTTAGGCCAATACTACCTGATAAATCTCTGAATTCTTCAATTTCGATTCTATCCTCTGTTATGAGTTTCGGATTTAGTCGTCTTTCAATTTCTGAATCATCAAAGTTGATTAGAATACGATACTCACTCTCATATTCATAATCAGAAACCTTAAAAAGATAGGATATTTTCGCTAAATTTTTAAAGATATTTGACTGTACCTTCATACTTTCTTCAGTATTTCTAGCCTTTAATTCTTGAATGAGCTCTTTTAAGTCATTAAGTTTATGTAAAATATCAGAATCATCTTCCCTTGCACTGTTTAAATAGAATATTCTCACAAACTCTAAAGACTCATGCTCAATAATTTGTTGTAAATACTTTTTATCATACTGTAGAAATGCTCCCTTAGATTCTTCTGCATATTCTTTCCACATGGGAAGACTATCTGATATAGTTGTCATCGAAGATAGGAAGACATTGGAACTCTGATAGCAGTCCGAGGAATTTTCTATTTCCAAATAGTCATAGATGGCTCTTCCTTCCATAGGGTCATTTAATTGTTTGGAATTTGTTAATCTCAAATACGCAGGTTCACTTGAATCACCAGATTTTATCGTTTTAATTAAGTGGTTCGTTAAAGTTTCAATTTTAGTATAATGACCATATTCTTCACTATTCTCTAGGTCTCGGGCTTTGATTGTTAAGTGAAAGCGAATTTTATCAATAAGAGTATTTGCAAATTCTTCCAAAACATCTTCATGAACATCTTGTAAAGTTACTACATCTTCATCATTTATTTCATCTGCTTTCTCCAATAAATTATAAATTGTACTCTTCCTAATATCTGAATCAGTATATTTTAGTATAGTTTGAAGTGTTTCTATAGATCCCTTGATAATATCAGTGTCTTTTGTCTCTATCCACGACAAATAAAACCCTACACTTAAATCATCAGGATTGACTTTATAGAAGCTATTAATTAAATCTAAATGTTCTGACTTAAAAATCTTTACAAGAATATCAAGTTGAAAATAGCTAATACTTATGTAAGAAAACGGAAATTCTAAAAGAATCATATCAATAATAGATTCCAAATCTTGTTTTATTTTTTCTTTTAGTCCTTCAAAACCTTCACCTCTTTCAAAAATGATAATCATTATACTGAGCATTCTAGAACAAGTAATTCCATCAATGCTAGTCAAATCTTGATTTTTAATACGATTAATAATTGTCAAAAATATACTATTATCATTGAAAAAGTCTTGGCAATCTTTAATTCCAACATTCTTTTCCAAATATTTGTTTAAAGATAGAAAGTAATAAAATAAAATATCCTCATTAAAAATAAACGCTTCATTATCTTCTTTAAATAATGATTCTACCTGTAATAAAACGTTTTTAAAAATCGTTTCATCAACAAATTTACTAAATTCACATAATATATATAAAGTTGTTTCTAATTTTTCCCATTTTTCTTTTGGAGGAAATTGGAAAAAAGCTTCCATTATGTCATGAATATTCTCTACTTTACTATCTAAATCCGCTAAAGACTTTATAATATTTTCTAACTTAATATAGAAAACACCATTTTTATAATCATCCAATATACTCATTTCATTTTTCTCCTATCTACCCCAACACCTTGACTTCCAACATCATATCACGAATCTGAGCAGCCAGTTCAAAGTCAAGCACTTCGACGGCTTCTTGCATTTGTTTTTCCAGTTTCTTGACCAATTCTTTGCGTTCTTGTTTGTTAAGGCTATTGATATCGACTTCCTTGTCCTCTTCTTTAGCCACAACTTTTGTGACAGAGATAAGGTCACGGATTTCCTTCTTAATAGTTTGTGGCACGATGCCATGCTCTTCATTATAGGCCATCTGGATTTTACGACGACGAGCTGTTTCATCGATGGCTTTTTGCATAGACTGTGTCATTGTGTCAGCATACATGATGACATGTCCCTCGCTATTACGGGCAGCACGACCAATGGTCTGAATGAGTCCACGCTCGTTACGAAGAAAGCCTTCCTTGTCAGCGTCGAGAATTGCAACTAGACTAACTTCTGGTACGTCAATACCTTCACGAAGAAGGTTAATCCCAACCAAGACATCAAAGACTCCTAAACGCAGGTCACGGATAATCTCTGTCCGCTCTAAAGTCTTGATATCCGAGTGCATGTATTTGACCTTGATACCCATTTCTTTAAAATAATCGGTCAAGTCTTCCGCCATTTTCTTGGTCAAAGTTGTGATAAAGGTGCGCTCGTTCTTTTCAACTCGGGCATTGATTTCACCTAAGAGGTCATCAATCTGTCCCATAGTTGGACGGACTTCAACTTCTGGATCCAAAAGACCTGTCGGACGGATGATTTGTTCAATCACGGTATCGGTCTGCTCGTGTTCATAATCTCCAGGTGTCGCTGAAACATAGACAATCTGATGAACATGACTTTCAAACTCTTCACGACGAAGAGGACGATTATCCAAGGCAGATGGCAAACGGAAACCATAATTAACCAACATTTCCTTACGCGAACGGTCACCATTGTACATGCCCTTGATTTGTCCCATGGTCATGTGGCTCTCATCAATCATAATCAAGAAATCATCTGGGAAGAAGTCGAGAAGCGTATAAGGTGGCTCTCCTTTGCTCCGTCCATCCATGTGGCGTGAGTAGTTTTCAACTCCGTTTGTATAGCCCATCTCACGGAGCATCTCAATATCGTATTCTGTCCGTTGTTTCAAGCGTTGCGCTTCAAGGAGTTTGCCTTCCTTCTCAAAGATAGCTAACTGCTCCTCCAACTCGGCCTCGATCTTAGCAATAGCTACTTCCATGTGGTCATCATTAGTCACAAAGTGAGTAGCTGGAAAAATCGCCAAATGATCCACTTCGCCCAAAACTTGACCAGTTAAAGCTTCGACTTCACGGATGCGATCGATCTCATCGCCGAAAAACTCTACGCGAAAGGCATGCTCATCACGAGAGGCTGGGAAAATCTCCACCACATCCCCACGAACACGGAATCTTCCACGCTGAAAATCAATGTCATTGCGTTCGAACTGAATATCAACCAAGTCATTGAGCAGTTTATCTCGAGAAATCTCAAGACCCGGACGCAGACTTACGACGCTATCAGCATATTCCTTAGGCGAACCCAAACCATAGATACAAGAAACAGATGCTACGATGATAACATCATTACGCTCCAAGAGCGCTGATGTAGCGGAGTGACGAAGTTTATCAATCTCATCGTTGACTGAACTATCTTTTTCGATGTAGGTATCGCTCGATGGAACATAAGCTTCCGGCTGGTAATAATCATAGTAAGATACGAAGTACTCAACTGCATTTTCTGGGAAAAATTCCTTAAACTCTCCATAAAGCTGGCCTGCTAGCGTCTTGTTATGAGCGATTACCAAGGTCGGTTTATTAACTTGAGCAATCACTTGACTCATAGTATAGGTCTTTCCTGTACCAGTCGCCCCCATCAGGATTTGGGCCTTTTCTCCACCCTCAATGTTATCTACCAACTGCTCAATAGCCTGCGGTTGATCCCCAGACGGTTGGTATTTAGATACGAGTTTAAATTTGTTGTCTGTAATTCTATTGATCATCTCTTTGTCCTCACATATATAGACCTTATTTTACCATAAATCACCAGAATTCTCTGAGTTGGGGAATAAAAGGGGAATAAAAGATGTAACAAAATAATCCAGTAAATAAGTACATCTTTAAATTACAAAATAATTAAATGAACTCATATTAGAAGTGAAAACTAAACAAGACTCTCGAAATTACTTCGATAGTCTTGTCTTTTATTCTAAAACAATACAATACGTAATAAACGTCAACGTCAATGAATTACAGAATTAGTAAAGCTTGTTCATCAGCATCATTTTTATGAGACCACTTTACTACTTAACTTCTTGATTCTTTATCAAAAGGTAAAGAGTTGCTCCAAGTGAAAACACCAATTCAAGAGCATAAACACATAGTTGCAAGTAGGAAGCTCTCCCTAGTATTGTATCCGCAACAATATTATAAAATAGATAACTAGTCATTGGTTCCACTACTCTTTCTATGAAAGGTTGTAACAAAATAGGAAATAGCAACAAAATAGCTAAACTCCCCATTGGACTTTTAAAAAAATAACTTAAAAAGTAAGAAATTAAAAAGTATTGGATGGAACCAATCAAATAGAAACTGAAAATTTCTAAACCGACACCATTTTCGCTACTTAAAAAATGAAACCATATATGTAGTACAATGAAATATAAAGTTGATTGTAGTAACACATCGAATAACTCTACGAACAGGATACTCATTGAACTTAAGATCCTTTTTCCACTCACCAAATAAACTAATTTTGTTTCGTGTGATTGTAAGTCTACAAATGCATTAACACAACCAATAGCAACAGAGAACATTGATGCAAAAACAAGAGCTTGCTTTAAAGATAATTCTACAATTCTACCATTGATTGCAACTGGTAACACACTTAGTAGGCACACAAATCCTACCAAAATTGACTGTATAGCTATCTGGTACTTTACGGGTTTTAAGCTATATTTTTTGACGATAAGACTGATAAATATTCTTGCCATTCTTCCTCCTCATTCGAATCATTTCTACAACAATTATCAATACCAAGAATACGACTCCTTCCACTACTAAAAGAGTAAATCCATACAATTGGCTCGTTTGAGTCCCTTCAATTCGACCAAAAGCAAATGATTTAGCTCCAATCAAAGGCAATAGATTCTCTATGTTAGAAGAAAATCCTCTTAGAATACCTGATAGAGTGATTACTAATAATATAACGATTGCAATTAATGATGAAATGGATTTTTTTATGACTCTTACTAAAAATATAGCTAATAAAGTGAGGACAATCGCAAATATCATAACTCTTACCGTAACATCTAAAAACAAAGTAAATTCTAAATAGTTTTTTAAAGTAGAATCTAGAAAAATGAGTAAAACAACAGCATTTACTATCGAAAATATTACAGTAGAAAGTAGTGATAAGACAATCGAACTAGCAATAAAACCAATAAGTCGAACTTTCCAGTTAGGAATTATTAACTGAGTAAAATAATCATCACAAAATTGATAATGGGTTGAATAAACAAGTGAAACCAGAATTGGCAAGAAAATAACACTAGCTTGGTAGGGTGAAGATAAGAGAGCATCCCTGACTGTATAGACTGGATTCGATGATAAGATAGATGGATCAAGGTTTACTTCCCGTCCATTTCCTTCTACTAAGGCATTTATCACCTGAATATTTTGAATTGTAAAAAATATGCTGACTCCCAAAATAAGAAAAAATGTAATTTTAAAAGTAGGTAAACTACTATATTTATAAAGGTCACTAAAAAAGGAACGCTTCAACATATTATTCACCTTCTTTCCCTTCGAGTGCTTTAAAATATGCTTCCTCAAAAGAGCCAAACTGTTTCAAAATGTCTTTGGTAGGAGCATCAATAACAATCTTCCCATTAGAAATCCCAACCAGATGATCTACAGTTAATTCTAACTCACTCATATAATGACTTGTCATTAATACAGTTTTACCTTCACTGACAAAAGATTGTAAAAAATTGCGTACCCAGCGTATACCCTCTGGATCTAGTCCATTGATTGGTTCATCTAAAATTAAGATGTCAGGACTTGCTAATAAGGCTGTTGCTAATCCAAGACGTTGCTTCATTCCTAATGAATAGTCTTTTACTTTTTTATTTTTAGCTTCACTTAACCCCACCAAGTCTAAACATTCCTTGCACCTATTTCTATCAACACCACAAGCCAAGCCAATCCAGCGAAGATGCTGAAATCCTGTTCTCGTTGGATAAGGTTGGCAACTGTCTAGGAATGATCCAACAATACAAAAAGGATTATCTCCCAATTGAGAGTATTTTTTGCCATTGATCAATGCTATTCCTTTTTGACTATTTTCTAAACCGAGTAAAATTCTGATTAAAGTCGATTTACCAGAACCATTTGGTCCAATCAATCCAGTTAGCTCACCTTTCTTAGCTTTAAAAGTTACATTTTGCAGGACATTTTTATTATTATATTCCTTATGTAGATTTTGAATTGTTATCATCCATCCTTTTCCTTTCTGACTTTTTGTGAAATTCAACCTTCACTTGGAGCAAGTATATCAGGCGAATATCAGGAAAAAATCAGAATAAACATTTTTATAATTATTTTTTCATTTCTAACAAATTACTTTTTATGTTTGCTATAATATACACAAGTAATTGGAGGAACTATGAAGTATAAAATTTTAGCAATTGATGATGATGAAAAAATCTTACGATTAATAGTGAATGCATTAGAAGCAAACAACTTTAACGTAGAAACTCGGTCAAATATAGAAGAAATCGACATCTGTGACTTTACTGGATTCGATCTGATTTTACTTGACGTCATGATGCCTATTTCTGGTTTAGAGATTTGTCGCTCCATTCGTTCACAAATTACTACTCCAATCCTGTTTCTAACCGCTAAAAATTTTGAAGAAGATTTACTAAAGGGAATACAAGCTGGAGCAGATGATTACATCACAAAACCATTTAGCATTAAAGAATTGATTGCAAGAATTCAAATGCATCTTCGTAGAGAGGAAAGATCTCACCCTGCCTCTAAAGAAGAATTGATTTCAGATATAACTTTTTATCGAGATAGTCAAGAAGTTTATTATCAATCCAAGAGCATTTCTCTAACTAAGCGAGAATTTGATCTACTTTATCTTTTAGCTAAAAATGAGAACCGAATATTTAGCGCAGAGGAACTTTACGATTACCTCTATCCTGTAAGCTCTGATGTACAGCTACGTTCAATCACCGAATACATCTATCAAATCAGACAAAAATTCAAGGCTCATCAAATTGATCCAATCAAAACGGTTTGGGGAGGAGGATACAAATGGCAAAAGAAATGACAATCAAACAACTCATTCAGAATACCTACCTTAAAATCATTTGGCAATTTCTTCTATGTCTTATACTTTTTTACATAGTTCCAGCTCTTCTATCTTCTGTATCTGGAATCAATGAGAAAAATGCCAATTTCTTTGCTTTATTTTTTAGCGTCAGTTCTTGGATTTATCTTTGCATCATTTTAATTCTTATCATTGTAACAAATATTCGACAATTATTAACCAAGATTCAAAAAGAAATGAACATGGTTTATCATAGTGGTCTATATTTCAACAAAAATGATCATCGGCATTTTCAGATTAAAGAATTTATTGAAACAAATGATCTGATCGAAAAAATGCAATCTGATATAAAAAATAGGATTGAAAATGAAAAAGAACAAAAAAAAGAACTCATGTTTCAAGTATCTAGCGCTGCACATGATCTTCGAACTCCTCTAACTGTCATCAGAGGAAATGCTGAATTTTTACAATCTACCAAACAAACACCCCAAGTAATGGAATGTCTAAAAGATCTGGAGCAAGCAAGTATTCAGTTAAATGAGTACTTCAACCACTTCATCCAATACTCCAAAACTTTTTATGACCATGATATTCAACTTGAAAACATATCAATTAAACAAGTAACTCATCAATTAAAGGAACATATCACACCTTTACTTCCTAGAAATACACACTTTGTTTTTACAAACACAGTAAATCCATCAACACAAATCGCAATTCATTCCAATCTATTTTTCCGAGCAATCACAAATATTATTAATAATGCAATACAACATCAAAAAGAGAATGATGCACAAATCCACCTAACAATTTCACAAGAAAATAGTCAATTAGTTCTAACTATATGGAATAACCAATCTAGTTTTTCAAAAAACATATTACAAAATGCTGGAAATCTTTTCTATAGAGATGACCAAGCAAGAACCCCCTCTCAAGAAAGTCACTATGGACTTGGTTTATCTTTCGTCAAGCGCGTCATGAAACTTCATAATGGAACGATGCACATAGAAAATAGTAATCATGGTGCACAAGTCAAGCTAATCATTCCCATTATATAGAACAAGCCGAACTCATCAACATGTGTTCGGCTTTTCTTCCTTTTTAGATCAAAAAATCAGTATCATAAGATTTTTATGTCACATCTTCTTACATTAAAACACTAAATATTTGCCAACTTTTTTAGTTTCTGCTATAATGGGTAAATATTCTAAAAAGGAGACTAAACATGAAGAAAAAAATCCTTGCATTTTTATTATTTTTATTTCCCTTATTCTCTTTAGGCTATGCTAATGCGGACACTATCAAGATTGTTAGTGATACTGCTTATGCACCCTTTGAGTTTAAAGATACAGACCAGACTTATAAAGGAATTGATGTCGACATCATCAATAAAGTCGCTGAGATAAAAGGATGGAATATCCAAATGTCTTATCCAGGCTTTGATGCTGCTGTCAATGCGGTCCAAGCAGGACAAGCGGATGCTATCATGGCTGGTATGACAAAAACCAAAGAACGTGAAAACGTCTTTACCATGTCCGACACATACTATGATACAAAAGTTGTCATCGCAACGACTAAGTCTAACAAAATCACTAAGTATGAAGAACTCAGTGGTAAAACTGTTGGTGTTAAAAACGGTACTGCGGCACAACGTTTCCTAGAAAGTATCAAAGATAAATATGGTTTCACTATCAAAACCTTTGATACTGGGGATTTGATGAATAACAGTCTCAGTACAGGTGCTGTAAATGCCATCATGGATGACAAACCAGTTATCGAGTACGCTATTAACCAAGGACAAGATCTCAGTATCAACATGGACGGAGAAGCCGTTGGTAGCTTTGCTTTTGGAGTTAAAAAAGATAGCAAGTACGAATACCTAGTTACAGAATTTAACGAAGCTTTAGCACAAATGAAAAAAGATGGTAGCTTGGACAAGATTATCAATAAATGGACAAGTTCATCTAAAACTAGTTCACAAGTGACTTCTCTCACTTCTACTACAAGCGCTGGGCAAAAAGCTACTCCAGTCAAATCAAAATACGTTATCGCTAGTGATTCTTCATTTGCACCATTCGTTTTCCAAAACTCAAGCAATCAGTACACTGGTATTGATATGGACTTGATCAAGGCTATTGCCAAAGATCAAGGTTTCGAGATTGAAATCACTAACCCAGGATTTGACGCTGCTATTAACGCGGTTCAATCTGGTCAAGCTGATGGTATGATTGCTGGTATGTCTGTTACAGACGCTCGTAAAGAAACCTTTGATTTCTCTGATTCTTACTACACAGCTAATACGATTCTTGGAGTTAAGGAATCAAGTACCATTTCTTCTTATGAAGATTTGAAGGGTAAAACCGTTGGTGTAAAAAACGGTACTGCTTCTCAAACCTTCCTAACTGAAAATCAAAGCAAATATGGTTATACAATTAAAACCTTTGCAGACGGTTCATCTATGTATGACAGCCTCAACACTGGTTCAATTGACGCTGTGATGGATGACGAACCAGTTCTTAAATACTCTATCAGTCAAGGTCAAAAATTAAAAACACCAATCGAAGGTACTCCAATCGGTGAAACTGCTTTTGCAGTTAAAAAGGGAAGCAATCCTGAATTGATTGAAATGTTCAACAACGGTCTTGCAAATCTTAAAGCAAGTGGTGAATTCCAAAAGATTCTTGATAAATACCTTGCAACTGATTCAACAAGTGAATCATCAACTGTTGACGAAACTACTATCTGGGGCTTGTTGAAAAACAACTACAAACAACTCCTAAGTGGACTTGGAATTACCCTTTCCCTAGCTTTGATTTCCTTTGCAATTGCGATTGTTATCGGGATTATCTTTGGTATGTTCAGCGTTAGTCCCTATAAATCACTTCGTCTCATTTCAGAAATCTTTGTCGATGTGATTCGTGGTATTCCATTGATGATTCTTGCTGCCTTTATCTTCTGGGGAGTTCCCAACTTTATCGAATCTCTTACAGGACAACAGAGTCCAATCAATGACTTTGTCGCTGGAACAATTGCACTGTCTCTAAACTCAGCTGCTTACATCGCTGAAATTGTTCGTGGTGGTATTAAGGCTGTTCCTATCGGACAAATGGAAGCCAGTCGAAGCCTTGGTATCTCTTACAGTAAAACCATGCGTAAGATTGTCTTGCCACAAGCAACCAAACTCATGCTTCCAAACTTCGTCAACCAATTTGTTATCGCACTTAAAGATACAACTATCGTGTCTGCAATCGGGCTAGTAGAGCTCTTCCAGACTGGTAAGATTATCATCGCCCGTAACTACCAAAGTTTCAAAATGTATGCAATTCTCGCAGTCTTCTATCTTGTGATTATCACTCTTCTTACTAGACTTGCAAAACGCTTAGAAAAGAGGATTCAATAATGGCTAAATTAAAAATCGATGTTGATAATTTACATAAACAATATGGTAAAAACAAAGTCCTTAAAGGAATCTCAGCAAAATTCTACGAAGGAGATGTTGTTTGTATCATTGGACCTTCTGGTTCAGGTAAATCAACTTTCTTGCGTAGCTTGAATCTCCTTGAGGAAGGTACAAAAGGTCATATCACGGTTAATGGTTATGATTTGACGGATAAAGCAACCAACGTGGACCACGTTCGTGAAAATGTCGGAATGGTTTTCCAGCACTTCAATCTTTTTCCACATATGACCGTATTGGAAAATATCACTTTCGCACCAGTAGAGCATAAGTTGATGACTAAGGCCGAAGCTGAGAAATTGGGAATGGAACTCCTTGAAAAAGTTGGATTGGCTGATAAAGCTAATGCAAATCCTGAAAGCCTATCAGGTGGTCAAAAACAGCGTGTGGCTATCGCTCGCGGTCTAGCCATGAACCCTGATATCATGCTCTTTGACGAACCCACTTCTGCCCTTGACCCTGAGATGGTCGGCGACGTTCTTAACGTTATGAAGGAATTGGCTGAACAAGGCATGACTATGATCATCGTAACCCACGAAATGGGATTCGCCCGCAAGGTTGCCAATCGTGTGATCTTTACTGCTGACGGTGAATTCCTCGAGGACGGAACACCCGATCAAATCTTTGATAACCCACAACATCCGCGTCTTAAAGAATTTTTAGACAAGGTTCTAAACGCCTAGAGGCAGGGCTAAAAATCTTTATAATCAAAAAAAAACGCATTGTATCAGGTATTAAAAACTTGATATTATGCGTTTTATTGTGGAAAGATTTACTTCGGTTTCTCCTAATACTCAATGAAAATCAAAGAGCAAACTAGGAAGCTAGCCGAAAGCTGTACTTGAGTACGGTAAGGCAACGCTGACGTGGTTTGAAGAGATTTTCGAAGAGTATGAAATTGAGTTTTGCCTAACCTCTTAGTATAGACGTATTGGATTTTTGGATTTTTTAGAAAATTATGATAAAATAAAGGATATGAAAAATGGGGACTCCTCATGCCTAGTTTAACTAGGAAACAAAATAGAAATTAGGTAGCTAGATGTCATCTAAAGTTATTGTTACAATTTTTGGTGCTAGTGGAGATTTGGCTAAACGCAAGCTTTACCCTTCACTCTTTAGACTTTATAAATCAGGTAATCTTTCTGATCATTTTGCTGTTATTGGAACTGCTCGTAGACCTTGGAGTAAAGAGTATTTCGAATCTGTCGTTGTCGAATCTATTTTAGACTTGGCAGATAGCGCAGAAGAGGCTCAAGCTTTTGCTAGTCATTTTTACTATCAAAGTCACGATGTTAATGACACTGAGCACTATATCGAATTACGTAAGCTTCAGGCTGAGTTAAATGAAAAATATCAAACTGAACACAACAAACTCTTCTTCCTCTCAATGGCACCTCAGTTCTTTGGTACCATCGCCAAACATCTCAAGTCTGAGCAAATTGTTGATGGTAAAGGCTTTGAACGTTTGATCGTTGAGAAACCTTTTGGAACAGACTATGAGACTGCAAGCAAACTAAACGAAGAACTCCTAGCTACTTTTAACGAAGAGCAAATCTATCGTATCGACCACTATCTTGGTAAGGAAATGATTCAAAGCATATTTGCCATTCGTTTTGCTAATATGATTTTTGAAAATGTTTGGAATCGTGAACACATCGATAATGTTCAAATTACCTTTGCAGAACGTCTAGGTGTTGAAGAGCGTGGTGGCTACTATGATGAGTCTGGTGCCCTTCGTGATATGGTTCAAAACCATACACTCCAACTCCTGTCGCTCTTAGCTATGGATAAACCAGCAAGCTTTACAAAGGATGACATTCGCGCAGAGAAAATCAAGGTCTTCAAGAACCTTTACCACCCAACAGATGAGGAACTTAAAGAACACTTCATCCGTGGTCAATATCGTTCAGGTAAAGTCGATGGTATGAAGTACATTTCTTACCGCAGCGAACCAAATGTCAACCCAGAATCAATGACAGAAACCTTCGCTTCAGGTGCCTTCTTTGTTGAGAGTGACCGTTTCCGTGGTGTTCCATTCTTCTTCCGTACAGGTAAACGCCTAACTGAAAAAGGAACACACGTGAACATTGTCTTCAAACAAATGGATTCAATCTTTGGAGAACCACTAGCACCGAATGTTCTGACCATCTACATCCAACCAACCGAAGGATTCTCTCTCAGTCTTAACGGTAAAAAGGTCGGGGAAGAGTTTAGCCTTGCGCCAAACTCGCTTGACTATCGAACAGATGCGACTGCAACAGGTGCTTCACCAGACCCATATGAAAAACTCATCTATGATGTTTTGAACAATAACTCAACTAACTTTAGCCACTGGGATGAAGTGAGTGCATCATGGAAATTGATTGACCGTATTGAAAAGCTTTGGGCTGAAAACGGGGCTCCACTTCATGACTACAAGGCTGGTAGCATGGGACCTCAAGCTAGCTTTGATCTCCTTGAAAAATACGGTGCTGAGTGGACTTGGCAACCAGATATCGCCTATCGTAAAGATGGTCGTTTAGAATAATCAAAAACAATCCTGCAAGAATTCTTGCAGGATTTTCGTTTATATCAAACCTTCTAGAAGGCCCTTCATGAAGTTCTCAGAGTTGAATTCACCGATATCATCGATTTTTTCACCAAAACCAATCAACTTAACAGGAATATTAAGTTCCTCACGGATAGCCAGAACAACACCACCTCGGGCAGTTCCATCAATCTTGGTTAAGACAATTCCTGTAACAGGAGTAATTTTTGAAAACTCTTTGGCTTGTACAAGAGCGTTTTGTCCTGTTGAGGCGTCAAGTGCTAGGAAGGTTTCATGCGGAGCTTCTGGCACAACACGTTTAATGATCCGACCAATTTTTTCCAACTCTGCCATCAAGTTTTCCTTGTTTTGTAAACGGCCAGCTGTATCAATCATCAAAATGTCAACACCTTCTGCTACTGCTCGTTCCATCCCATCAAAGACAACACTAGCTGGATCTGCTTTTTCAGGTCCAGTAACCACAGGAACATCTACACGACGGCCCCATTCTGCTAGCTGAGCTACCGCACCAGCACGGAAGGTATCCGCAGCAACAAGCATGACTTTCTTGCCAGCTTGTTTGTAGCGGTGAGCTAATTTACCGATTGAAGTTGTTTTCCCGACACCATTAACACCTACAAAGAGCATGACTGTCAAACCATCTTGGAAGTTAATGCTTTCATTGTATTGTCCATCTTTTTCGTAAAGCTCTACCAATTTTTCGATGATCACACGACGGAGGACATCTGGTTTCTTGGCATTTTCAAGTTTTGCTTCATAGCGTAATTCTTCAGTGAGATTTGAAGCTACCTGTACACCAACGTCACTCATGATTAAGAGTTCTTCTAGTTCTTCGAAGAATTCTTCATCAACAGAGCGGAAGTTAGCAAAGAAAGCATTCAAACGAGCTCCAAAGCCCGTACGAGTTTTCTTGAGACTACGGTCATATTTTTCCTGTACAGTCTCTTGAACTTGAGGAATTTCTTCGATTACTAGATCTTCTTCCTCTTCTTCAGAAGTATCTGACTCCGTCTCGTCTGGTTGAACTTGATCAGCTTCTTCATCGTCGCTATCACTTGAAGGTACTCCTTCGACTGGTGACTCAGGTTCTTCTGCAACAAACTCTGCTACCTCTTGAGCTCTTTCTTCAGTTTCTTCAACTTCTGTTGACTCTGACTCTTCCTGACAACAATGACACTCAGTTTCTTCTTCAAACTGAGTTGCTTCTGGTTCAACTGTTTCTAGAGTAGTTTCTGCCTCTGGTTCTGCAGACTCACTAGCTTCTTTAGAATAAGTTTCTTCAACTTCTGAACTATGATCGATTTCCTCAGTATTTTTCACTTCAACTTCTTCAGTTTCAAGTGCTTCAACTTCCTCGCTAGGTTCTGTCAGATCCAAGTTTTGCAAAGCTTCTTTAACGACTTCTTCGATTTTTGGTTCTTCTTTTCTCCCAAATAAACGGTCAAATAATCCCATTCTTTAGTTCTCCTTCAGTACATATTTTTCAATGACCCAGGCAACAGCTTCCTCGTCATTGGTCATAGGGGTTACTACATTTGCAACTTCCTTGACCTCAGGCACAGCATTTTGCATAGCAACACCGAGTCCTGCCCATTCAATCATGGAAAGGTCATTAGCCTCATCTCCACAAGCCATCACTTGACTTTGGTCAATTCCTAGATGGTCTATCAATTTAGCTAATCCAGTAGCCTTATGAACGTTCTTTGGTGACCATTCCAAAAGCATGTCGCGAGATTTAAAAATTTCATAATTGTTAAACAAGTCTGGTGAAATATTAGCAATTGCGGCATCCAGTGGTTCTTGGGCAAAAGCGGTCACACACTTGTTGTAGGTCAGCTGACTAGACAAATCTCCAAAGTCAATTGGAACAAAGTTTAAAACAGGGTTAAACTTGGCGTAAAGACTTTCTTGATCTGATTGGATTTGGTAAACTGTACCTTCTGAAATGGCATCTAAAGGAATGCCTAGTTTTTCAGTTTCCTCGTAAATACGTGTCACATCATCAATAGAGAATACTGTCTTATCGAGGATCTCACCTGTATTTTTCTGAACCAATCCACCATTAAAGGTGATAGTATACTCGTCATCATGGCCGTCTGTTCCAAGCTCTTTGAGGAAGAAATCCATAGCCTTGAGAGGACGTCCAGTTGTCAGTACCACTTTGACTCCCTGTTCACGCGCAGCCTTTAAAGTTGCCTTGGTATGATCAGTCAACTTCTTGTCTGTCGTCAGCAAAGTCCCATCTAAGTCTAGGGCAATTAATTTAATATCTGCCATTACAATCCCTCCATATAAGCAATAACTGATTGGTCTTTGTGATGTCCGATAACTGTTTCAGCTAGTTCTAAAATCTCTGGACGAGCATTTTCAGGTGCTACCGGGTGCCCTACAACTTGCATCATGTGCAGGTCATTAAGATTATCACCAAAGGCCATCACTTGGTCCATATCCAAATTCAATTTTTTTGCTAGCTCTACAATTGCAACTCCCTTGTCAACATGGTCTAAAACGATGTCAATGGATTCAAAGCCTGTCGTCATAGCCTTAACACCAGGCACATGTTCATTGACCCAAGCTTCTCCAGCGTCAACCGTTTCTTCAGTGAAGTTAGTTGTGAATTTGAAAATCTCATCGGTAATATCTTCAAGACTGGCTACTTTTTTGATATTTTCATTGTAATGATGACTAAACATAAGATAGATTTCATCTACTGTATCTAAGACATAGCAAGCCTCTTTGCCAGTCAAGAGCATTTTCTTCTCATCAAAATAAGGTGAAGTCTTTAGCTTTTCAAATGTTGATAGGTAAAAATCACGAGGCATGGTTGCTTCATAAAGGTCCTCTCCATGAAAACGAACCAAACTACCATTTTCAGCAATAAAGATTATCTCATCTTTGACATCCGCAAAATGCTTTTCAAGTGACAAAAGCCCACGACCAGATGCAACAGCAAAATAGATTCCTTTTTCTTTATAAGAATGGAGCAACTTTTTCAGACGCTCCATATCAAATTGACCGGCACCATCTAAAAAAGTACCGTCCATATCCGTTGCTACTAATTTAATCATAAAATTCTTCATACTCCAATTAATAAATCTACCTTCTATTATACCATAGAAAAAGTAAAAAAAGACGTGCTGAATTGACACGTCTTTGTCTTCTAAAAATTAATCCGTAAGGGCAATTTAAAGGCCAGGCTGATTTGCTTACTTTCTTTTATATCCAACCTCCCAACACTTTTCAGCCAAAGTTCTTGATTGAAGTCTATTCTGAAAGTTCATCAGCTATTGCGTAAAAATTATCAATCTTTGTCTGAGATACATTTGTCACAATCATAAATAGCATATAGTTCTTGACATATAATCTTGCATATGAAAAAATACTTGTTGGAGGTTGATCATATGACTGAAAAAATCAAAAACTGGGTTAATATTTGCGTTTTGAAAAATCAAGAAATTTTATTACTTAATAGGCAGCACGATAATTTTCCTGGCTGGATTCCACCGGGGGGAAAAGTTGAATTCCCTGAAAGTTTTTTCGAAGCTGCATTACGGGAACTTAAGGAAGAAACTGGACTCACTGCATTAAATCTTGAATTAAAAGGAATTTCAGGCTTTACTAATTCAATTGGTAATGAGAGATTTGTCTTCTATGACTTTTTATGTACTCAGTTTACTGGTGAACTAAGTACATCTGCTGAAGGTGAGCCAAAATGGTGGAATCTAAAAGATATTGATAAAATACCAATGCAAGATGAAATAAGAAAAAGGCTACCACTTTATTTAAGAAAAGGAAACTTTGAAAGTATTAACTATTGGGATGATAATAAGAAATGCATTAGTGAAAACAAAACAATTTTATTTGACTAATATTCTCTACGGTATAATCAAGGGTATCTAATAAAAATCATCTACTCTAGCAATTTTTTCCTTCTACCTATAGATAGCTATAAAGCCTTGGAAACAGCTTATTCCAAGGCTGTCTTTGTATTTTATTGTATCAATTTCCTTATTCCGATTTCAGTTGTGACAAGTTTAATCATATATATTTCCATTCTCCGGTTAAAATTCTATCTTCTATTGGGCTAACTGTTATTAAAAATATAAGCCCTTTTCCACACTTTCCTGAATCAAGTCTTCCGTCAGTTTCCATAATTCTTCTGATTCACTTTTTATGAACTTTTTCTTTTCTAATACCATGTCTGCACTGATATTATCAGGATTATAATTGAATTCTGACACTTCCAAGTGATTAATCAGCGGTACCAAGGCGTCGATTACTCTTGCATATCTTGCTTCAGCACTCTGCCCTTTTTCAAATTCCAACCACAAATTTTTCATATTCAAATATTTTTCTTCTGGAAGGATACTCATTGTTTTTTCTATAGATGCTAGTTCTCTATCATGAGAATGAAGCTTTTTTTCATCATCAAAAACCCAAGTATCTCCGGCATAAATCTCACCTAAATCATGAATCAATAACATAGGAATCACTTTTTCCATATCCAATTTCTTAGGATAATAATCTTGAAGAACCATCGCAGCTATGGCACCCTGCCAGGAATGCTCAGCACTATTTTCAAATCTGCCATCAAGAGTTCTATTAAATCTTGTCACTGACTTTAATTTCTCTATTTCTTTAATAAAATCAACAGAATGTTTCAAATTACTCATTATTGCTCCTATCTAATTCGAAATTACAAATATATTAGCAAAAATTAATCTTTACATCATTAATTTCCCGTATTTGCAAAAAAATAACGCCTAATCCACATGAAATTAGACGCTGATAAAATAACTCTCGCTTATACATCAATTCAAGGTTCTCTTGTCCATATTTGGCAAAGAGAGCTTGAACTTAATAATACAAAGTCGAATCACAAAGCCAACTATTGAGAGAATGATAAAGGCAGTAATTCTTGGAAAGTGAAGGACAAAGGCCAACCAGTAATAAATAACTCCGATTACGAAAGATAGAAGGGCATAAATGTCTTCTTTAAGAACACTCGGAACTTCGTTGATTAATAGGTCTCGGATAATACCACCACCGGCTCCTGTTAAGCAGGCTAAAAGACCTGCAGACATCAAATTTAGCTTACTATCCACTAAGGCTGTCGCTCCAATCAAGGAGAAAATAATCAGCCCAATAGAGTCAAAGATGAGATAGGCTTCCCTCAACCACTTATAGAACTTTTTATCATGACTAGCATTGGCCTGTTTTGAAGTTACAAAGACATACATAATAACCGCTACCAGGATAGAGACATAAATGGGGCTAGGATCTGCTAGAGAAGCTGGAAAGCGACTAATAATGGAATCTCTTAGGATTCCTCCGCCTACTGCAGTTACAATTGCCAATAAACTGATTCCAAAAATATCTAAACGTTTACCAAATCCTTTGATGGCTCCTGACGCCGCAAAGGCTATAGTCCCAATATAATTACAGATCATTAGGAATAGATCAAAATCCATATAAGCTCCTCAAATTATTTTTGTAACCCTTCTGACTTCTTAAAGGTCATTCTAAATGCTTAGCTGAAAGTTTGTAACGAGCACTGACTAAGCATCCATATTCTCTAAATCTTTTAGTTTTACAGAGACAATCTTTGATACACCAGATTCTTGCATGGTTACTCCATAGATAGAGTCTGCCGCTGCCATTGTTCCCTTACGGTGAGTAACAACGATAAACTGACTATCCTTATCAAATCGATTGAGGTAATCCCCAAAGCGTTTAACGTTTGCTTCATCGAGTGCAGCTTCTACTTCATCCAAGATAACAAATGGGATGGTCTTGACCCGAATGATTGAGAAGAGCAAAGCCAGAGCTGACAGGGCCTTCTCTCCACCACTCATGAGATTGAGAGATTGGATTTTTTTACCTGGTGGTTGAACAGAGATTTCAACTCCTGCTGTCAATAAATCACCTTCTGTCAGAATTAGGTCTGCTTGTCCACCTCCAAACATCTGCTTGAAAGTCACCTTAAAGGACTCACGAATAGCTTCGAAGGTTGATTTAAATCGTTCCTTCACTTCATCGTTCATCTCTGTAATGGTTTCAAGAAGCAAATTCTTAGCAGAAAGAATATCATCTCGTTGAGTATTCAAGAATTCCAAGCGTTCGTGTACTTCGTCAAACTGTTCAATGGCATCCAAGTTAACCGGACCAAGTGAACGAATGGATTTTTCCAAATCCTTAACCTTTTGTTCAGCGACAGCCAAGTCTTCCAATTGGTTGGCTTGTTCTAATGCTTCCGTATAACTAATCTGGTATTCTTCAGTCAGTTGACCTTGAAGATAGCGAAGGCGGTCTGTAATCTTCTCTTTAGTCGCTTCTGCTCGTGTTTGCTTACGAATCCATTCTTCATTTTGCTGACGAGCTTGTTCTAAATGACTAGCAATATCATCCAATTGACCTTCAATATCATCTAGTTCAAACTGCTTACGAATCAATCCTTGTTGAATTTCTTCCTTTTGACTCTTAGCTTCTGATTCCTGCTTAGCCAAAAGTTCTGTATCAACTTTTTCAAGATTGTCTACTTTTTCTTGCAAAAGACGTTCAATCTCTTCTTGCTCGATATTGAGGTTCTCAAGTTCATTATTAATCCGTTCAATATCGGTAACTTCATAACGCTTCTGTCCAAGCATTTCTGTTTTGAGCAGACGCTCTTGAGAAAGTTTTTCTTGTAAGTTTTGATAGCGTTCCTGAATAGCATTTTTATTGGACTTGATTTCTTCAATCTCAGATTCCAGCTTTTGCTTTTCGGTTGCAATAACTGCGAGACGTTCTTGGCATTTTTCTTTTTCAGCTTGCCAATCTCCACATCTGAGATTAGTTAATTCTTGCTCCTGAAGTTTTAAGAGTGTTTCGAGTTCTTCGACTTGCTGGCTAGTTTGTTGATAAGCTAGGTACAAGCCTTGTTCTTCTATACGAGCTTGTTCCCCTTTGGACTTAATAGTCTCCAAAGTTTGACTAAGTTCGTTCAAGGCTTCTTGAACTGATTTCAGATTTTCTTCCTCTTGACGAAGAAGCTTTTCTTCTTGAGCAATCTCTTTTTGCAACTGCTCCAATTCAGGCTTGATGAAAATGCTGTTATTTTGACGATTAGCACCACCAGCATAAGAACCACCTGTTCGCAATTCTGTACCATCTAGCGTTACCATTCGAACTTGATAACGCACCTTACGAGCTGCATCACGCGCATGTTCAACTGTATCAAAAATAGCTGTGGTAGCTAGCAGATTTTTAAAGATAGCTTCAAGCTTGGCATCAAAAGTAACCAATTCATCTGCCATGCCAAGAAAACCAGGACTTGAGGCAATCACATCTTGGTTTTGACCTGAAATACTACGTGCCTTAATGGTTGTCAAAGGCAGGAAGGTAGCGCGACCAGCACGGTTTCTTTTTAGGAAATCGATAGCCTTCGTTGCTGCCTGTTCATCTTCAACGATGATATGTTGGCTACTTGCACCGAGCGCAATTTCAAGAGCGGTTTGATAATGAACGTCAAAGGTTAAATGTTCACTGACTGCACCTATGATGCCACCTAAACGATTTTTTTCTTGTAAGACACTCTTAACACCAGCATAGAAATTACTATGATTTTTAAGAATGTTTTCCAAACTTTGCGCCTTGGCCTGTTTGTTTTTCAGACTATCCAAACGGTCAAAGAGTTGATTTTGCTGACTTTGATAAGCCTGCTTTTGTGCTTCTTCTTGCTTGGCATTGGTCTGATAGTCAGCAAGTAAGCTTTGTACTTCTTCTTTAGCTGATTTAAGGGCAGCTTCTTGCTCACTAGCCTTGAACTTGGCAGAAGCCAATTGTTCCTTCAAGGATTCTAATTGTTCTTCTTGCTTTTGAGTTTGTTGGCGACTATTTTCAAGGTCGTTTTCAATCCGTGTCAATTGGTTGGACACATCAGCTTCTTCTTGCAGAAAGGCAACGAAGCGTTCACGCAATTGCTCAATCATTTGGTCTGGATCATCAGAAAAAGCTAATAACTCAGCTTCTAGATGATTGAGTTCCTTAGTATTGACCACTAAATTTTCTTCTAACTGACTGAGATTTGCTTCTTTTTCTTCCTTCTCCTGAATGAGAGCCTTTCTCTTTTCATCCAAACTAGCCAAACGGGTCTGCGCTTCTTGTTGATTGAGGGCAACTTGCTCAGTTTCTAGTTTAGATAAAGCTAACTTACGTTCTAAATCACTGATTAAACTAGTCAAATCAATCAAGCTTGACTGGTCTTTTGCCATCTCAGCCTGTAGATCATGACGTTTCTTTTTGAGAGCTTGATTTTCTTCTTCTAAGTCTTGACGTTTTTGATAATATCCGGTTAAAAGTTCTTGGACTTGGTTTAATTCTTCTTCTGTTAGATCCAATTCAGCCTTATTGTTTTGAATCTGAGCAGCCAAAACGTCCAAGTAGATGGCTTTTCGTTGACCGTCTAATTCTATAAATTTGCGTGCAGTTGTCGCTTGTTTTTCCAAGGGCTTGATTTGATTGTCCAGCTCATAGATGATATCTTCCAAGCGGTCTAGATTATCTTGAGTTTGTTGAAGTTTGCTTTCAGTTTCTTTTCGACGGGTTTTATACTTCAAAACTCCCGCCGCTTCTTCAAAAATAGCCCGCCGTTCTTCAGGTTTGGAGTTAAAGATTTCTTCGACCTTTCCTTGGGAAATGATGGAGAAAGAATCACGTCCGAGTCCAGTATCTAAGAAAAGGTCATGGATATCACGGAGACGAACTTTTTTCCCGTCTATCTTGTACTCACTATCTCCACTACGATAGATATGACGTTCAACTTTGATTTCCTGGCCTGCATCCTTAATAAAGCCATCTTTATTATCCAAAGTAACAATAACAGAAGCGTAGTTTAGAGGTTTCCGACTTTCTGTTCCTGCAAAGATGACATCAGGCATCTTCCCACCACGCAGACTCTTGACACTAGATTCACCAAGTGCCCAACGGAGGCTTTCAGTGATATTTGATTTCCCAGAGCCATTTGGTCCTACAACCGCCGTCACCCCTTGGTCAAAAACAACCTTGGTCTTGTCAGCAAAGGACTTAAACCCTTGGATCTCAATTTCCTTTAAATACATGAATCCAGCCCTTTCTCAACTGCATTTTTAGCGGCTTCCTGCTCGGCCAATTTTTTAGAGCGTCCTTTACCTGAACCTAGACTTTGCCCCTCAACAAGGACTTCAACCTCAAACATCTTATCATGGGCTGGCCCAATCTCTGAAATCACCTGATAACGAATATCAACATCTCCATTAACTTGGAGCAATTCTTGCAGGTGAGTCTTATAATCCTTGATCATCTCAAAATCGCCAGCTTCAACCTTTGGAATCATGACTTGGTAGATAAAGGTTTTAACAATTTTTATATCCTTATCTAAAAGCAGGGCACCCAAAAAGGCTTCGAAGGCATCCCCCAAGATCGTATCTCGGTTACGGCCTCCCGATTTTTCCTCACCCTTACCAAGCTTGATAAACTGGTCAAACTGACAATCACGGGCAAAACCAGCCAAACTCTCCTCACGGACAATCATAGCTCGTAGTTTTGACAGGTCCCCTTCTGGTTTTTTAGGGTATTTTTTAAACAGATATTCTGAAATCAATAATTGCAGAACAGCGTCTCCTAAAAATTCCAAGCGTTCGTTGTGTGAAATTTTTAAGAGGCGGTGCTCATTGGCATAACTGGTATGGGTAAAAGCTGTTTCAAGTAAGCTTTTATCTGTAAAAACAAGTTCAAAACGGTCTTGTAACACTGATTCTAATTCTTTCATGACTACCTCTTTCTAAATCATTATAATCCTATCCATTATATCAAAAAAAGGCTTCATAGTCAGAAAAGAACAGTGAAAAGCTTATTTTCTAACTTCTAGCTAAAATCAGCCCCCAGCTAGCGGATTAGGCTTTTTTTTGGTATAATAATTCTTATGGAAATTGAAAAAACCAATCGAATGAATGCTCTGTTTGAATTTTATGCAGCCCTTTTGACTGATAAGCAGATGAACTATATCGAACTCTACTATGCTGATGACTATAGTTTAGCTGAAATCGCTGAAGAATTCGGTGTCAGTCGCCAGGCCGTTTATGATAATATCAAACGAACTGAAAAGATTCTGGAAGACTATGAGATGAAACTCCATATGTACTCTGACTACATTGTTCGCAGTCAAATTTTTGATCAGATTTTGGATCGTTATCCAGAGGATGCTTTTCTGCAAGAGCAAATTGAGATTTTGACCAGTATTGATAATAGGGAGTAATCATGGAAAATCTTGTTGTCTATAAAGGGATACCTTGCAAACTATTAGCTGCAGAGAAACCATTTCCTGCAAGACTACAGATTATCTCGCCCAATGATATCTCCAAAGCTATGCAAATAGGCTTTAGCTTTTGGGGATATCCAAATGAAATCATGAAAGAAGTCACACCCGAAGAACTAGAGTGTTTTCAACATTTTGGACGATTTCCACTGAATTGAATAAATAGGAGAAAAAAATGGCATTTGAAAATTTAACAGAACGTTTGCAGAACGTCTTTAAAAATCTACGTAAAAAAGGAAAAATCACAGAGAGTGATATCCAAGAGGCAACCAAAGAAATTCGTCTGGCTCTTTTAGAAGCCGACGTTGCTCTGCCAGTTGTCAAGGATTTTATCAAGAAGGTTCGTGAACGTGCCATTGGGCATGAAGTCATTGATACCCTCAATCCAGCCCAACAAATCATCAAGATTGTTAATGAAGAGTTGACAGCAGTTCTTGGTTCGGACACAGCTGAGATCATCAAGTCACCAAAAATCCCAACCATTATCATGATGGTCGGTTTGCAGGGGGCTGGTAAAACAACCTTCGCAGGAAAGCTCGCTAACAAACTCAAAAAGGAAGAGGATGCTCGTCCTTTAATGATCGCGGCCGACATCTATCGTCCTGCTGCTATTGACCAGCTTAAAACTCTCGGACAACAAATTGATGTTCCTGTCTTTGCTCTTGGAACTGAAGTTCCTGCAGTGGAGATTGTTCGTCAAGGTTTGGAGCAAGCTAAAGCCAACCATAACGACTATGTCTTGATCGATACTGCTGGTCGTTTGCAAATTGACGAGCTTCTCATGAATGAGCTTCGTGATGTTAAAGCACTTGCTCAACCAAATGAAATCCTTCTCGTCATCGATGCCATGATTGGTCAAGAAGCTGCTAACGTTGCGCGAGAATTTAACGCTCAATTAGAAGTTACTGGTGTCATCCTTACAAAGATTGACGGTGATACTCGTGGTGGTGCGGCCCTTTCTGTTCGTCACATCACTGGAAAACCAATCAAATTCACTGGTACTGGTGAAAAGATTACCGACATTGAAACCTTCCACCCAGACCGCATGGCCAGCCGTATTCTCGGTATGGGGGATATGCTGACTCTTATTGAGAAAGCTTCCCAAGAATACGATGAGCAAAAAGCCCTTGAAATGGCTGAAAAGATGCGAGAAAATACCTTTGATTTCAACGATTTCATCGATCAGTTGGATCAGGTACAAAATATGGGGCCAATGGAAGATTTGCTCAAGATGATTCCAGGTATGGCCAACAATCCTGCCCTTCAAAATATGAAGGTGGATGAAAAACAGATTGCTCGCAAACGTGCCATCGTCTCATCCATGACTCCTGAAGAACGTGAAAATCCAGATTTGCTCACTCCAAGCCGTCGTCGTCGTATCGCAGCTGGTTCTGGTAATACCTTTATCGATGTTAATAAGTTCATCAAAGACTTTAACCAAGCCAAACAACTCATGCAAGGTGTCATGTCTGGTGACATGAACAAGATGATGAAGCAAATGGGTATTAACCCTAACAACCTTCCTAAAAACATGCCTGGTGGCATGGATATGTCAGCCCTTGAAGGTATGATGGGACAAGGCGGTATGCCTGACCTGTCAGCTCTTGGAGGAGCAGGAATGCCTGATATGAGCCAGATGTTCGGTGGAGGTCTCAAGGGTAAAATCGGTGAATTTGCCATGAAGCAATCCATGAAACGCATGGCCAACAAAATGAAAAAAGCTAAGAAAAAACGCAAATAAAAAAAGGAGAGTGGGACAGAAATCGGTAATTCGTGAGAATTCGATTTCGTCGTCCCACCTCCGCAAAGTTGAGTAGGGCTGTAAAAGCTGATGAAATCAGCGTAGTAGACCCCACTCAACCACTGCGTCTTGCTCAACAATCCAAAGATAATTGAGAGGCTGGGACAAAAGTCCTAGCCTCTTTTTTAGTTATTTCTAAGTTTCTCCAAGGTTTGCTTGAATATTTCTGGAATATCAGCAGTAAATTCCATAGTTTCACCGGTTCTTGGATGGGTAAATCCTAGCGTCTTGGCATGGAGAAATTGTCCATGTCCCTTTAGGGTTTTACGAGGACCGTATACCTCATCACCAGCGACAGGATGACCGATATAAGCCATGTGCACACGGATTTGATGAGTTCGTCCTGTTTCCAGTTGCAACTCTAATAAAGAATAGTCACCAAAGCGTTCCAAGACTTGGAAGCGTGTCACTGCTGGTTTCCCTTTTGCAGTTACAGCTTGTTTCTTGCGGTCTTTTTCGCTACGTCCAATCGGCGCCTCAATGACTCCACGGTCGTTGGGAAGATTCCCATGAACGATGGCCCAATATTTCCGAAGAGACTTTTTGTCCTTCAATTCTTGAGCCAAGGCTAAATGGGCATCATCGTTTTTAGCAATCATCAAGAGTCCAGATGTATCTTTATCAATACGATGGACAATCCCTGGACGCAACACACCGTTGATTCCAGAGAGATCCTTGATATGATACATAAGGGCGTTAACCAAGGTACCACTGGTATGACCAGCACTTGGATGAACAACCATTCCTTGAGGTTTATTGACTACTGCTACATCCTCATCTTGATAAATGATTTCTAGAGGAATATCCTCAGCTACATACTCCAAAACTTCTGGTTCTGGCACCTGATAAGTAACGACATCGCCCTCTTGGACCGTATACTTGGCTTTTTTGACCTGACCATTGACCAAGACTTGGCCTGATTTGATTTGTTCATTGGCGAGACTTCGCGACAGTTCTGTCAAATTTGACAAAGCCTTGTCTAAGCGTAGTCCACCTGTTTCAATTTTAATTTCCATTCATTTCCTCTTTTAGCATTGCAATCATTAGTACGATAACCCCTACTGTCAGATAACTATCAGCCACATTGAATATGGCAAAATTGATAAAGTCTAAGTGAAACATATCCACGACAAATCCTTGGCTAATGCGATCAATGAAGTTTCCCAGACCACCTGCAATAATCAGAACCAATCCAAAGACTGTCCAGAGGGAATCCTCTATATGCTTATGCAGATACCAGATAGCTCCAACCATAACCACTAAAGTAATCACTGCAAAAAACCACTGTTGATCTTGAAGCATAGAGAAGGCTGCCCCCCTATTTTGCAGATAAGTCAAACTGACCAGATTTGGGATCCATGATTTAATTTCACCAAGAGCAATATTCTGAACGACATAAGATTTTACCAATTGGTCTAACACTATTAAGAGTGCTATGACTCCTGCTACTATTCCTCTTTTTTTCATGACTTCCTCTTCTGATCAAAATACTCTTGCATAACCTCTACAAATAAAGTCCCTGCCTGGCTCAAGTCTACTTCCTCACGTTTCACATAAACCATGCGATTATTGAGATTATCATTTAGCGGAATAACGGTGATCCCGTTCACACTATTGTTATCTAAGAATCCAGATCCAGTCGCATAAGCATTTGTTCTTTCAAGAATCCCATTTAAGGTAGCGCGGTCAGTTACATTAAACATTTGAGAGCTAGCACTTGTATCTACAAAGTTCTCTGAGTAATAAAGATACTCATCCTTTTCTTGCGTGAATCGAACTGTTGGTAAATCTGCCAAATCCTCCATAACCAACTCTTTTTTCTTGGCTAAAGGATGTCCTTCACGCAGATAGATATGCGTCTGGAAAGAAATCAACTCAATCACTTCAAGTCCTAACTTTTCAACCCGTTGCATAATTCCCTTTTGGTTTTGATTGTTGAGGTAGATAATTCCAATCTCACTATGTCCTTGAGCTACTTCATCTAAAATCTGAACAGTTGTAGATTCAAAGATACGGAAATTTTTATAGTCAGGATATTGTTGCGAAAAAGCTGTAATAGTTGGTGGCAAGAAATCATAGTGCTGGCTGGCAATTGAAAACTCATCTTTTTCCTCTTCGGGATTGGCATACTGATTTTGGAAAACATCAAATCCTTTAACCAACTCTTGTGCCTTTTCATAAAATTCCATCCCGCGACGTGTAAGAAAAGTTCCTGAACTGGTTCTACGAAAAATCTTGAAGCCAAGCTCTTTTTCCAAGTCTCTTACAGAAATAGATAGACTGGGTTGGCTAACGTACATTTTCTCAGCCGCTTCACGAAAAGTACCACTATTAGCAATAGCTACAACGTAGCGTAATTGTTGAATATTCATGATTTCTCCTTCGATTTCTATCTTATCATTATACCATAAATCAAGCCTATCCAACAAAGGAAAATCATAAGACAATCACTTCTAAGAAAAGCAACTAAAAAACACCTTTCCAGTTAGATGAAATTCTAACCAAAAGGTGTTATGTTCAATATTATTTAGCTGCTGCGTAGAGTTCGTCTACTTTATTCCAGTTAATAACTGAGAAGAAAGCTTTGATGTAGTCAGGACGAACGTTACGGTATTTCACATAGTATGCATGTTCCCAAACGTCCAAGCCCAAGATTGGTTTTTTACCTTCTGAGATTGGTGTGTCTTGGTTTGCTGTTGAAGTTACTTCAAGCTTACCTTCTTTGTTAACAACCAACCAAGCCCATCCAGAACCAAAACGAGTTGTTGCTGCTGCAGTGAAGGCTGCTTGGAATTCTTCGAATGAACCAAAAGTTTCATCGATTGCTGCTGCAAGTTCTGCTGAAGGAGCTGTTTTTTCAGGAGTCATCAATTCCCAGAAAAGAGCGTGGTTCAAGTGTCCACCACCATTGTTGATAAGTGCTTGACGGATATCAGCTGGGATAGATTCTACGTCAGCAAGCAAAGCTTCAAGGTCTTCACCGATTTCAGGGTGTTTTTCAAGAGCTGCATTTGCATTGTTAACGTAAGTTTGGTGGTGTTTGTCATGGTGCAAGTGCATTGTTTCAGCATCGATGTATGGTTCTAATGCATCGTAAGCGTATGGAAGATCTGGTAAGATAATAGCCATCTGTAATACCTCTTTTTCTTTCTATATAATGATGATAACGCAATCATCCTATTTTTTCAAGTTATTTGCTCAATTTGACTGGCTAGCAATCTGCAACAAAGCCTTCTCAAACAGGTAGCCTTTCTCATAAACTCCTGTCTTAATTTGGTAATCAGCTTGGATGAGATAACGAATAGCATTCTGGAGAAAATCAAGGGATAGTCTTAGAGAATCACGAAGGGCAAATTTGATTTGGTAGGGATTCGGATTGCGACCAAGATAGTGACCCAAACTGCTGACCATCTGGGACTCTGTCTGACCAGATTCTTGCAAAATTTTCACTTGTGTATAGAGTCTGAACTGCCCCAACATAATGGCAATCAGTTTAATCTCATCTTCTCCCTGCAAAGTCAAATCTTTCACTAAATCACGTGCCTGATCAATTTTCTTAGTCAATATTAACTGAGTTAAATCAAAAATATTATCCTGCAAAGTCTTTGGTATGGCCTCAACAATGTCTTCTTCGGTAATTCGGTCATCATCCTTATAAGACTGTAAGAAGAGTAGATTTTTCTGAATTTCACTGAATTGAAAACTAGATTTGATAAGTAACTGTTCAAAAGATTTCCCGTCAAAGGTCAGTCCTTGTTCTTGAGACCACTTTTGAAAATAGGATCGCATCTCTTGTTCTTTTGGCTCGATGGCTTCAAAAATCTTGGCATCCCTCTTTAAAATTTTAACTAGACGTCGCTTGCTATCTAGTTTACCTTCAGCAAAAACAACTAATTTACTCGTCGGAGATG
Organism: Streptococcus fermentans; assembly: GCF_040888305.1. Lineage (NCBI taxonomy): Bacteria > Bacillati > Bacillota > Bacilli > Lactobacillales > Streptococcaceae > Streptococcus > Streptococcus fermentans. Next base: position 38,030 of record NZ_JBFNFG010000002.1, on the reverse strand, counting down.
GGTTTTCCAAATATTCTTCAAAAGCCTTAAGCTCATCATCAGATAGATAGCGTTTTTTAGCAGTTGTAATATCCACAAAGTGATCTAGGATTACAATTTTTTCATCCGCAAAGAAAGGAAGACTGACCAGCTCTAGTTCCAAGCTTTTGTAGTCTACTTCTTTCATATCAAAATAAGCAAAGTTCAAATCAGCAGAATCGTAGCCGATTTGCTTTAGCACCTGAGTTTTCATGATTTCATACTGTCCTTGATCAGGGCCTGTAAACAAGGTCAAACTAGGTAAATTTGATAAAGATAGCTTTTGGCTTTCTTCTATTGCTAGCATCATTTCTCCTTTCTTTTTAGTTTCTCTTTTATTTAATCAATATAATTCAATTTACCACGGAAATCTTCAAGGTTTTCATAACCTTTTTCCGCCATAATTTCTTTGAGTTCCTTAGTAATACGTTCAAAAGCACCCACACCTTCTTTATGTAGGGTAGTTCCTACCTGCACCATGCTGGCACCACATAGGATATGTTCAAAAGCATCACGTCCTGTTAATACTCCACCAGTTCCGATGATTTGAATTTCTGGATTCAAGCGTTGATAGAAAGCATGGACATTTGCAAGGGCTGTTGGTTTGATATATTCTCCACCAATCCCACCAAAGCCATTCTTAGGACGAATCACGACCGACTCGTCTTCAATATAAAGACCATTTCCGATAGAGTTAACACAATTGACAAACTTGAGCGGATATTTGTTGAAAATCGCTGCAGCTTGATCAAAATGAACAATATCAAAATAAGGTGGAAGCTTAATTCCTAATGGTTTTGTAAAATACTCAAAGACTTCTGACAAGATACGATCAGTAGTTTCAAAGTCATAGGCAATCTGAGGTTTACCTGGAACATTTGGACATGAAAGATTGAGCTCAGTTAGGCCACGAAAATCACTCTCTTGAACTTTTTTCAAGATGGCATGAGTTTCCTCTGGAGACATTCCAACTAATGATAAAAAGAAGGTACGGTTTGGTTCCTTGTCTTGCAATTCCAATAGATAGTTTAAGTAATAATCTAAACCATTATTTGGTAGACCCATAGAGTTGATTGAACCGAGTGGAACATCTTGATAACGTGGTTCAGGATTTCCCTGACGAAATTCCAAGGTTGCTGTTTTAGTGACAAAGGTTCCTGCTGCTGAGTTTTTGACACTTTCCAACTCCTCAACTGTCATACAAGCAACTCCTGCCGCATTCATCAAGCAATTGTCAAACTCAAAACCAGCAATCTGTGTTTTAGTTGATACCATGATTCTGTTCCTCCAGATTCCTTTTTATGTTTAATATTATACCATACTTTGACTTTTGCTTTTCAATAAAACCATTTCCATAGAAAATGTTCGTTTTTTAGCAAGTTTTGAATCAGTTGTATCAAATTGAAAGAATTTTTAGAAAATTTGTGTTTTTTTCTTTACACTGAAAAAATTTTCTGCTATAATGACTCATGTAATAAAATATGACAACAAAAAGGAGAACGATATGACATCTGCTAAAGAATATATCCAAAGCGTGTTTGAAACTGTAAAAGCTCGTAACGGGCATGAGGCTGAATTTCTCCAGGCGGTTGAAGAATTCTTCAGCACTTTGGAGCCTGTCTTTGAAAAACACCCTGAGTATATTGAAGAAAATATTTTGGCACGTATCACTGAGCCAGAACGCGTAATTTCTTTCCGTGTTCCTTGGGTTGACCGTGATGGAAAAGTTCAAGTTAACCGTGGTTACCGTGTTCAATTCAACTCAGCTGTTGGACCATATAAAGGCGGACTTCGTTTCCACCCAACTGTAAACCAAGGGATCTTGAAATTCCTCGGTTTCGAACAAATCTTTAAAAACGTTTTGACTGGACTTCCAATCGGTGGAGGTAAAGGTGGATCAGACTTTGACCCTAAAGGCAAAACTGATGCTGAAGTGATGCGCTTCTGCCAAAGCTTCATGACCGAATTGCAAAAATACATCGGACCATCTCTTGACGTACCTGCTGGTGATATCGGTGTTGGTGGACGTGAGATTGGTTACCTTTACGGACAATACAAACGCCTTAACCAGTTTGATGCCGGTGTCTTGACTGGTAAACCTCTTGGATTTGGTGGTAGCTTGATTCGTCCAGAAGCAACTGGTTACGGTTTGGTTTACTACACTGAAGAAATGCTTAAAGCTAACGGCAACAGCTTTGCTGGTAAGAAAGTTGTGATTTCAGGTTCTGGTAACGTAGCTCAATACGCTCTTCAAAAAGCAACTGAACTTGGTGCAACTGTTATTTCAGTATCTGACTCAAACGGTTATGTCATCGACGAAAATGGTATTGACTTTGAACTTCTTACAGACGTTAAAGAAAAACGCCGTGCTCGTTTAACTGAGTATGCTGCAGAAAAACCAACTGCTACTTACTATGAAGGTTCTGTATGGACTTACACTGGTAGCTACGATATCGCTCTTCCATGTGCTACTCAAAATGAGATCAATGGTGAAGCTGCGAAACGCTTGGTTGCTCAAGGAGTTATCTGTGTATCTGAAGGAGCTAACATGCCTAGCGACCTTGAAGCTATCAAAGTCTACAAGGAAAATGAAATCCTTTACGGACCTGCCAAAGCTGCCAATGCTGGTGGGGTAGCTGTATCTGCTCTTGAAATGAGCCAAAACAGCCTTCGCCTTTCATGGACACGTGAAGAAGTGGACGGTCGTTTGAAAGATATCATGAATAACATTTTCAACACAGCTAAAACAACTGCAGAAACTTACGGTCTTGGAACTGACTACCTTGCAGGTGCTAACATTGCAGCCTTTGAAAATGTAGCAAACGCTATGATCGCACAAGGGATTGTTTAATTCCTAGTAACTATATAACTCCTCACTCCTGTGAGGAGTTTTTTCTTATATAGTTACTTAGTTTATAAAATACATGTTATAATAAAGCTATGGCATATAGTACAGATTTTAAACAACGAGCATTAAATTACATCAAAGAGGGACACAGCCATGTCGAGGCATCCAAAGTTTTTGATGTTGGCGTCAGAACTCTCTTCACATGGGAAAAGAAATTACGTGAACAAGGGCACTTAGAGCGGAAAAAGAGAGTCGCCAAAAGCCGAAAGATTCCTTTGGAGGAGTTGATGGCCTTTGTAGAGGCTCATCCAGATACTTTTTTACGGGAAATTGCGGCACATTTTGATTGTGCTGTTCCTTCAGTATGGGCAGCTTTAACGCAGATCAATGTCACTTTAAAAAAAGACGACTAGCTTTAAGGAACAAGATCCAGAGAAAGTCGCTGAATTTCTTGATATTTTGGATAATCTAAAAGATTTACCAGTCGTATATATTGACGAAACAGGAATCGACCGCTACCTCTATTGTTCTCATGCACGGGCTCCTAGAGGAGAGAAAGTCTATGAAAAGATTAATGGACGGCGTTTTGAGCGGACTTCAATTGTTGCAGGACAAGTAGATGGAGAGTTTATAGCTCCTATGATTTACAAGGAAAGCATGACGAGCGACTTCTTTGTGAAGTGGTTCAAAACGCAACTCCTGCCTGCTTTGAAGACACCTCATGTCATTGTCATGGACAATGCTAGTTTTCATCCCAAGAAGATTTTGGATGAACTTTGCGTCAAAGATAAACACTTTTTCTTACCTCTACCACCTTATTCACCAGATTTGAATCCCATTGAGCAAGCTTGGGCTGTCTTGAAAAAGAAAGTGACAAATTTATTAAGGGAAATCCCAAATATCTTTGAATGTTTAGAGTGCTTTTTTAAAACTAAATAACTATACAATAAAAAAGACCTACCCTACTGGATAGATCTTTATTTTCTTACAATTTACCTGCTACTGTATCCAACAATTCTTGGATCTTCGCTTGGTTGCTTCCTCCTGCCATGGCCATGTCTGGTTTACCACCACCACGTCCATCGACGATTGGTACCAATTCTTTGACAAGGTTTCCTGCATGAAGGTCTTTTGTCTTTCTGACTACTAAAACATATACTTTGTCTTCACAATCCATGGAATTTCTTGATTACACTCATAAACTGTACAATTTTGTTTTTGGGAAACTTTATTAAATACAAATTTTTCAAATTCAAAAAGAATTTGATTCTCAATTAAACTACAATTATATAATACAATATTTTTATAATAATTTTCAAGTATAGGAGAATCTTTACTCGGAGAACCAGGCAAATTCTTATATTTCAATGTTCCTTCTATTTTGCTAGGTAAAGGTGCCTCTTCAACCATTCCAATAATAAAATTATATTGTATTTTAAAGTTTCTGTTTGGTTCTTTTTTATAATTCAGTGGAGATCCAATGATAGCAATATCAGATAGAGCTCTCAAAACTGATGTATGAAATTGCACAGGAATTTTTTCTAAATACGATGTAGCAGTTTTTTTCAATTCTATTATATAAACTGATACAATGTTATCCACAAACCATAAAATGATTCCATCACAAAACTTTTGAGAAAATAATGTATTCATCCCATTATTATCCGGATTATGCTTTCCTAATTTATATAACCTTCCCTTTTGTGGAAAAGATAAATGCAAATTCATTTCAAAATTATTTTGTTTTTCAGAAATGATAGTCTGAAACGTATTAATTTCTTCAATGAAATCACAATTTATTAATTTTGTATTTCTCAATATAATCACTCTTCCAAATAAATTAAGTTTTGTTGACTTTTTTGAGTCTGTTCCTGCAGTAATAACAATTGTTCATTCATAAATTCTGAAATTAAACCATAATTACCCAGTTCCAATTTAGTAAACATATACTTAGAATTGTTCTCAGATTTTAAATCAAGAAGCTCCCATCCACCTACTGTATTATTACTAGGACTAGCCAAATACCAATTATTAACAAGTGTCAACATAATATCACTATGGGTTGCAATAACAATTCTATAATGCTTTGAAAGATGTTTTAAATATTTAAACATTCCTAAAATACTCTTTATCGAGAGGTGAGCCTCTGGCTCCTCAATGATTAACAATCGACGACTAACAGATTTCATTGACCTTCTAGGAAACCTTTGATATTGTTCTAAAATATGTAAACTCTGTAATTTATTTTGTTTAGTAGAAAATAACTCACGTGGGATTTCTACACCTAAATCATCTGTTAAAGAAATTACCTCACCATCATCAAAATTTAGAGTGCCCCCAATTAATTCCTTAAATTCATCTGAAGTAAAATCATCTTCTTCCAAGAATTTAGCCATAAATCGTTTGGATTCTTTAGCTTCCTCATAGTCTTTCATAAATTTCTGTTCACTATAACGTAAAAACGGAGTTTCTGAAAAGATTTTTTCAAGATTCTTGCTCATTGAATATACACGCTCTGACGGGATATAAGTAATATTAAAAATATTATTAATGATTATAAACTTCTTTTCAATGATTTCAGATATCATAAATTTAAAGGATTCTAATAAATACTTAAATGGGTCCGTATTCATTGATTTTATGATTTCCTTTAAATTACTTTCAGTTAAGAATCTAACATGGTTAATATCTTTGTTCTCAAACTCTATATAATAGTCTTCTGTATCTTCAATATTAATATAATTATTATCAGAGTTATTTGAAAAAGATTTAATACTTACTGTAATTTCATCAGAAAAATTGATTAGCTTATTAATATCTTTAAATTCTATTAACAAACCATCCATCGATAGGTTTTCGTTCAATACATCAGATTTCAACCTATCCTCAATTTCGTCTTTTAATTTTTGTATTCCAACATTAAATAGATTTTCCACTTCTAAAACATCACTGAAAGATAGTTCATATTTATAACTGTTATTACCTTCTTTAGAAATTCTATTTATATTTAGGTTGGCCTGATCAATTATACTCGAAATAAAATTATATTTTGAATCTAAATGTGAAATAACTGTATCGTTAATCTTACTATATGCTTCTAGCAATAAAGTCTTTCCAGTTCCATTATCTCCAATCAAAATATTCATTTGATTACTAAATTCTAAATCGACATTATTGATATTCGCAAATTTATCAATTTTAATTCTCATTGTAAACCCCTTTCTTTAAAAGGTTATATAGAAATCTTTAAAGTATAGCAATTAACTCACTTTAAACTTTTTTTCAAAAATAATAGTTAAATTTACTTCGATTTCCAGTTTCTTTCTTACAATTTACCTGCTACTGCATCCAACAATTCTTGGATTTTCGCTTGATTGCTTCCTCCTGCCATGGCCATGTCTGGTTTACCACCACCACGTCCATCGACAATTGGAGCTAATTCTTTGATCACATTACCTGCGTGTACCTCTTTTGTCTTGCTGGCTACAAGGACATTGACTTTGTCACCAATGGCTGCGACAAGAACAAGGACATCAGAGTAGTCTTTTTGTTTCCAGTTATCCGCAAAGGTACGAAGGGCACCTGCGTCTGATACAGATACTTGGCTGGCAATGTAACGGTGTCCGTTTGCTTCTTGAACATTCTTGAAGACATCACCTGCTACCGCCGCTGCTGCTTTTTCCTTCAATTCTGCATTTTCTTTTTGCAATTGACGGAGTTGCTCTTGAAGTCCTTCCACCTTGTGAGGTACTTCTTTGAGTTGAGGAGCTTTCAAGGTTGCTGCGACTGCTTTCAGTGCATCTTCTTGGTCACGATAAGCTTCAAAGGCCTCTTTACCAGTCACTGCCAAGATACGACGAGTTCCTGATCCGATCCCTTCTTCTTTGACAATCTTGAAGAGACCGATTTCAGAAGTATTGCCAACGTGAGTACCACCACAAAGCTCTACTGAATAGTCCCCGATAGTGACTACACGAACTTCCTTACCGTATTTCTCACCAAAGAGGGCCATAGCTCCCATTTCTTTAGCTGTGTCAATATCAGTCTCAACTGTTTCCACTGCGATGGCTTCCCAAATCTTTTCATTGACTTGTTGCTCAATAGCACGCAATTCTTCAGGAGTGACAGCTTGGAAGTGAGTGAAGTCAAAGCGAAGGAATTCTACTTCATTAAGTGAACCTGCTTGAGTTGCATGGTGGCCAAGGATATTATGAAGAGCTGCATGGAGCAAGTGAGTGGCTGTGTGGTTCTTCATGACACGATGACGACGATTGCTATCGATAGCCAAAGTGTATTCTTGGTTCAATGCAAGAGGAGCAAGAACTTCAACGGTGTGCAATGCTTGTCCGTTTGGTGCTTTTTGAACGTCTGTTACAGTCGCTACGACATTTCCTGCAGCATCCAAGATTTGACCATGGTCCGCAACTTGTCCACCCATTTCAGCGTAGAAAGGTGTCTCTGCAAAGATAAGTGACGCAGTTCCTTCTGATACAGCTTCTACTTCAGCATTGTCCGCTACGATAGCAACCAACTTAGAAGACAATTGACTAGCATTGTAGTTGAAGACACTCTCAACAGTGATGTTTTGAAGGGTTTCATTTTGCATACCCATAGATCCACCTTTGACAGCAGATGCACGCGCACGTTCTTGTTGTTCCTTCATGGCTGCTTCGAAGCCTTCACGGTCTACAGTCATACCAGCTTCTTCAGCGATTTCTTCTGTCAATTCCACTGGGAATCCGTATGTATCATAGAGTTTAAAGACATCTTGACCGGCGATGACAGATTGACCTTTTTCTTTCAAGTCTGCTACGATACCTTGGGCAAAGTGTTGACCTGAGTGAAGAGTACGAGCAAATGACTCTTCTTCGCTCTTAACGATTTTTTCGATAAAGTCACGTTTTTCAAGCACTTCTGGATAGTAGCTTTCCATGATTTTTCCAACAGTTGGAACGAGTTTGTAAAGGAAAGGCTCGTTGATGCCTAATTTTTGACCATGCATAGAGGCACGGCGGAGAAGACGACGGAGGACATAACCACGACCTTCATTTCCAGGAAGGGCACCATCACCGATAGCAAATGAAAGAGAACGGATGTGGTCTGCAATGACCTTGAAGCTCATGTTGTCGCCATCTTGGTCGTATACCTTACCAGACAATTTCTCCACTTCACGGATGATTGGCATGAAGAGGTCAGTTTCAAAGTTTGTCTTAGCCCCTTGGATAACCGCCACCAAACGCTCCAAACCAGCGCCCGTATCAATATTCTTGTGTGGCAATTCTTTGTACTCGCTACGAGGAACAGCAGGGTCTGCGTTAAATTGTGACAATACAATGTTCCAGATTTCGATATAACGGTCGTTTTCGATATCTTCTGCAAGAAGACGAAGACCAATATTTTCAGGGTCAAAGGCTTCTCCACGGTCGAAGAAGATTTCTGTATCAGGTCCAGAAGGTCCCGCACCGATTTCCCAGAAGTTGTCTTCGATTGGGATCAAGTGACTTGGATCTACTCCCACTTCAATCCAGCGGTTGTATGAATCCTTGTCATCTGGATAATAAGTCATGTAAAGTTTGTCTTTAGGGAAGTCAAACCACTCAGGACTTGTCAAAAGCTCATATGCCCATGTAATTGCTTCGTCACGGAAGTAATCCCCGATTGAGAAGTTCCCCAACATTTCAAACATGGTATGGTGACGAGCAGTCTTCCCTACGTTTTCGATATCATTGGTACGGATAGCCTTTTGAGCATTGGTAATACGTGGATTTTCAGGAATGATGGTTCCATCAAAGTATTTTTTAAGAGTGGCAACCCCTGAGTTGATCCACAAAAGTGTTGGGTCGTTTACTGGAACCAAGCTAACGGATGGTTCTACAGAGTGACCTTTGGTTGCCCAGAAATCAAGCCACATTTGGCGGACTTGTGCACTAGATAATTGTTTCATATGTATCTCCTTTTTACTAATTTGATTGGCTTTCTAGCATTTCCACATAGTCGATAGCGACACAGAGGGAAATGACTAGGTCTGCATAAGATTCGTCATAGACTGTTACAGTATAGGTAGAGGTTAAATGGAAAAGTTCCTTGGTAATCTCAGCAATCACTTGGTCACGATCATCCAGCAATTTAAAATTCAAATCCCATACATTTCCTTCGATGCGAAGACCGAGATTTTCAAACTCATACTTATCTCTGAAGAAAGTCAACTTCTTTCGGATATAAAAATGATCTCCATTACTGAGTTGAATCTCAAAACGAGGTAGGAAAGTTAAGACTTCCTTACTAATCTCACTGACCTGCTCACCAGCAACATCATAGATGGTAAAAGTTTTAGGAATCTTAAAAAATGAACCTTCAACCTGATAGGCGACATTGCCCAACTCATCCTTGATATCAAAGCGTTCACCACTTAGGCGAAATTTTTGTTTGACAAGAAATGTTCTCATAAACACCTCCAAAAATAAAAGACAAATCCATATCACGAAGGGCGAAAAACCGCGGTGCCACCTTCATTCAATGAACTTGTCATTCTTTGATTCTTATGCAATTGTTGAATTGAGTAGCATGATTTTCTATCTTAGATGGCTCGCAGCACCGCCAATTCTCTGAACTAAGATGGAGAGAAAATCAATTCTCAACTCTAGTATTATACCGTTTTTTTGAGTTTGAGTCAAGGTTAATAACCATGAAGTAAAACTTATTTTTTTAACAGTTTACCAAATATTATATAGGCGATAGACCACAAGAAACTTCCAACCAATAAGAATTGACCTAAAACAATGAGATAATCCAAAATTGAGACCAACTTATACCATCCACTAAATAGAAGACAGGGAAGAACAGTAAAAAGCATGATGATAAAATGTATAATAGATTGTTTAAATAGCGACCATTTTTCAATTTCATAAATTACCGATGCTGATGCTATCGAGGTAGCAATGACGCCAACCAAAAATGTACTTTTAACTTGAAAAACATCGATCCCTTGAAGTGTCATAAAAATTGCTAAACTGGTCATAATGACAAAAGGAATCATTCCTCTAAAAATAGCTTTTTTTATCATAGCTACTACCTCAATCATAAGCATAAAATCCTTTAACTCTATCGAAATTATAGCATGATTAAGTATATTTTTCTACTAATTCATGATCTATTTTAATAAATAACCTAGCCATAACATGCTGAATTTTCTATGGCTAGGTTTTATTTTTATTTAATTGTTATTTCCGATAGTTGGAAATCTCCTACTTCCGATACATCTTAAATTGTAGGAAGAGGTCGCTGTAAATTCCTGTCCATTTATGGTCAAACTTCTCATAAACTTCTAGGTGTTTCATAGTATCTGCATCAGGATAGAAGGACTTATCCTCTTTTGTCTCCTCAGGGAGCATTTCCTTAGCAGCATTGTTTGGTGTTGAATAGCCGACATACTCCGCATTTTTCAGAGCATTTTCAGGCTTCAACATAAAGTTGATAAAGGCATAGGCTGCGTCTTGGTTTTTAACTGTTTTGGGAATGACCATATTGTCAAACCAGAGATTGCTGGCCTCTGTCGGTACGACATAGCGAAGATTTTCATTTTTCTCTAGCATCTGACTGGCTTCACCAGAGAAGGTCACACCGATGGCAGCGTTATTCTGAATCATGTAACCCTTCATCTCATCCGCCACAATAGCCTTGATATTAGGTGTTAGCTTATAGAGCTTATCTACCGTTTCCTCCAACTGCTGTGGATCTTTAGAGTTGAGGCTATAGCCTAGCGAGTTAAGACCTAAACCAAGTACTTCACGCGCCCCATCAAAGAGCATGATAGAGTTTTTATACTCTGGCTTCCAAAGGTCGTCCCAATGTTCAGGCGCTTCTTCCACCATAGTTTCATTGTAGACGATTCCCAAGGTCCCCCAGAAGTATGGGATAGAGTACTGGTTGTTTGGGTCAAAGGACTGGTTTAGAAATTCTGGACCAATATTCTCAATGCCCTCAATCTTACTATAATCCAGTGGAACTAGAAGGTCTTCGTCCTTCATTTTGTTAATCATGTACTCACTTGGGATGGCAATATCATAAGTCGTTCCACCCTGCTTGATTTTCGTGTACATGGCTTCGTTGGAGTCAAAGGTCTCATACTGGACTTGGATTCCTGTTTCTTCTGTAAATTTTTCCAGAAGTTCAGGGGCGATATAGTCTCCCCAGTTGTAGATAACCAATTTTTGACTATCGCGACTATTGATTTTACTGTCAAGATGGTAAGAAATTCCCCACAAAACAAGGATAATGGCTAGAATTCCTGCTAAAAATGAATAGAGTCGTTTCATGCTTGCTCCTCCTTCTCACGTGAAATGAAGTAATATCCGACAACTAGGATAATACTAAAGAGAAAGACCAAGGCTGAGAGTGCATTGATTTCTAGCGAAATTCCCTTACGAGCCCGAGAGTAGATCTCAACTGACAAGGTTGAAAAGCCATTCCCCGTTACAAAGAAGGTCACGGCAAAGTCATCTAGGGAATAGGTGAAAGCCATGAAGTAACCTGCAATGATAGACGGTGTTAGGTAAGGAAGCATAATTTCCTTGAACATCTGAAACTGACTAGCTCCAAGGTCATAGGCTGCATGGATCATATCTCCATTCATTTCTTTTAATCGAGGCAAGACCATAAGCACTACGATTGGAATCGAGAAGGCTACGTGACTAGACAAAACAGTCAGAAAACCGAGTGAAAACTTGAGTTGGGTAAAGAGAATCAAGAAGCTGGCACCAATCATAACGTCTGGTGCAACCATCAAAATGTTATTAAGAGATAAGAAGGCTTCTTGATATTTTTTTCGTGATTGGTAGATGTAAATGGCACCAAAAGTCCCAATAACAGTCGCAATCAGGGCTGATAGGAAGGCTAGTAAAAAGGTCTGAACCAAGATTAGCATGAGTCTTCCGTCACCAAACATGGTTTCAAAGTGAGACAAACTAAAGCCTGTGAAGCTATTCATATCATCCCCAGCATTAAAGGCGTAACCAATCAAGTAAAAGATTGGCAAATAAAGGACGATAAAGACAAAGGCTAGGTAAAGATTCGATAATTTTTTCATCGTTCTCTCCTTTCCTTAGTCACCCACATGGTGATAAACATGGTTAGGATAAGAACAACACCGATAGTTGAACCCATACCGTAATTATCGTTTGTTAGGAAGTTCTGCTCGATAGCAGTCCCCAAGGTAATGACTCGGTTCCCTCCAATCAAACGGGTCAACATAAAGAGACTTAAACTCGGGATAAAGACAGATTGGACACCACTTCGCACCCCATTCATAGACAGAGGGAAGATGACATGACGGAAGGTTTCCCACTTGGTCGCACCTAGGTCATAGCTGGCATTGATGAGATTATTATCCATATCATCCAAGACATTGAAGATGGGCAAAATCATAAATGGAAGCTCGATGTAGCTTGCGACAAAGATAAATGAGAAATCCGTAAAGAGCAACTGCTGCGAACCGATTCCGATAAATTCAAGGAATTGGTTGATAGAGCCATTTTGCCCAAAAATCCCAATAAAGGCATAGGCCTTGAGGAGAAGGTTGATCCAAGTTGGCAAAATGATGAGCATGAGCCAAAGTTGACGGTGCTTGAGACGAGTCAAAAAGAGAGCTGTTGGGTAGCTGATAAGAAGCGTCACCAGAGTTACAATCCCAGCATAGAGGACTGAGTTAAAACTCATTTTGAGATAGGTTAAATTTTGTGACGCAAAATAGGATTTATAGTTTTCTAAACTGAACTGGCCTTCGATGTTGAAAAAGGATTGCCCGAATATCAAGACCAAGGGTGCCAAAACAAAGAGTGCAATCCAAAGCATGTAGGGCACTACAAAGAGTTTAGAGGTTGTTTTCTTCATCTCTTTCCTCCTCAATAGCGTTAATCAAACCTGCTTCTTGCTCTTCGATTTCTACGTACTCTTCGATACGAGCATCGAACTCTTCTTCTGTTTCATTGAGACGCATGATGTGGATGTCTTCTGGTTCAAAGTCCAGACCGATTTCCTCGCCCACAATAGCCTTACGAGTTGAGTGAATCATCCATTCATTACCCAGTTCATCATAGGCGATAATCTCATAGTGAACCCCACGGAAGAGCTGAGTATCGACCTTAACTTGGAGCTTGCCTTCTTCTGGAAGTGTTATGCGCAAGTCTTCTGGACGAATCACGACTTCAACCGGTTCATTTGGTTTCATCCCACCGTCGACCGCTTCAAAGCGTTTGCCGTTAAACTCGACCAAGTAGTCCTCAATCATAGTTCCAGGCAAGATGTTTGATTCACCGATAAAGGTTGCAACAAAGTGGTTGATTGGCTCGTCGTAGATGTCAACTGGTGTTCCTGACTGAACAATTTCACCGTCATTCATAACGAAAATCCAGTCACTCATAGCCAAGGCTTCTTCTTGATCATGGGTAACAAAAACAAAGGTAATGCCCAATCGCTGCTGCAGTTCACGCAGTTCGTACTGCATGTCTGTTCGCAATTTCAAGTCCAAGGCTGACAAAGGTTCATCCAAGAGTACCACACGAGGCTGGTTGATAATCGCACGCGCAATAGCTACACGCTGGCGTTGTCCTCCAGAAAGCTTACGGATTGAACGTTTTTCAAAACCTTCCAACTGTACCATTTTGAGAACTTCTAATACACGTTGTTCGATTTCTTTTTTATCGACCTTACGCAAACGCAATGGAAAGGCAACATTTTCAAAGACATTCATATGCGGAAACAAGGCATAAGATTGGAAGACTGTATGAACATCGCGCTTATTAGTTGGGATATCATTGATTCGCACGCCATCCAGTAAAATATCTCCAGTGGTTGCATCCAGCAAACCAGCAATGATATTGAGAATGGTTGATTTTCCTGAACCAGATGCTCCTAGCAGTGTATAAAATTTCCCTTCTTCCAACTCAAAATTAATATCTTTGAGAACCTTGGTGTTGCTATCTTCAAAAACTTTAGAAACGTTTTTGAATTCGATAATTGGTTTTTTCAATTGGCATAAATTCCTTCTTTTTCATAGATTAACAGATCAGGGCTCTGTCAGGCCGCCACTACCTCTTGCAGGGAGTTAGACCTCCTGCATGCATCTTCGCTACCGATAGGCTTTCACCCCCTCGACATTCTAGTTAGTAGCAGCTAAGCTATTTCTAGTAATTACTCATGTTCACCCAAGATACGAACTTCTCGCTCGAGAGTAACACCTGAGTGTTCTTTAACCTTTTCAATGACAGACTCAATCAAGTCTTCATAATCTCTAGCAGTTCCATCAGCAACATTAATCATAAAGCCTGCGTGCTTTTCTGAAACTTCTACGCCACCAATACGATATCCTTTCAAACCCGCTTCTGCAATCAATTGTCCCGCAAAATGACCTACCGGACGTTTAAAGACTGATCCACAAGAAGGATACTCTAAAGGTTGCTTGAGTTCACGAAGGTGGGTCAAGCGATCCATCTCTTGTTTGATGACTTGGTGATTACCTGGAGCTAAGGCAAACTTAGCAGATAGGACTACTGCTCCTGATGCTTGAATGGCTGAATGACGATAACCAAAGGCCAAGTCTTTAGCAGACAAGGTTTCGATTTCACCTTCCTTAGTCAAGATTTGACAAGACTGGAGAACATGAGCAATCTCGCCACCATAAGCGCCAGCATTCATAAAGACAGCACCACCGACGCTTCCTGGAATTCCACAAGCAAACTCAAAACCAGTCAAACTATGACGGAGGGCAATACGAGTGGTTTCAATCAAGTTAGCTCCAGCTTCAGCCTCAATAGTGTAACCATCAACAGAAACATTATTGAGCTTGTCACACATGATTACAAAGCCACGTACTCCACCCTCACGGACGATAATGTTACTTGCATTTCCAAGAACCATCCAAGGAATGTTTTCCTGATTGGCAAATTTTACCACACGAGCCATCTCATAGCGATTGCGTGGAAAAACTAAATAATCTGCCTTCCCTCCAACTTTGGTATAGGTATAAGTTTTTAGCGGTTCATCGAATCGAATATCGATTCCTTCTAGGGTTTCTTTTAGTTTATCTAACACTGTCATTTTTCTAATCCTTTTATAAAATTCATTCCATTATACCATTTTTAGCTCTAATTATCGATGATTTGGTTAGCTTTTTCAAAAGCTCAAACTAAAAAGAGGATGAACCTCTTTTTTGTATTATTGCTTTTTATAAAAGATCGTTTTTGTAAAGTAAATAAAAATAATAACTTCCACTGCTAACAATCCTTCTACGAGAAGTGGATTTGACAACCAACCAACTTGAGATAGGCTCGGAGCCAAATCAAATAGGGCGTGCAAACCATAAGCCGCTACTAGGTAAATCCATTTCTTTTGGCGAACTGCTTGATAAACCCAGAAAGAGAGACCAATTTGCATCACCAGAGCAAGTATACGTTCAACACCTAGTAAATAAACCTGCCAAGCAGATAGAGATTGAACTGTTTCGAGTGTAGTTTTTGGAAGGAGATTCGCTACATCGGGATTTGAAGACTCTAATAATGAAAGGAGGATCAAAAGACTAATCAAACTTCCCATTCCGAGGTAGAGCAACTCCAAACCTCCATGCCCCAACCCATAAGCTAAGGCATCTGAATCTTCTAAGCTTCTCTTCTTCTCTAACCATTTAAAGAAGACAAGGCGAGCCGTTTCTTCAAAGATAGCTGCCATAGCAATTCCATAAAGGACATATAAAAAAGGATGCTCCTGCATGAGCGAAATGGTTCCATCTTTTTGTGGATGAAGTACCAAAAGGTGAACGATTTTCTCCAAGACTTGAGAAGAAACAAAGAATGCCACTGCCCCAAGACCTAGTACCGAAAGGTTAATCTTGTATTTCTTTTTTGCATACCAAATGGCTGCTATAAGAAATACAACTAAAGCTATCATAGTAATTATTACATGAATTTTCATACTTTTCTCCTTTTATTCAGCCTGATCGATATCTTTTTTCATCTCATCAACATTGAACTTAGCAAAGAGGTACTGACGATCCTGGACAGGGAAACGTTGATCCAGCTGGTCAACAGCTCCTACCTCAACAATTCCTTCCTTGATAACAAAGTCCATAACGTGGCCACCAAAGGTTAAATCGTCTGAGATAAAGTGCAAATGATAGCCTGCTACACTGACGCCATGAAAAATTTCAGGTGTCCAGAATCCGACGATAGTTCCTGAGACATTGTCGCAGCTATATTCAGGCTGATGCGTCGCAACCTCAGCAAACTTCGTTTCAGTTGTTGATTTTGGAATCATACGAACATGCATATGCTTAAAATCACCATGAATCTTGATGGAACGGAAAAGATTCTCTCCATCATAATAGGACTCAATACGTTTTTCAAGTTCCTGATCAGTCATTTCAAAACGCTGGCGGAAAATAACTTCTGCCTGGTGGGGTACAACTGCTGCATAGGGGATCAAGGCATCTGGTGAAACTTCCACAATTTCAGGTTTCTCACCTGATCCCTTAGCCTGATAAGCTTTCCCATCTAAGACAATCAATTCTCCATCGATAGAATCCAGGGTTCCTAATCCTAAATCACCATGTTCAAGCAATTCACCAACGGTCATGGTTCCACCGTAAAGTCCCGCCATCAAGGCTCCCAAGGTATTGTATTGGAATAATTTAACTGGTTCTTGCACCTTCATCATCTCACTCTTCTTTGAAAATTTTACTTACTAAGTATATCACATTTCTGATTAGAATTGAATGCTAGACTGCCTTTTAATACTTAATGAAAATCAAAAAGCAATCTAGGAAACTAGCCGCAGGTTGCTCAAAGCACTGCTTTGAGATTGTAGATGGAACTGACGAAGTCAGCTCAAAACACTGTTTTGAGGGTGTGGATAGAACTGACGAAGTCAGTAACCATACCTACGACAAGGCGACGTTGACGCGGTTTGAAGAGATTTTCGAAGAGTATAACATTGCCAAACTTCTAAAAAAAAGGTACAATGTAACAAAATCATGAGAGGTCTGGGATGAAGCAAGAAAGCAAGTATGAACAAGTCGTTCACTATCTAAAAAATGAGATAGAATCAGGTAGATTTCCAACTGGAAGTCGCCTACCATCTATCCGAAAACTTAGTCAAGATTTTCACTGTAGCAAAGACACCATACAGCGCGCACT
The DNA here is from genome assembly GCF_040888305.1 of Streptococcus fermentans. Taxonomy (NCBI): domain Bacteria; kingdom Bacillati; phylum Bacillota; class Bacilli; order Lactobacillales; family Streptococcaceae; genus Streptococcus; species Streptococcus fermentans. The sequence continues at coordinate 20,981 of NZ_JBFNFG010000002.1, read as the reverse complement.
CTTAGAACTCCGATACCAGAAATATATCTACTCCAAACCTCAAAGTGGTTATTATGTATTGGAGCAACAAACCAGTCATGAAGATCTAATTATCTCAGTCAATGATGAACACGCAGCTGCCTATGATGATTTTCGTCTGTGTGTCAATGAGAGCTTGATTGGGCGAGAAAATTATCTCTACAACTACTATGAACATCAAGAAGGTTTAGAAGAATTACGTCAGTCTGTACAGACATTGCTCTTTGATCAAGCCATTTATAGTAAGGCAGACCAGTTGGTCTTGACGTCTGGAACCCAACAAGCACTGTTTATTCTTTCTCAGATCGATTTTCCAGGTCAAGCTCAGGAAATACTGGTTGAACAACCGACCTATCATCGAATGAACCAGCTGCTACTAGCTCAAAATCTTCCCTTTCAAACCATTGAACGTCGAGTGGACGGCATTGACCTGAAAGAACTTGAGGAACAGTTTAAAAGCGGAAAGATTAAGTTCTTCTATACCATTCCTCGTTTCCACTATCCTCTGGGCCATTCTTATTCTGAAGAGGAAAAACTTGCTATCCTTGACTTAGCTGCAAAATATCAGATTTATATCGTTGAGGATGACTATCTGGGGGACTTGGATCCTAAAATGGGACAAACCTTTCATTATTTAGACCAACATGATTTGGTCATCTACATCAAGTCCTTTTCTACCAGTCTATTTCCTGCCCTTCGGATTACTGCCCTACTTCTTCCTAATGCGATCAAGAAAGCTTTTGTAACCTATAAAAACATTCTCGACTATGACAACAACCTTATCATGCAAAAGGCCCTGTCACTCTATATTGATAGTCAACTCTTTGAGAAAAACAGACTAGCACGATTGGCACTGCAAGAAAAAAGTCAAGAGCACATCCAACAGCTCTTACAAAGCTATCCTATTTCCCTACCGAGCTATCCACTTCATGATGGGCTTTTGCTTGATCTCAGGAACTATCCTAGCATCGCTAGTCTTAAACATAGTCCTCTAGAACTCGACTTCTTTGAATCTTCCTATCTAGCGAACTGCCCTTATCACTTTGCAAAAGTCCCCCTAGAAAATATTGAAGAAACACTAAGCTATTTAAAAACAGAGCTGGACTGAAATCCAACTCTGTTATTTTTTATTGTTCTACTTCTGTTAGCTTAGCAGCTTTTTCAAGATAAGTTTGGTAAGTTCCGTCATCTTTCAGTTTTTGGATGACCTTATCAACTACTTCTTTCAAATCTGAGTTACCTTTTTTGATAGCTACAGCATTTGCTTCGCCTTCTTTCATAGTCAAGCTTACTGTAGCAACTGCCAAATCTGAGTTCTTAGCAGCATAGCTTAGAGCAACTGGTTCATCCATATGAACAGCATCAACCTTACCTGATTGAAGCTCATTGACTGCTTCGCCCATGTTTGTCAAAGATGTCAACTGTGCCTTTGGAAGTTGCTCTTTAACCATAGATTCAGGAACAGTTCCTTTCTGAGCTGCAATATTAGCACTTGCTAGAGAGTCCAAATCCTTGTATTTTTCAAGATCTGATTTTCTGATAAGGAAGCTAATTTTATTTTCATAGTAAGGAATTGAGAAATCAAAGACTTCTTGTCTTTCTTCAGTTGCACTGATTCCCGCAATGGCCAAATCAGCCTTACCTGTCTGAAGACTAGTCAAGACATTATCAAAGCTCATGCTTGAAATTTCCAATTTCACTCCAAGTTCATCAGCGATTGCTTGCGCCATGTCAATATCAGCACCTACGACTTGGTTCTTACCATCTACAAGGGATTGAAACTCAAAAGGAGCATAGTCTGGACTAGTTGCGACCACTAATTTCCCTTTTTGCTTGATGGCCTCCACTGCAGACTGTGAGCTTGAGCTAGACGATTGGCAAGCTACTAAAAAGAAGCTTGCAAGAAAACTACATAAGACAAATATCAATTTTTTAAATTTCATAAATAAACAACCTCTCTGTTAATTTTGTATAATTATAACTCTATAAACTTTGTTTGTCAAGCATATTCTAAATTTTTATGAAATATTTTCAATTTTTGTTTCAAAAAAGGAGCTTTTACTTACTAAAAAGCTCCTTTTTTTGCATAATTAATCAATCTTACAATTCAACAATCTTACCTGTTTCAAAATAAACAACCCATTCACAGATATTTTTGGCATAGTCACCGATGCGTTCTAAGTAAGAAATAACTTGGAAATAATCACGACCTGTGACGATAGCTTCTGGATGTTTTTTGATTTCCTCTGTAGCAAGGTCTCGAATGTTATCAAAGTAATGGTTGATATTTTCATCCATAGTTGCAACTTCATAGGCTTGATCCACAGAACCATTCAAATAAAGTTCTAAAGCGGCTTCAACAAAGTTTTTTACTTCACGACCCATTTTTTTAATTTCTTCTTCAACTGCAGGGATACGTTGCTCACCCTTCATACGAATCGTTGCTTTTGCGATAGATACTGCATGGTCTCCCATACGTTCTAGGTCTGAGACAGCTTTTAAAACTGTCAAAACTGTACGTAAGTCTTGTGAAACTGGCTGTTGTAGGGCAATCATTTCAAATGATTTCTTTTCAAGTTTCACTTCGTATTCGTTTACTTCTGCATCTTCCTCTATGACTTCTTTAGCCATGTCACGGTCATGCGTTACAAAAGCACGTACGGTACGATTGATTTGGGAAAGAACTTCTTGTCCCATAGCATAAAACTGATTATGCAATTTCTCTAAATCTTCTTCAAATTGAGATCGTAACATCTTCTCACTCCTTATCCAAATTTACCTGAAATGTAGTCCTCTGTCTCCTTATGTTGAGGATAGAGGAACATTTCCTTGGTATCGTTAAATTCAATCAAATCTCCATTGAGGAAAAATCCTGTCTTATCAGAGATTCGAGATGCTTGCTGCATAGAACGAGTGACCAAGAGCATGGTGTATTTGTCTTTTAGACCATACAAGGTTTCCTCAATCTTACCAGCAGAAATAGGGTCCAAGGCTGAAGTTGGTTCATCCAAAAGGATGATTTTAGGACTAGTCGCCAATACACGTGCCACACAAACACGTTGCTGTTGCCCACCTGAAAGACCAATGGCAGAGTCATGCAAACGGTCCTTAACCTCATCCCAGATTGAAGCACGCTGTAAAGCCTTCTCCACAGCTTCATCCAAGACTTGCTTGTCTTTTTCTCCATTAATACGGAGACCGTAGACCACATTTTCATAGATAGACATAGGGAAAGGATTTGGTTGTTGGAAAACCATTCCAATTTCCTTACGCAATTCAACTGTATCTGTACGAGGGCTATAGATGTTGTGACCGTTATAAACCACTGATCCAGTTGTCGTCACTTCAGGATTAAGGTCACCCATTCGGTTAATAGCCTTTAGAAGTGTTGATTTCCCTGATCCAGACGGACCGATAAGGGCTGTAATTTCCTTGGGTTGGAATGATAAGGAAACACTATTCAAGGCCTTCTTTTTATTGTAATAGACTGACAGGTCTGAAACCTGTAAAATCGGTTCTGTCATACTGTTCCCTTTCTAACCAAAGTGTCCAGTTACATAGTCATTGGTTGACTGTAGCTTAGCATTTTGGAAAATATTAGCAGTCTTATCATACTCAATCAAGTCACCCAAGTAGAAAAATCCTGTATAATCACTGGCACGCGCAGCCTGTTGCATACTGTGAGTTACGATGATAATGGTAAAGTCCTTCTTCAACTCAAGCATGGTTTCTTCAAGTTGAGCTGTAGCAATCGGATCTAAGGCTGATGCAGGTTCATCCATCAAGAGGATATCTGGTTTCACAGAGATGGCACGAGCGATACAAAGACGTTGCTGTTGACCACCTGATAGGGTCAAGGCAGACTTATGAAGGTCGTCTTTTACCTGATCCCAGAGGGCAGCTTGACGAAGAGATGTTTCTACAATTTCATCTAGAACTTTCTTGTCCTTGACTCCTGCACGTTCATGTGCAAAAGTAATATTACGATAGATTGATTTAGCAAATGGATTTGGACGTTGGAACACCATTCCAATATGTTTACGCATTTCATAAACATTGATTTCAGGACGGTTAACGTCAATACCTCGATAGAGAATCTGTCCTGTAACTTTTGCAATATCAATGGTATCATTCATACGGTTGAGACTGCGTAAGTAGGTTGATTTTCCTGATCCAGACGGACCAATCAAGGCCGTGATTTTATTTTTTTCGAATTGCATATCGACGCCCTTAATGGATTCGTTTTTACCGTAGTAAACATGTAAATCCTTAGTAGAGAGGGCCACTTTTTCTTCTGGAAAGGTAATGATATGCTTTTCATCCCAATTATATTTTGACATGGCTTCTCCTTTAGGCAGCGGTTAATTTCTTGTGTAGGTAGCTTCCGAGTTTGCGAGCTCCAAAGTTAAAGATTAAGATAAAGATTAGGAGCACCGCAGCAGAACCTGCTGAAACAAGGGTTCCATCAGGAATAGTTCCTTCACTGTTGACTTTCCAGATATGGACGGCCAAGGTTTCTGCTTGACGGAAGATTGAGATTGGACTAGTTACGCTGAGTACATTCCAGTTTGACCAGTCAAGAGCTGGTGCTGATTGTCCAGCTGTGTAGATAAGAGCTGCAGCTTCACCAAAGATACGACCTGATGCAAGGACAACACCCGTAACGATACCAGGTAGGGCTTCAGGAATGACAACATGAAGAACTGTTTCCCAACGAGAAAGTCCAAGTGCTAAACCAGCTTCACGTTGCGTATGGTGAACGTGCTTCAAACTGTCTTCAACATTACGTGTCATCTGGGGAAGGTTAAAGACGGTCAAAGCCAAGGCACCTGAAATAATTGAAAATCCATACTCAAACTGAACTACAAAGATAAGGTAACCAAAGAGACCGACTACGACGGATGGTAGAGATGACAAGATTTCAATACAGGTACGAACGAAGTTGGTAACACGACCTTTTTTGGCATACTCAGCCAAGTAAATTCCAGCTCCCATTGACAAAGGCACAGAGATGAACAAGGTGATGACCAAAAGGAAGAAGGAATTATAAAGCTGAATTCCAATACCTCCACCTGCTTGGTAAGAAGATGATTTTCCAGTCAAGAAAGACCAAGAAACATGTGGCAATCCTCGAACCAAGATATAGAGAATCAAGGAAGCTAGAATGGTCACAATGATTCCTGCGATGGTATAGAGGACAGCTGTAGCAAGTTTATCTAATTTCTTAGCGTGCATAGTTTTTCTTTCCTCTTTCTTTCGTAATCAATTTAATCACACTGTTAAAGGCCAAGCTCATCAAGAGCAATACTAGGGCCAGTGACCAAAGAACATTATTATCAACAGTTCCCATAACGGTATTACCAATTCCCATGGTCAATACAGATGTTAAAGTCGCTGCTGGTGTCGTCAATGAAGTTGGAACAACTGCTGAGTTACCAACAACCATCTGAATCGCAAGAGCTTCACCGAAAGCACGCGCCATACCAAAGACTACAGCCGTAAAAATACCTGAACGAGCAGCCTTCAAAGTAACACGCCAGATTGTTTGCCAACGAGTTGCTCCCATAGCTAAACTAGCTTCACGGTAGTGACGAGGAACTGCACGTAAGCTATCAGTTGTCATAAAGGTTACAGTCGGCAAGATCATAACAAAGAGAACGAAAATCCCTGATAAAATACCAAAACCTGTCCCACCAAAGACACTACGTACAAATGGTACGACGACCTGCAATCCGATAAATCCATAAACTACTGAAGGAATCCCAACTAGGAGTTCAATAGCAGGTTGCAAAATCTTTGCCCCTTTTGGTGATACTTCTGTCATAAAGACTGCAGCCCCAATGGCAAATGGTGTTGCAATAAGAGCTGATAGGATGGTAACAATAAAGGAACCTAAAATCATCGGAAGAGCACCAAATTGTTTCCCTGAAGGGTTCCAAGTCTGTCCAAATAAAAATTCAAAAATGTTAACACCATTGACGAAGAAGGTAGATAACCCTTTCTGAGCCACGAAAATCAAAATCATGGCTACAATGATGACAATCAAAGAAAGGCAGGCAAAAGTTAGCCCTTTTCCTAATTTCTCAAGACGAGAGTTTTTTGACGGAGAGAGCAATTTTTTAGATAATTCTTCTTGATTCATTATTGGCTCCCTTCTAGCGCTGTTACAGTCCCTGCAGCATCTTTTTCAACCTTCATTTCCTTGACAGAAATATAACCCATTCCTTTAACGATTCCATTCTGAGCTTCATCTGAAAGGACAAAGTTTAGGAATTCGGCAACTAATTCATTTGGCTCGCCAAGTGTATACATATGTTCATAAGACCACAAAGGCCAGTTATTCGTGGTTACATTCTCAGAAATTGGTTCATAGCCGTTGAGTTTGATAGTCCCAACAGAATCATCAACATAGGCAAATGCTAGGTAGGAAATAGCTCCAGGGGTCTGAGAAACAATTGATTTGACCATCCCGTTTGAATCTTGTTCCTGACTTTGCATTGCTGATTGCCCATCCATGATCACACTGTCAAAAGTCGCACGAGAACCTGAACTTGCCGCACGGTTGATAATAGAGATGGCTAAATCTTTCCCACCGACTTCTTTCCAGTTGGTAATTTCTCCTGTGAAGATTTGTCGGAGCTGATCCGTCGTTAGATTATCAACATCTACTTCTTTATTGATAATAACAGCCAAACCTGCAACAGCTACCTTATGGTCGACCAATGCTGAGGCATCAATACCGTCTTTTTCCTCCGCAAATACATCGGAGTTACCGACATCTACCGCTCCTGACTGAACCTGCGACAGTCCTGTACCAGAACCACCACCTTGAACATTGACTGTTTTTCCGATGTGAGCTGATGCAAATTCATCTGCAGCCGCCTCGACTAAAGGTTGGAGAGCAGTTGAACCAACAGCCGTCATAGACTCCCCACGATCTATCCAACTTGCACATCCTACTAACAAACCAGCAAGTAAAAGAGTCGCAAGAGAGAGTGTGAGTTTTTTAAATTTTTTCACTATTTGTCTCCTTGAAAATAATGATGAATAGCTTGGAATTTCGCCCTATTTTTCTATGTTTTATGCAAAAAATCCATACTTCCACTATAACATAGAATACTGATTTTGACTAGTTTTTCACCTGAAACCTCAAGCCCTTAGGGAAATAATTCTTCAATGTATTTCCTGTCACTTTTGCAAAACCTAAACCATTTCCAGCAACCAAAACTTGGTACCACCCATTTGGCAAAGTTTCAGATAATTGAACTGTTTCACCAGATACATATTTGACAAAGTCCTCTTGATGAATTTCAATTCCTTGATTGACTTGACTTGGTTTCAAAGCTAGGCCAAGTGCAAAACTTGGTTCAAAACGTTTTTTCTTAAAGGTTCCAAGATGAAGTCCGTTTCGTGCAATTCTTAGTTTTCCTAAATCTGGTAGACCTTCTGGCAATAAATACAGTTGGTCTCCAAAAACCTGTAGGACTCCAGCCAGTTTCTCTTTTAAATGTTTCTTCTCAAAATCCTGCCATAAGGAAATCTGTTCTCGAGAGAGGTTGGATTTAGAAGGCTTGAACTTAGAGACTTTATTTTCCCCTCGAAATTGTAAATGGGCAACAAACTGTCCTTCTCCCTTAAAGTGATGTGGGTACATTCTAGCGGCTTCAGGTAAGTCAATCCCAGGGACCATTCCATTGATATGTTGAACTGGGATCAATTCAAAATCATAGCTATCCAGTAACCATTGGACAATTTCTTCATTTTCTTCTGGAGCCCAGGTACAGGTAGAATAGACCAAACGGCCACCATCAGCCAACATGGTGACCGCATCCTCTAGAATTTCACGCTGCAAGTCAGCACATTGGCTTGGATATTCTACACTCCAATAATCCATAGCATCTGGCTGTTTTCGGAACATCCCTTCTCCAGAACATGGAGCATCTAGAACAATTAGGTCAAAATATCCCTTAAACACTTTAGCCAAACGATCGGCAGATTCATTGGTCACAACTACATTTGACGCTCCAAACCGTTCCATATTTTCAACCAAAATCTTAGCTCGCTTGCTAGAAATTTCATTGGAAACAAGAAGACCTTCTCCTGCAAGATAGGCTGCAAGTTGAGTGGATTTACCACCGGGAGCCGCTGCCAAGTCCAAGACCTTCATACCTGGTTTTGGTTGAGCTACTTGTGCAACCATTTGTGCAGCAGGTTCTTGGGAATAGACCAAACCTGTTACATGCTCAGGAGATTTCCCAGAAACCTTGCCATAATAGCCCCAAGGTGTATGTGGAATAGCATCTGAAAAAGAAACTTGGCTTTCTTTTAAGGGATTGATGCGAAAAGCGGAAACTGCCTCATCATCAAAAGAGGCAAGAAAAGCTCTTGCCTCATCTCCCAATATTACTTCATATTTTTTTACAAATCCTTCTGGAAATTGCATGTAAGTTTATTTCCTTTCATAGATATAGGATTGGATTTCTGCCAACTTGTCAGTTGGAACCATCATAATTGGTTGTCGTGTCTGAAAATCCACCGGTTCTCCAGTTAAGGTTACAATCTGATACCCTAAACTTTCTCCTATAATACTAGCTGCAGCATAATCCCAAGGTTGGAGATAGGTGATATAGGTCAATAGCTGACCTGAGAGGATTTTTGAAAAGCTGATAGCTGCACTTCCATATATTCGCACACCAAGTGAAGCATTAGCCAATTCTGCTACACCCCAAGCGTTTGTTTCCAACATACCAGCATTACTCGCAATTAGAAAATCACGCAAGGGCTTATCCTTAAAATTCGGCAAGAGTTCTTCATTGAGACAGGCCTGAAAAGCACCTCCTCCATGATAACAATGACCTTTCATGACATCATAAATGATCCCAAACTGACCCACACCGTTTTCAAAATACGCTACCATAATGGCGAAATCTTCACCTTGTGCGACAAAGTTGTTAGTACCATCAATGGGATCAATGACCCAAACAGATCCATATCCAACTGAAGCACGCAGACAGCCCTCTTCTGCACAAAATTGGTCATCAGGATAATGCGAACGAATCCTATCAACCAAAAAATTCTGAACTTCCTTGTCCAAACGAGTCACCAAGTCTGTAGGAGATGATTTTCTCTCAATATGCAATTCTTCCTGCATGTGAGCTAGAATATAGTCTCCTGCTTCCTTGACAATCTCTTTGGCAAATACAAATTTATTTTCCAAGCGAAATCTTCCCTTCCCCTTGTTCTTTGGCTAATTGGACAACTCGATAGAAGGAATAACCACTTGCAGATTCAAATTCACGGCCCAAGCGTTTCTCTTCACTCTTGCTTGGAACAACCGCTTTGAATCCCTTGTAGGAATCTAGTAGTTTCTTTGCTTCTACCTTAGTCTCATAGGCTGCTTCAACATCATTAAAAAAAGAAAGCACTGAAGCAAGTTCTTCAGTGCTCCACGACAAATCTAGTGGGTAACTATACTGTTTATTCATCTAATTAATACCAGCTCTCAATGTAGCTTCTTTCAGTTCTTGTTTACGGTAACTACGAGGGAGAAAAGCACGAATCTCATCTTCATTAAAACCGATTTGCATCCGCTTGGCATCAATAATAATCGGACGACGCAAAAGACTTGGATACTGCTCAATTAAATGAAGCAACTCCGATACTGAGATACTCTCTACATCAATATTCAATTTTTGAAAAATCTTTGAACGAGTCGAGATGATGTCATCAGTACCATTTTCGGTCAAGGAAAGAATGTGTTGCAGTTCTTTTCTCGTTAAAGGGCTGGTCATAATATTATGCTCTTGGAAGGGCACTTTATGCTTCTCAAGCCAGGCCTTTGCTTTACGACATGATGTACAACTCGGTGATAAAAATAGTGTAATCATGCTTTCCTCTTCTTTACATACTTTTCTATTTCTATTATACAAAAAAATAAAGCGCTTGACTAGTTATTTCCGTAAAAAAACCTACTTTTTCAAGAAAAATAGGTTTTTGGGAATCACATATGAATGTTTTGCTTAAATATAGAAATATTCATGTTATAAACGATAGTTTTTCCTACATTTTATTTGGAATCAGTAATACTTTTCTTCACTTATCTATTTGTTTTTCGACTCTGAAGGTACATAAATCCAAAAATCAATTCATACAAGCAGAAAAATAGAAGAAAGGCATGGAGGAAAAAGTCCTCTGGTAGGATAAGAATGACTGGATCCTTTGCCGGATCAAATAACCAGGTATCATCACCTACAAAAAGAATTTGGTGAAACAAAGTAAAGAACTGCTCAAATCCAATGAAGACACCAACTAAACCAAGAACCAAAGGTAGAGAAAGTATGATTAAGAGTGCTCTACGATAGAGTGGCAGAAAACCTTTCTGAATGACTTGCTTCCAAAAAAGATAGAAAATCGGTAGGGTAACTATCGCTACTCCTTGCGCTAGATGGAAGAATCCCTTCACAACTGCAAAATGATGGATGCCAGAAGCTGATGAAGGAAAATCTGGCATTCCCAATGCTTGATTTAATGGATTGGTCAAATAATCCATCAAAACATTAAAATTATGCTGGATGGTCTGAGGTTGCAGATGAACACGATTTGTCAAGTTTAACCAAGAAATCTCCAGAGGGTAAATCAACCAAGCCAGGTAAATAGTCAATAAAATCGCAAGCGAGAGGAGAAAGAGAATACTTCCTACAAAAGTAAACTTAGTTTTCATCGAAATTCCACTCCGCTAGACTTGAGAGGACATGAGTTGGTGCAATTGGCAAATCCTCTACTTCTTCAGGTTTTGTAAATCCTGTCGTTACCAAAAGACTAGGAATGCCATTGTCAATACCAGCTCGAATATCAGTAAGATAATTATCTCCCACCATGACAATTTCTTGGCGTTCAAGTCCTAGGTGTTCAACAGCCTTGTCCATAATAATCGCGTTTGGTTTTCCAATATAAACTGGTTTTACGCGAGTTGCTGCTTCAAGAAGAGTAATCAGAGAACCGGCACCAGGTAAAAGTCCACGTTCCGTTGGAATATTTAAATCTGGGTTGGTGCCGATAAAATGAGCACCTTTATGGATAGCTAGGGTTGCAGTAGCAAATTTTTCATAGTCTACTTGCCAGTCCAAACCAACAACCACATAGGCTGGATTCTCTTTATCTTCGACATACCCTGCTGCTTGAATGGCCTCCTTTAGGCCTGCTTCTCCGATGACATAGACTGTCTTTTCAAGTCCTAGGTCATTCATGTAATCAATTGTAGCTAAAGTTGCAGTATAGATCGTCGATACAGGCGTGTCAATGTTAAACTGATTGGCTAGCATCTCTTGAACACTTTCAGGTGTACGAGTGGTGTTGTTTGTTACAAAAAGATAAGGAATCTCTCTTTTTTGTAACTCATGAACAAAAGCTTCACCTGCTGGAATTCTATCTTTTCCCTTATAGATTGTTCCGTCTAAATCAATTAAATATCCTTTATAAGTCATTTATTCTCGTTTCTCGTCTATAATTCTGTAGATAAGATATAGCCTTTGAAATTTTAGCTATATCAATATCTAATGTTTCAATCTTTGATTCATCAATATCAAATTCTACTGCGTCTTTCATCTTAGAAAGATCAAACTTAATTTTTTCCAAATCATCTAATAGTTCAATTGGAATATTAAATATATTAGGGAGCCTTCTTATAGGATTTCTATTAAGCTCTCTTAAATTCTTGATCTCATGTAATATAACATTTAACATTTCCTCATTTGAAGGGATTTTTTGCTCTTTATCTTCAGTATTTTCAGGTGTCTTATTTAAATTTTCCTCTAAATCTTCCCACCACTTCTCAAATGCTGATTCCAAACGTTCTTCTTTCAAACGTTCAGTCTCTTCAGCAAACTCATTTATATCCAGAATTAGCTGCTTAATGGATTCTTTTGAAACTTCTTTTGACGATTGAAATTGCTTAAGAGGACCATTATTTAGAATAGTAACTTGTGTATCATACAAAATCGGAACTAATCGAGATTGCAACGATTTTGATAGTGCACCTGCTTCAAAATTTATCCATGGTGCATCTATATTTTCTGGTGTTATAAACACCAGACCAAAATCATTAGAACGTAAGTTTTCTTCTATGCTTTTCCCCCACCTCTCTCCAAGTTTTATATCTTTTTCTGACATGTAGGGTTCGACATATTGTAAAACATTGGGAAGCCATTCTTTAAAACACTTCGCCAAATAGTTACTTCTATATCCAGACCAACTTAAAAATATTCTCATTTCTTTCTCCTTAAAATTATATTATATTTCTTGCCAAGTTATCTTTGCCTGAGCATTGATGTCACCATCACTTGAGACTTGGTGGTTGCTTTCTAGTTGATTCAATTCGTAACTTGAAGTGATCATACCACCTGGTCGAACTTCCTTGACATACTTGAGGTTGATTTTTTTAGGAATATGATTGGTTAGGAAATCTGCCCCCATGACCTCAAAAATCCAGTCTAGATATTTGCTGTTATTGACGTGGCCATTCATATCCAAGTCATAAAAACGAACGTGGTAATCTTTGCTAATCGCTTCTTCCAGCTCTGCGTATTTTGGCCCGCGAAGAAGTTTCTTAGAAAACTCAGATTGATAAGGGGCGACAATTTCTGGTTCTACAGGGTGGACCTTCCGACTATCACGATCCATAAGGACAAAGGTAGCTACCATGCGAATGATTTCTTGACCAGCTTCATCATAAATAGTAAAACGGCGGTAGCAAAATAGACGATTGTAAGTCAAGGCTTCCGTTTCAATGGTGATTTCCTCAGCAAATTGAGGTAAACGTACAACATCGATATCATAATCAGTGATAATCCAGACTAGATTATACTGTTCTAAAACATCCTTATCACTCACTCCCAGCTCAATTGACTGCATCCCTGATACCTGTAAGGACAGCAAGATAACGTCTGGTAGTTTGATATGACCATTCATGTCAGCCATATCAAAAGGAATTTTCATCTTCATTTGATAAGTTAAGCCCATAATTCTACTCCAATATAAATCGTTCTGCTACTGTATCTCCTAAAAAGAGACCTTTTTTTGTCATTCGTATTTGTTGACCTTCTACTTGTAAAAGACCTTGATGACACAAATCTCTTACAACTTGACCATATAAATTGTCAAAAGATGTACCAAATTTTTCTTCGAATCGTTTCATGGAAACACCTGTCTTCTTGCGAAGTCCAAGAAACATCTCTTCCTCCATTTGTTCCCTTAGACTCAGATATTCCTCATTGATGCGAGCATTGCCTTCTTCTACTGCCTTTAGATAATGGCGGATAGGCCCATGGTTTTTATAGCGAACACCGTTTACATAGCCAGACGCACCTGCACCTATACCATAATACTCAGCATTGTCCCAGTACATAAGATTATGGCGACTTTCAAATCCTGGTTTAGAAAAATTAGAAATCTCATAATGCTCAAAACCAGCACTCTCTAATTCAGCAATGATATATTCGAACATTTCAGCTTCTACTTCTTCTTTAGGAAGTGGTAATTTCCCGCAACGCATACGATTCATAAAGACCGTATGGTTTTCCAAAATCAAGCTATAGAGACTCATGTGGGGAATATCCAAAGCGATGGCCTTGGCAACATTGTCCTTGACCTGGTCCATAGTCTGACCAGGAAGAGCGTAAATCAGGTCAATGGAAATATTATCAAAACCAGCAAGTTTGAGACGATCGATATTTTCATAAATATCCTTTTCCGTATGACTACGCCCAATCTTTTTCAGCATTTTGTCATCAAAGGTCTGAACTCCTAGTGATACACGATTAACTGCAGAATTTTGCAAGACAGCAATCTTATCAGCATCCAGGTCACCAGGATTAGCCTCAATGGTCAACTCTTCCAACATTGATAAGTCCAGATTTTTAGTCAATCCTTCTAACAAAACTTCCAATTGAGAAGCAGACAAGGCTGTCGGTGTCCCACCACCAATATAGAGTGTACGCAATTTTTGAATATCATAAGAATGAAATTCTTGCAGTAGATGCTCTAGATAGCTGTCTACTGGCTGATTTTTAATAAAGACCTTTGAAAAGTCACAATAATAACAAATCTGTGTGCAAAACGGAATATGCACATAGGCTGATGTCGGTTTCTTCTGCATAGTATTTATTATACCACAAAGAGTTCACTCAAGAAAAAAATCACCATTCTTGATTTTCTAGAAAACCAAGAAATGGTGATTCTATGTTAATTTTCTTGAAGCTCGATGACAATTTCTTGACCAGTTTCTTTTTCTTCCACAACTACTTTCTCTTCCAGTTGTGATTTAAAATGATTCAAGGTTTCTTTTGAAGCTTCAGTCGCTTGTTGAGCATGATATTTTGCTTTATCAAGAACAGTGTCAAGAGTAATTTCCCCAGATTCAATCTGCTCTTTTGTTTTAAGAACAAATTCTTTGGTTTGTTCTTTGACATCCGTTAATTTTTCATAAACCTGCTCTTTAGCATACTCAGGATCTTCTTTTAGATCTTCTAAAAATTCTTGTGCTTGGCTTCTAACTTGTTTTCCTTTGTCACTTGTTAGAAACAAGGCAGCTGCAACACCTGAAACTGTTCCTAAAAGGATAGATGATAGTTTTCCCATTAGTCAACTCCTTTTTTATTTTTTAAAAAATTTACTTGCAACACGAACGGCAGATAAGCCTGCACTAGTCTTTAATGTTTTTGAACCTGCAGATGATGCCTTTTTACTCAAAACACGTGCTTGTTCATTTAGGTCAGAAACAGAAACAGAGAGGTCTGCAACAGCTGTAAAGAGGGGATCAATTGTAGCAACTTTGACATTGATATCATCAACAAGAACGTTGACCTTTGTAAGCAATTCATTTGTTTGATGAAGAGTTACATCTACATCTGATGTTAAAGTTTTAACAGTTTTTTCAGTTTCATCAATTACACGACCAACTTTTTGAAGGGTAATAATCAGATAAACTAAAAATACAACCAAGGCAATCGCCACAATAATATAAGCCACTTCTAACATTTTAATTCTCCTTTTTTACATTATAAAATGGTGCTTTTTTCCGATTTTGATAAAAGATGATATAAATACCGAGGCCAATCAATAGGGCAGACAACCACTGGGATACTCGGAGTCCAAAGAACATGAGACTATCCGTACGCATGCCCTCGATAATCATACGTCCAAATCCGTACCAAATTAGATAAAAAGCAGTGATATGACCACGACGGATATTCTTTAATCGGCGTCTAAAAATGACAATCAAGGCAAAACCGATCAGATTCCAGATAGATTCGTATAAGAAGGTCGGTTGGCGGTAAGAGCCATCAATATACATCTGATTCTTAATAAAATCAGGTAAGTAATCAAGATTTTCAACGACTGCTCCATAAGCTTCTTGGTTAAAGAAGTTTCCCCAACGCCCTAGACTCTGAGCAATCATGACGCTCGGAGCTGCAATATCTAAGAAATCCCAAGTATTGATTAATTTGCGATCAGCAAAGATATAGAGAACAATCGCTCCAGTAATTAAACCACCATAAATCGCAAGACCACCATTCCAAATAGCAAAAATCTCTCCCAGATGTTGGCTATAATAATCAAATCTAAAAATAACATAGTAGAGTCTAGCACCAATGATGGATAAAGGAAAGGCAATTAAGATAAAGTCCAAAATATCATCAGATAAAATCTTCTTTTTAGGCGCTTCTTTACTGGCAAGATATACCGCTAAAACAAGACCTGAAACAATGCAGAGTGCATACCATCTAACAGCTAAAGGACCAATTTGAAAAGCGATTGGATCAATCATCTTTCACCTCGTTCTTTGCAATCAGATTTGTCAATCTTTCTTCAAACAAGCGAGTAGCATCAAAGCCCATTTCCTTAGCACGATAATTCATCGCTGCTGCTTCGATAACTACAGAAATATTACGTCCTGTTTTTACAGGAATGCGGATACGTGGAATGGATACTCCAGAAATCTCCAATTCCTCAGCATTATTGCCTAGGCGATCAAAAGTCTTTTGCGTGTCATAATTTTCAAGATAGACAGCTAACTGAACTTGTGAAGAATCCTTAACTGCGCTGGCACCATAAAGACTCATCACATCTATAATACCAACACCACGAATCTCAAGTAAATGCTTCAAGATTTCAGCTGGTTCACCCCAGAGAGTCATTTCATCCTTAGCATAGATATCTACACGGTCATCAGCCACCAAACGGTGTCCTCGTTTCACGAGTTCTAGACCTGTCTCACTCTTACCAATACCACTGTCGCCCTGGATTAACACACCCATACCATAGATATCCATCAAGACACCATGTACACTTTCACGCTCAGCCAAACGAGAATCTAGGTAACTTGACAATTCCCCAGACAGACGACTTGTTGCTGTACGACTCGTTAAAATAGCTATTTTACATTCTCTAGCAGCCTTTAGCATTTCCTCTGGAACCACTAAACCACGCGCAACAATAACTGCAGGTGTTTCCGGTTGGAACAATTTCTGCAAAACATGGTAGCGATTATTAGAAGACATGCTAATCAGATAAGACCACTCTTTCATCCCCAATAGTTGAATCCGCTCTGGGGTATAGTAATCAAAATAACCTGTCATTTCGAGACCTGGACGACAAATATCGCCTGTATTGATTTCTTTTTCAAGTAATTCTGGCTCACCATAGACAATGTCTAGTCTGAGCTTATCAATCACTTCTTTGACTAAAACCGACATAATTTTCTCCTTCAATCGAGTTCTCCCTACTATTATATCAAATTGTAGTAGGAAGTTTATGTTTTTAACAGTATTTGAGGTATTTATTTAAGAAAGTAACCTTTATAATTTTAACAATCAAAAGGGATTAAACAGACTCTTAGAAGCTAACAAAAAAAGACTAGACAAGTCTAGCCTTTCTTATTAATTAGAATTTTTTACGTTTACGAGCTGCTTCTGATTTACGTTTGCGTTTTACAGAAGGTTTTTCATAGAATTCACGTTTGCGTGTTTCTTGAAGAGTACCAGCTTTAGTAACTGCACGTTTGAAACGACGAAGAGCATCGTCAAGAGATTCATTCTTACGTACTACTGTTTTAGACATTTTTTTCACTCCCTTCAAGTTCAAGATCTATTCTATTTTACACGGAATAAAGAAAATTGTCAAGAAAAAAATGAAATTCTCCCAAATCATTCAATTTAATTTTTACAAAATTTACCCCTTACACCTAACCTAGTTCCCAACTTATAAAATTCATTCCAGACGGCCAAATAATTCATTTATTTCACACTCAATGGAATCTAGATATTTCCCATAATCTGACGGTAAATCAGAAATGATATACAGATCCTGACTATCAAAATGCCAGACAAGATGTTTAAGTATCTGCTCTTGAATAAAATGTAAATCCTTTAGTTGAGCTAAACTGATAGCTTCTATCTTTGCTAAATACTGACAAAAAGCAGAAAGTGCAGAACAATCAAATTTGTCTTCTTCATATCAATACCTATAACATTTCTTTTTCAAGAATTAATAATTCTCAAAAAATGGAGATTATATATTCTTCTTTTCAAGGGAAAATCTATCATACACCCTACTATTAGAACTATTGTACCACTTTCAGAAAAACTGTATTCATTTTTGAACATATCCAGACCAAAAAACCACCCAATCCATAGGATCGAATGGTCTTTAATGATAAAAATCTTATTTCTTTAACAAGCTGAGTGCTGCTGCATCTGCGATAATAGTCACATCTGGATGGTTTTGCAGGCTGCTTGCTGGAAGACTTTCTGTCACAGGACCTTCAACAGTTCCAGCGATAGCTTCTGCTTTTGATTCCCCATAAGCAAAGAGAAGGATAGATTTAGCATCCAAAATATTTTTAATCCCCATTGAAATAGCTTGTGTTGGAACATCTTCAATCTTCTCAAAGAAGCGCGCGTTAGCTTCGATTGTAGACTGGTCAAGCTCTACAAGGTGAGTTTGGCTATCAAATGGTGTGCCTGGTTCATTAAAGCCAATATGACCATTGCGACCAATTCCTAAAATTTGTAGGTCAACTGGATGGTCAGCAAGAATTTGGTTGTAGCGTTCTACTTCTGCTTCTGCATTATCCTTGACACCACGTGGCAAGAAACTTTCTTTAAACGGTTTCTTGTTAAATAGATTTTCTTGCATAAAGTAACGGTATGATTGAGGATTATCCCCATCAAGACCTACGTATTCATCCAAGTTTACACTTGTGAGATTTGAAAAATCAAGATCGCTCTCAACGATTCGTTGGTAAAATTCCAGAGGGCTACTTCCTGTTGCAAGCCCTAATGTTTGTGCACCGTTTTCCAATTTTTCTTTTAAGATATCAAAAGCAACTTTTCCACCTTCAATTGGATTTTCCACTTGAATAACTTTCATAATTTTGTCCTCCATATTCTTTATTTCATTATATGGTATAGACCAATTTTTGTCAAGTGAAAACGGTTTATTTTTGTTGGAAATATAAATATACTAAACAAATCAATTAAGAGTTCTACCCTTAAGCAAAAAAAGAGAGGAGTT
Organism: Streptococcus fermentans; assembly: GCF_040888305.1. NCBI lineage: Bacteria > Bacillati > Bacillota > Bacilli > Lactobacillales > Streptococcaceae > Streptococcus > Streptococcus fermentans. Next base: position 2,393 of record NZ_JBFNFG010000002.1, on the reverse strand, counting down.
TGACGTCCTCTCTTAAATCTTCTATCAGAAGCACTTCCTGATTATATTTTAGAAAATGATTTTTTTCTTATACTATTTTTTACGTTTGGCAACCAAACTCAATCCAACTAAACCAAGTGCTACTCCTAAAACGATTAAGACTGTAGTTTTCTGTTCACCTGTTTTCGGTAACTCATTAGCCTTTTTCTTTTCAGGCGTTGACGATGTTACTGGTGCTGGAGGTGTTACTGGACCTGGAGGCGTTACTGGACCTGGAGGCACTGGTGGTTGATAAGTGTTAATCAAGACTAGGTTCGTTTCCTTTTCTCGAACTGTTTTTGATACATATCCCTCAGGAACATTGACCTCACTAATTGTATAGCTAATCATTTTTCCTGCTATATATTTCGGAAGATTTGTAAAAGTATGAGTCCAATTATTATCTTCGTTTAAAATAACTTCTTGCCCTACTTTACTTCCATCAGCATAGAGTTGTACCTTAATGCTATTTGGGCGTTTTCCTGCTTTATTATCAGCATCCTCCCAAAGCTTGCTGACTTTTAATTCTGTCACTTCAGGAATATCAGGAATATTAGGGACATGTGTATTAGTGATAATATAGTTTTTCTGATCAATAACAGTCGTATATCCTGCAACTTTATCTTCTGCTACAGTATAAACAATTGCATTTCCTTCAGCATCATTTTTAGGTAGCTGCTCAAAGATAAAGTTCCAATTCTCTTCTGATTTTACTGATTTACTTGCTACTTCTTTACCATTAGCCAATAGACGAACAGTTATAACATCGGGACGGATGCCAGCTTTATTATCAGCATCATCCCATATTTTCTTACCTTTTATACTTGTAGTTCCTCGGTAAATATTGGTAAATGTAGTTTCCTCTTCACCGTAAGACACTGTTCCCATTTTGATACCATCATCATCCGTTACTGTTACAGTAACCTTTAGTTCATGGCTATCATAATCGTAATTATCAGTGCTTTCAGGAAGAACTTCACGAATGATATAGTTGTAAACTCCTTCTTTTTTATACTTAATAGCATTGAAGGTTACACTTCCATCTTCAGCATTTTTTACAATTTGAAGAGGTTCACTAGGGTTTGCAGCATCATAAAGTGCAAAGTTAAACTGATCTTTTTCTAGTGTTTTCCCTTTTAAAGTTTTGTGAGCCTTTAAGATAACTGTTTCTGATTTTTCAGCGTTACCAAAACCTGATCCTGACTCTAGACGGACTTCACGTACCATACTACGTGTCTTAAAATTTGTGGCAGACCATGCCAAATTATTCGATACTAATGAACCTGCAGGAACTCCATCTGGTAATTTAGTAGAGTATTCAATATACATTGCCCAATGATAGTTATCTCCAAATGGAATCGTAAAGCCTGTGATTCCTCCTTGAGCATTTTTAGTGAATACTGCCTTGTTTGAAAAGTTATCTGATGGCTCTAACGTGAGAATATGAGCCTCATTACGAATTTTTGTAGGTTGTGTATCATAACGAACAGCTCTAAATGATTCAGGAATTAAGGTTTGTCCATTACCAAAAGTATCCGTAATTGTCATCCCACGAATCATATCTTGATTGGCATTCAAGAGAATACGCCACTTAATAATACTTGGATCTGTATCATCTTGATAACCGTATTTCATCTCATAGTCGCCTGCTTCACCACTATCTTGTTTGTACTTGAAGCTATAAGTCTTATGACCAATGGTAACAGTAACTGGTTGACTCTCCTTAACGACTTCTCGATTAATCGTTAAATTAAATTGTAAAGAAAGCTCTTTATTCTCAGGTCTCTTAGAAAAATAATCTGTAAAAGTTACCGTAACTTTTCCTGTACTAGGATCTGTATGAGCAACACCAACCTTCGTACCCTTACTATTTGTAACTTCAAAGGTCAAATTTGTAATCAATCTGAGCTCTCTAGGAATATCTAAAATCAATTGATCATTCTCAGAGATATTCTGATTATCTGGAAAAGTTAATTGATAAGTTGCGATTAAACGTTCCCCAGCAATAACTTCCACATTATCACTCAATTCAAGGCCAGATCTCTCATGAATAATCTTAGTATCAAGATTATAACCCGTCACCGAATCCGCTTGAACTGTTTTTGATAATTTAACTATTGATAAGCCTATTAGCAAAAACATTAAAAAAATGTTAAACATTTAGACAATTTATGCTTCATAATAACCTCCTTTACGATTAGAAAACATCTGATTGTCTTATCAAATTATACCATACTTATTTGAAAAATGTACAATTACTGACTATGTGTTTAATTAATTTTAAAGATTTATATTTATTCAAAGTTTTCGGTTTCTTAAATAAATTATAAAGGCTCTATAATATTTGTAGTGGGTAAATCCCCTATAGATATTAT